>NZ_JACJFB010000011.1:0-154219 GCF_014164325.1 Pseudoalteromonas sp. SG43-4 | reverse complement strand
TCAACTTTGAGGCAAGAAAATCTTGTCGATAACAAGGCAAAAATTTCGTTATTTAGTTGCTCTATATCAGAAATTTTTAACGCAGTTACCGTCAGATTTAATCCCTCAAATTGATTAAGTATTATTGCGGGTTGGTATAAGCACGTGGCATTTTTGAATCTGTCGTATAGCGGTCACGCAGTTTATCTTGACGAGATTGTGTAGATACCTCAACACCATTAATAAACATTTTGCTCACATGGCTGCTTAACTCAAACGGGTCATTACTCCATATTACTACATCAGCAGCTTTGCCAACTTCAAGACTACCTGCATTAATGCCAAATACATCAGCAACGTTTGATGTAAGCGCTTTTAACGCACCTTCTTGGCTCATACCGTACGACACAGCATTACCAGCATCAAAACGCAGCTGATAAATATTGTGGCTTGCATCGCCACCTACCGTTAATAATACTTTAACGCCTGCTTTTTCAAGCACACTAGCATTATCTAAACTCGCATGAAGCGAATCAAAGCTTCCTGGTAAGCTATCCATTGCACTAATAATCACTGGAATATTTGCTTTAGCAACGCGCTCTTTTACTACAACAGCATCTTGCGCGCCGTTAAGTACTAGGTTAATACCAAATTGCTCTTTTACTTTAATTAGCTCTATAATATCCGCCGCACGCGAAACGCCAACCACTAATGGCATTTCACCACTGAGTACTTTTGCCATTACTTTATCTTCAGTACTTGGCTTGTCGTCATCTTTTTTCGCTTTTTTACCAGCTTTAGTTTTGTGCTCATCAAGCTTATTAATAAGTGTTTGCAAAGTAAAAGCACGTGAGCCTTTACTGCGCTCACCTAAGTAAACAATTAAAGCCGCTTGTTTTTGCATGTCGCTGTCAAAACTACCACTTAAATCAACAACACTCGCAAGGCCTGAAAAAATGCTATCGCCGCCATGAGGAGTAATTACATCGCGTGTTACGCCGCCTTTACGAGCGTAAGGAATTAAGCTTGAGTGTGCGTTGTAAGCAAGGCTTACATCAAAATCAATACCGGCTTTTTCTTCACCTGCATCGCGTGAGCCTGCAACTGCACTTACTTCAACCAAACCAAGTTGATTAATACTTGCTATAAAGCCAGGGGTTACAATTTGGCCCTTTGCATCAATAATTTGATCTACTTTAATTTCAGTTGGGTTAATCGCTGTGATTTTACCATCTGTCATTACAATGCTTGCCGCTTCTAATACACCTTGATCAGAAGACGTATGCAATGTTGCATTAATAATTGCTAGCGATTGTGCGCTTACAGCACCAGATGCTAATAATCCTGCAGCAACCAGAGAAAGCGAAAACGAACGTGATAAATTTTTCATTCTGGGTGCTCCTTATTGTTGACCTAACATAAAATCACTTGTTGCTTGGTACGCGCTGTCGTTTCTATCGTAAACCTTTGCACCATCAACAAACACTTGTTCAGCTTTAGCATAGACACTAAATGGGCTTTGATTCCAAATAACAACATCGCCCTGCTTACCCGCTTCTAGTGAACCTGTTTTGTCATCAATACCTAGCGATTTAGCAGCGTTAGACGTGATCCATTTAATAGCGTGTTGCTCAGAAATATCAAAACCATTTTCGTTAGCTCGGTACATCACCTTGCCCGCTTCTTGGTTTAAACGCTGAATAGTAGTATCTGAATCTGAGTGAACAACTGCACACGAGTTTTTAACCGCATCAACAATAGCCACGTTTTCTTGAACCATGTCGTAGGCTTCCATTTTAAAGCCCCACCAGTCTGGCCAAAGTGCAGCACACGAACCATTTTGCGCAAGTAAGTCAGCAATTTTATATGCTTCTACACCGTGATGAAAAGTACCTGCGTGGTAACCAAATTCTTTTGACAGGTCAATCATCATTGCCATTTCTTCAGCTTTATAACAATGATTATGAATACGTACTTCGCCTTCAAGCACACCGCGAAGCGTATCGTGTTTAATATCACGTACTGGCGCTTCTGGGTTTAAACCGGCTTCATAATCGGCATCGTATTTATCCCATGCACGTTTGTACTCAGCGGCTTCAGCCCATGCCATACGGTAACCAGCCATATTACCCATACGGGTTGAAGGCAATACACCTTGACGACCATAAACACGTTTAGGGTTTTCACCACACGCCATTTTTAAACCATACGGCGCCTCTGGAAATTTCATCCCTTGCATAGTGTGCGCTGGTACGTTTTTAAGCGTAACGCCGCGTCCACCAAATAAGTTAGCTGAGCCTGGTAAAATTTGTAGAGAAGTAATGCCGCCTTCGCGTGCACGATTAAAGCCTGGATCTTGCGGCCAAACAGAATGCTCAACCCACACTTCTGCAGTGTTAGGGCTGGTCATTTCGTTACCATCTTGATGCGACTCGACCGAAGGACTTGGGTATGCGCCTAAATGTGAATGTACGTCAATAATACCCGGTGTTACCCATTTTCCATGTGCATCAATTGTAATATCAGCAGTCGCTGTTAAGTCTTTACCGACTTGTTGTACTTTACCATCAACAAGTAATACATCAGCCTCATCTAAACGCTCACCAGTACCTGTCAGTACTGTTGCATTTGTGATAAGAGTGCTTGATGTAGAAAGTGGCTGATAAGTACTTGGGTAAGGATTTTTGTTAATTGTTATTTTATCGTCTTGTGGGCCGTTTTCTTGGCAGCCTACAAGTGCAGCAGCTAAGCCAACCGCTAATAAAGAAGGTGCAAATTTTTGCATGTTGTTTGGATCTCCTGTTTTTTTGCTACTTTAGCGAAACCTAAAGGATAAAGCCAAAAAAACAGGTGAAAACGCAGTTAATTAAGATGAATTTCTGTAATTATTTCTTTATATAATTGTTATATAGCTTTTCAAGCGCACCTTCGGTGGTAAGCGAGAGATCTTTACTAATAAAGTGCTTAACCGTACGCGTTACAAAATCAGAGTTTTGCTTATGTAGCTTTGAAAAATCTTTAATAAGTGTATTACCGTCTTTAGCCGCAGTAACTTTGTCATGACGATGACGATACTGGCTCAATGCTTTATTAAAATCGCCTTGGTAGTCTTCAACCAAAATTTTATAAAAGTCGCTTTTTTGAACATTTAAATCGTTAATGCAGTAATTTAACGCCTCTTTAAAGTCGGTAAATATCATGCCTTCTACATCAAACTCTTTTGTTTTTTCGCGCACTGCTACTTTGGCATCTTCTGTGGCATAGCTAAAACCCGTAAAGGCTAAACGCTCAGCGGCTTCTTTGCCTAATTTCATACCCGCTTGAATACTATGGGCAAACTCGTCGCTCATGTCGCCAAGTTCGCTTTCTTCCCACATGTTATAAACGCGCAGTGGTTTAGCATATTTATTTGAGAGCTTTTTTTTAAGCTTGGTAAAGCGCTCATCAATCGTCATCAGTCTTTCGTTATGTAAAAGTGCGTGGCACTCATAACACGCAGGGATAGAGATAAAGTCAGCCTCTTCACCTAAATCAACGATACTTTGTAGCATATGTAGTGGCGGACAATGATCGCGCTCTGTCGCTTCACAGCCACAATAAAAACACTGATTAAAATGCTGCTGATCGCACGCGTATGCTTGCTGATAATAACTGGCTAACGTTTTGCTCACCGTTGCTCCTAAAAAAACACGACTAAATTATGGGGGCGATAATAACAGCCTGAAAAAATAAGTTATACCAATTGCATTAAATTAGTGCTCTATTATTTCACTAAGAAAATAGTGCAATAACAGGCACAAATAACAACGTGTAGTTATTCTATACAAATAATTTTTAACGCAGTAAGTACACTATTTAATGCTATCGAATGATTAAGTTTTTTATTAGTCGCTAGATTTAAATAACGGCCGCTATTAAACCAAATAAACCACCAAACACACCGCCCCACACTACAAGCCAGCCTAGGTGCTCGCGGATCATGGTCTGAATAATCTCTTTAACCATTTTAGGAGTAAGCTCATCTAAGCGCTCATCAACTAGTTTAAGCACCGTTTTATGTAGGCTTTCTGCGCTATTACCTTGTGAAAGTGTTTGGCTTACTAATGCTGTAAAGTCGTCAGTTTGAGAAATCTCACTAAGCGACAATTGCATTTTTTCAATAAACTTTTCACGCATCGGCTCTATTGCCGCTGTACCGCCAAACATTCCTAGCATACTACCAAACTGAGACTGCTCTATTACCTCTAACAAATTGTCGAATGCAGGGTTTAGATCAACATTGCTAATTATTGGCTCAAAGTCGATATTGGGCTGCGCTTTATTGAGTAAATTATTAATTTTTTGCTCTGAAAAAAACTCCGTTAATATCAGGTTTCGTATAGCTACTTTAAAGCTTTCAAACTTAAGCGCTATAACACCAGAACCATATAAAAACGGGACTTTTTCGAATAACATATGAATAGCTAATAAATTAGTTACCGCGCCAGAAAGTGCAAATAAACCAACAGACAACACAATTGCTTGGTTAAACATAAAACCTACAACAACACATAAACCCGCTAGCAAATTGGTTATTAAACTTTTGTTCATTTTAACTCCACTACAGTAAGTGTAATTTTATTCAATATAGCCGTTAATTTTACAACGTTTAGATTGTTAAATTAATACCTTTTTGCCATAGTTTAAGTATCTGTTTAAAAGGCGAGCAATTGTTATGTGGAAAACAGTAAATGAGCACATCAGCCGAGCCATCAATTTTGACTTTAAGCACACCTACAAACGCCAATTACAAAGTACAAACACCGACAAACTATTTCATATTACCAATGGTACGCATAACTACCTCGTTAAAATAGCACTAAAAAGCGAGCTCGAGCGTTTAGAAAGTGAATTTATTGGCTTAAAGCTTTTGGCGCAAAATAGTAATTTTAAAGTACCTGAATGTATTACAACTGGTGCAAATATAGAGTTTTCGTTTATTGTTTTACAATGGCTCGTTTTAGATAAACAACCCCACGACACGTGGACTAATATGGGGCGTAACCTCGCTAAAATGCATCAAAAACATGACCAAGCTATGTTTGGTTTTGATGTAGATAATTATCTAGCCACAACCATACAGCCAAACCGCTGGCACAAAAAGTGGGATGTATTTTACGCCGAAGAGCGTATAGGGTGGCAATTACAACTACTCGCTGAAAAAGGCATTAACTTTATTGAACCCGAACGCTTAATTAATACCGTAAAAGAGCAACTACATAGCCATCAAGTACAACCTTCATTACTGCATGGCGATTTTTGGCGTGGCAATATGGGATTTTTAAAAGCAGAACCAACAATATTTAACCCGGCTTGTTATTATGGTGATCGGGAAGTGGATATTGCAATGAGCGAACTATTTGCCCCCCTGCCTAAAGACTTTTATAGCGCCTATAACGCGCACTACCCGCTTTCTCAAAATTACGAGAAGCGTAAGTTAATATACCAGCTATACCCCATTTTAAATCACGCCAACATCTTTGCCGGTCACTATCTTACTGAAGCTAAACAACATATAGAAAAGCTGGTATTTGAAGGTATAAAATAAGTGTCATAAGCTGCATTTGAGCACTATATTTAATGAGTAAGTAGACGTTCATCTGTAAGCGATTAAGTTGAACCTAACTTAATTATTTATAACTGGAGTGATTATGAAAGATTTTTTATCACAACGAATAACGTGCCCACACTGCGGACACCACATACATCTAGACTTAGACGCTAGCAGCGGCGATCAAGACTATATAGAAGATTGCACTGCCTGCTGTAACCCAATTCATTTAAATATGCATATAGACCATGCTAACAATAAATTGGAGCTACACGTAGACAGTGACGACGAACAAATATTTTAACTTAAGCCTGATGGCGTAAGTAGTTCTCTACCGTATTTACAATAGTGTAAGTTTGCTGATCAACTTCAATATTAAACTTGTCACCCACTTGCGCTGCACCAATGTTTGTAATGGCGAGCGTTTCGGGAATTAGGTGTATCCAAAAACCTTGTTCATCAACTTCGCCTACGGTTAAGCTTGCGCCATTTATAGCAACAAAGCCTTTATATAACACATACTTTTTCCACTCTTTTGGCAAGCTTAATTGTATTTTACAGTTATTCTCAAGCTTCACTATTTGAGAGATTTGTGACGTACAATGAATATGCCCAGACACTATATGCCCACCTAGCTCAGTACCAAACGTAACAGAGCGTTCGTAATTTACTAAACTACCTAGCTCAAGCAAGCCTAAATTAGTTAACTTTAGAGTTTCGTCAATCACATCGAAATGCACTTGCGCCACCACATCATGATTACTTAGCTCAACTTGCACAACCGTTAAACAACAGCCATTAATAGCAATACTTGCG
This sequence comes from Pseudoalteromonas sp. SG43-4, assembly GCF_014164325.1. Lineage (NCBI taxonomy): Bacteria > Pseudomonadati > Pseudomonadota > Gammaproteobacteria > Alteromonadales > Pseudoalteromonadaceae > Pseudoalteromonas > Pseudoalteromonas sp. SG43-4. The sequence goes on along the minus strand of NZ_JACJFB010000011.1, from coordinate 147,834 downwards.
CCTAAATCTAAATGCTTAACGTACTCATCGCTCACCGATACAACTAAGCGTAACACACCATCAGCTTGAGTTTTAGAGACCACTGTTGCTTGTGTTTGCACTATTCCTGTAAACATAAAATCACTTAAAATTATTACAAAGTGCTAGTTTAACGTATCAACTCATAAAATCATTCACTACTGTGATTTTTATTTGAAACGCAATAGATTACAATTGCCGCCTGTTTTATTTAATAGCTTTTTTTATGACCTTTTGCAATTGGGAAGCCAAGCGTTTACTTTCCCTAGCCTTACCCGTTTTTTTAGCACAAGTTACACTTATTTTAATGTCGGTAGTCGACACAATTATGGCCGGCCAAGTTAGCCCTACTGACTTAGCTGCACTTTCTATTGCAACAGGAATATGGAACCCATTATTACTTGCTCTGCAAGGTATTTTATTAGCGCTTACTGGTATTATTGCGCAGTTTTCGGGCAGCGATGACCGCAAAGGCATTAGCCACTATTTTCAACAAGCGCTTTATTTAACCGCTATTTTAAGCTTTACAGGTTTTGGTATTGCCCATTTAGCAGATGCCATTATTTTAAAGCTCGATACAACGCCTGCTATTGCAAACCTTGCCATTGACTACATCCATTTTGTGAAATGGGGTGTGTTTGGATTTTTAATTTTTACAGTATACAGAAACGTTACCGAGGGCATGGGGATGACCAAACCCGCCTTTTATATAAGCCTATTAGGTTTAGCCGTTAATATTCCAGTAAATTATATTTTCATAAATGGCTTATTTGGTTTTCCTGCTTATGGCGGCGCAGGCTGTGGCATTGCCACAGCAATTGTTTTAACTGTTATGGCAATAGCACAAGTCACTTACTGCCAAATGAGTAAAAAGGTAGATGCTAGAGGCCTTCTTTCATCATTCGAAAAACCTAATTTCACTACCATTGGTATTATTACTAAGCTAGGTATACCAATTTCACTTGCCACCTTTTTTGAAGTCACTTTATTTGCGTGTATACCGCTATTTATTGCGCATTTAGGTGCAGTGGCTGTATCGGGGCATCAAATAGCAGCGAGTGTAACTACATTACTGTTTATGATGCCACTGAGCCTATCTATCGCTATAAGTATTCGTATTGGTAATCTATATGGTCAAAATAATTTACAGCAGTTAAAAGTTGCCGTATCGACTAGTTACATATTAGCTATTGTAATTGCACTATTTTTGGCACTTATGACTTTTACAGGTCGTGATTTAATTAGCCAACTGTATACCGACAGCCCCGCTGTTATGGCATTGGCTTCATCAATTATGATACTAGCGTGTGTCTACCAGTTACCCGATGCATTACAGGTTGCTGCAAATGGCATGCTTCGTGGGTTAAAATACACCACGCCTATATCGTATATTACGTTTATATCGTATTGGTTAATCGGCTTTTGTTTAGGTTACGTATTGGCAAGAACAGACATAATTGTGCCAGCTATGGGACCGCATGGCTTTTGGGTTGGAATAATAGTAGGCCTTAGTGTCGCTGCTATTTTATTAATGCTAACAGTAAGAAAGCGTCTAAAATATGAATTTGTTAACAGTGATGCACTCAATCAAAACAAATAAGCTCAGCCTTAAAACATTATCAGCTGCTTTGCTGGTAATGTGTTTTTTAATGCTTACTGGCTGCAACAAACCACAAAGTAGTATAAACGCTACTTATATTGAACGCTTAAGTAGCACAGTTGATACAAGCACCACAGAGCCTGCGCCACTCAAGCAACTCCCCTTACTGCAGCCTCCCCCAATAGCACAAAGCGACCTAACACTGAGTATTGTGGAGCTTGCAGGCATTAGCCAATGTAAGCTTAACGTGCTTATAAGTGAGCACAATAACCAATTAGGAAAAACAGCCAGCGCTGCTGGGCAATTAAAATATCAAATAAACTTTATTAAAAGTGCGCAGGTTTGCTTAAATACGCTTGATAAAAATAGCCCTAGTTACACAAAAATACTCGCAGCCAAAAACTATAAAGAAACACACCTAATGTACTTTTTTAATACCATGTTATTTAAAGAACCTGAGTTAAATCGTACCTGGCAACTCACCTCAAACGAGCTCACTACTGAACCCGCTGGTTTTCGCGATACCGTATTTGCGCTAAAGCAACTTGTACTCATTAAACAGCAAATTAAGGCTAAAGAATTTAGTGAAATTAATAGCGACTCTATTTTTAGTGCACTCGAGCAGCTTAATAAATTTCAATTTAACCAAGCACTCATTCAATCAGTCCGCATGCAGGTCGTGTTAAATAACAACGCTACACAGTTTGTAAAAACACTAAACTTTAATACGCTGTGCCCAGAGGATAAAAATAATAAAAACGCAAAAATCATAAGCAACGTATTTCAAAAGTTTTACCTAAAAGAAATTCAGCCCTATCAAGCGCAATTAACTGGTTATCTAGAGGTACTACAACCGCTTTATAATGAGCTTTGGTTTAACGAAAGTATCTCAAGCCCTCAAATTAATAACTTAGTAAAAACGGGCTCAACAAGTAACTTACTGAACTTACTTAAAAGCTCAGCTAAAAAACATGTGGTTTGGTGGCAAGGTTTTTATAAAACGTGTGAAATAAGCCCAATATGAATAAAAAAACGGCAAATAAACTCAAAAACAACAAACTTGCTTGATTCACCAACCGCCACGCTATATATTAGCCGCCGTTGTTAAGCAATTAACACTTACTTAAATAAAGTAATACGACTGTAGCTCAGTTGGTTAGAGCACTACCTTGACATGGTAGGGGTCGGTGGTTCGAATCCACTCAGTCGTACCAACGTTTAAAAAAGTATAATTGAAGGAAAAAGCACTACCTACTCTTGATCACCCGGTCCAAAGGTCAGTAGTTCGAATCCACTCAGTCGTACCAACATTTAAAAAAGTATAATTGAAGGAAAAAGCACTACCTACTCTTGATCACCCGGTCCAAAGGTCAGTAGTTCTAATCCACTCAGTCGTACCAACATTTAAGTAAAACCTCAAAAATTGTACGACTGTAGCTCAGTTGGTTAGAGCACTACCTTGACATGGTAGGGGTCGGTGGTTCGAATCCACTCAGTCGTACCAATTAAACTATACATTTTAAACGGTTAAAAACCTAAATAATCTATCTATATAATTTTTACGCTGAATTTAAATTCTAAGTTTTTATTATTTTGTATTCAAAATTTAGAACTAACTAGAGCCAAATCCAAAAAATCGTCCTAAATATTATGCTTTTCATCGAGTTGTTCCTAAAACAATATCTGAACGCCTAAAGCTATTTTCAGTTAAAATAGACCACTTCTTAGCAAGTGTATAACTTTACAGTAGTTTAGATTGAGCAACAAAAAATTTAAACAACTACCTTTCAACAGTTTGAGGAAGAATCCCTATGTGGTATTACTTACCTTAAACTCATTTACTTGCTTAATGTTTTTATTTAGTTTTAACAATACCTCAATAAGTGTATCAAGCTCTTTTTGTGAAACCCCTTGTAATAACAATCTTTCTCGCTCTAAAGCTACATAGAGAATTTTATCATGTAACTTTTCACCTTTTTCCGTCAGCTTTGCTAATGATGAACGACCATCTTTAGCATTTTTTATAAAGCTAATATGGCCTAACGTTTGTAATTGTTTTAAAGCTCGACTCACAGCGGCTTTATCTAAACCAATGACCTGACAGATGCGATTTGCAGAAATATTTGATTCCACCTTGAGCATTGCTAATACACGCCACTCAATAACGCCTACATTAAAGTTTTTTCGATAGCATACAGATGCACCACTTGAGAGTTTATTAGAAAGAAAATTTACAAGCGCAGGTATATATCGTTCAAGATCTAGCTGCTTAGCACTAGGTTCTTTGGGTTTAGAAGGCATTGGTTTTTCCAATTTTTAGGTATAAATAAATTTTACTAGGTAAATCTTGAGATTAAAACTATTTATGATCATTGCTTATTACGAGCAAAGAGTTTTACATTCATAACGTTAACACTAAGTTAATCTCTACACCCAAATTATAGTTGACACCTCAACTATAATTCAACATTATAAACATAAAGTAACAAACATTAGGAACTTTATGTTTTCAGTAAACGTACGCAGTAAAAAGGTTGAAACACCTAATATTGTCAGTTTTGAGCTAATACCTATAAATGGGCAAGCTTTACCTAAATTTGATGCGGGTAGCCACATTGATGTGGTGCTTAATGATAAAATAACTCGTCAGTACTCACTTATCAGCCATCCTCAATCCGATGAGTTTTATAAAATAGCTGTATTAAAAGATGCCAATTCACGAGGAGGCTCAATTGCACTTCACTCTGATGTGCAAGTCGGTGATACATTATCAATTTCTGATCCTCGCAACCTCTTTGCACTCAATTCAACTCATAATAAAGCACTATTATTCGCAGGCGGTATAGGCATTACTCCGATAATCTCAATGGCAAGAGAGCTTGATATTAACGGCGTTGATTTTGAGCTTCATTATCATGCTAAATCCCCCGTAGAGGCTGCTTTTTATCAAGAATTGCTAGAGTGTTCATTTTCTGAAAAGGTATTTTTTCACTTTTCAACCCAGCCAAAAAAAGATGCCAAAGAACTTATTGATGAATTTAAAACGAATACGCATTTATACACTTGTGGCCCAGCAGCTTATATGGAATATATTTTTGACAGTGCAAAATCAAATAACTGGAAAGACGAGTACTTACACAAAGAAAATTTTAAAGCTGAACCTAAAGCAGAAGGTACTGAAGATATTCCGTTTAAGCTCATTTTGAGCCGTTCAGGCTTAGAAATTGATGTTTCTGCAGAGCAAACCGCATTAGAAGCAATGGAAGATGCGGGTATTGAGTTAGACGTATCATGCGAAATGGGAATTTGCGGGACATGCGTTACCACTGTGACATGCGGTATACCCGACCACAGAGATGAATTCTTTACTGCTGATGAAAAGGCAAAAAACGATAGGTTCACACCCTGTTGTTCAAGAGCGTTAAGCGACTCTCTAACGCTAGATTTATAGAGAAAATTTTAACACTAGACTTTACACGAGACACTTATGACCACACATACACAAACTAATTCGGACACTAAAACCCCCTTTCCTCTTAACATGTGGTACTTAGCAGCACTAAGCAAAGAGTTAACCGACAAGCCACTAGCTCGCACTTTATTAAACACCCCTATAGTTTTATTTAGAGATGCACAAGGCCATGCTAGCGCACTTGAAGATCGTTGTTGCCATCGCCAACTACCTTTATCGATGGGAACACTTGAAAAAGAAGGATTAAGATGCGGTTATCATGGTCTATTATTTAATGGCCAAGGCCAATGTCTTGAAGTACCAGGGCAAAAAAAAGTTCCAAGAAAAGCAAAAGTAACGCCTTTTACACTTAAAGAGCAAGATGATTTAATTTGGATTTGGTTTGGTTCAGAGCAAGGCTCAACCCCTGATCAAGACCCACCTCGCTATCTTTATCATTCTGACGAAAAATATGTTTACGATGGTGATGTATATCACTACCAAGCACCATTTCAACTCATACATGACAATTTACTTGATCTTAGCCACTTAGGTTACGTACACCTTAAAACGATTGGTGGTGACGCTAAAACGCATATGCATGCACAAATGGATGTAGAAGCTATAGGTGATAAAGTGACCGTAAAACGTTACATGCCAAATTCAACCCCGCCACCAACATATACAGCTGCTTATCCATTTAAAGATAAAATAGATCGCTGGCAAGAAATTGAATTCTATCCATCACATTTAAGGATATGGACTGGCGGTATTGACGCAAACAGTGAATCGGTAACTAACCCTAACCGTGGCGGCTTTCATATGCGTGGCTTACATTGCATAACTCCAGAGACAGAAGAAACATGTCATTATTTTTGGACTATATCAACAAACCCAACAACTGATATTGAAAACGTAAAACAAAAAGTAGTAGAACAAACTCGTTACACGTTCAATGAAGACAAAGTGGTTATTGAAGCGCAACACAAATCAATGAAGCACTTTAAAGGGCAACCTATGATTGATATCCATGTTGATACCGGTGCAAATCACGCTAGGCGAATAATTAAGCGCTTATGTGAAGCTTAAAGGCTTGTTTTAATTATATTAACTCAAACTGAGGTATTACTTTTTCAATGGCCTACAAAGTAATACCTCATCATATTGGACCAAAAATACGCTAATTAAAAATTACGTAGATACTTAGTAGACCAGCTTGCTACCTCTGTTGCTATTAGCAATAATAAACGCATTAAAAAACCCATGTTCTCAAACACCACCTTTTATTATTTTTATAGTCTATGCGTTTAAGGATCATATTTGTTTAAACTCCCTATTACTAACATCGCGCTTATAATTGTATGCAGCGGATCTATTATCGGACCTCTCGGCATGGCCGGCGTCAACATAGCTATTCCAAATCTTGCCGAGGATTTACAAGCAAGCGCTAAAATGATTGGTTGGATGCCGACCCTTTACTTACTTAGTAGCGTGATATTTATGCTGCCTTGCGGGAAAATAGCCGATAACTATGGTCGAAAACGAGTATATGCATTTGGTTTAGGCCTAAATGCACTAGCATCACTGATGTGTGCTATTGCGTCATCAATTGAATGGGTACTTTTTTGGCGTTTTGTACAAGGCGCTGCAGGTGCCATGATTTTTGGTATTGGTGTTGCAATTATTACTTCTATTACGCCAAATAATAAAAGAGGCATGGCACTGGGCACCTCTGCAGCGTGTGTGTATATAGGCTTAAGTGCAGCCCCTGCAATAGGCGGTTGGCTCACCGAAATATGGGGATGGCGGGCTGTATTTTACTCTCAAATTCCGCTTGTCCTTCTGCTACTACTTGCTATTAAACTTTTTTTACATGGTGAGTGGAAAAACGATAAAAAATCCTCGTTTGACTGGTGGGGTACTGCGCTTTTCTCACTCTTTGCAATATGTTTAGTATTAGGACTCAGTGATTTACCCACTATGACTGGATGGGGTTTAACATTACTTTCGGTAATAAGCTTAGGATTATTTATTATTCACCAAAGTAAAAGCAGGCGACCACTAATCAGAGTACAAATGTTCTTAGAAAGCAGAGTATTTAGCTTATCGCTGTCTACATCGTTTTTAATGTACGCCAGTAATTTTTCATTGGCTTTTTTGTTAAGCTTATATCTGCAGTATATTAAAGGGTTAAGTCCTTCTCATGCTGGCCAAATCGTGTTACTGCAAGCGGTTTCTATGGCCATTATGGCACCATTGTCCGGTAAACTTTCAGATAAATTACAGCCACGCATAATAGCTACATTTGGCTGTATAATTGTTATGGTCAGCTTTTTTTTACTATCACTGTTATCTATGGACTCAAGTATCACATACATTAGTGGCTCACTGTTATTGTTAGGTATTGGCTTTGGCTTATTCTCAACGCCTAACAATAATGCAATTATGGGTGCTGTAGATAAGAATGAGTTAGGCGTAGCCTCTTCTTCCATGAATTTATCACGAACAATTGGTAATTTATTTGGAATGAGCTTGGTAAATTTAATTGTGCATTATTACTTAGGGGACAGCACGTTTTCAGCGCAACATAGTCATGCTTTAATGAGTACAATTTCACTCGCGTTTAACGTGTCTTTAGGCTTTGTAATTCTAGCAAGCTGTATCTCGGCATTTCGTGGGAAAGCCTAAATTATGCGTTGCTGATACGGGTTACACGTATAAAAGTAATTATAAATCGTTTTATACGTGTAAGTGTATTTATAAATCGAGTGTTATGGACCCTGTTTTTGCTCTTGAACAACACGGCATAATCAACTTGCCTTGTGCTTTTTCTTTGTCTGTTAAAAAAACATCGCGATGTTCCGGATTGCCTTCCACTACACCAGTTTGGCAAGTTCCACAAACTCCTGATTCACACGCAACTGGTATAAATATCCCATTAACCTCTAGCACTTGAGAGATAGACTGCCCTTCGCCTACAGTAAACTGTTTACCTGAGCTAGCAATTTTTATAGTGAATGACGTGTCTTCTGAAATATTTTCAGCAACCACTGGTGCGGCGAAGTACTCTCGATGCAATCTCTCCTCAGACCAACCCAGCAAACGAGCATGATTTAATACATATGTTATAAACTCAGCAGGGCCACATATATACAAGTCAGTATCATGAATATGCTCACTTAGCACCTGTTCTACATCCATACGACCCGATTGCAATTCTTGGCTAAAGTGAAACGCTATTTTATCGCTAAACGACCCTAATTTTAATGCTTCAACAAATGCTGCAGTTTCAGAAGATTTAGCGCAATAGTGAAATGCGAAAGGTGTCCCTAAACTATGTAATGTTTGAGCCATCGTTAATAATGGCGTAACCCCTATTCCACCTGCAATCAGTAATGTATTTTTCTTTGGATTCAGCAATGAAAAGTGATTTTTAGGTTCACTTACTTCGACTCTATCGCCTATTTGTAGGCTATGTACCTCTGCTGATCCACCACGAGATTGAGGATCTTTTAATACTGCAATTTCGTAGTAACGTGGGTCGCACTGTAACCGACATAGAGAATATTGACGAAGCAAACCATTTGGTAGCTTTATATCAATATGTGCACCTGCCTCAAATGGGGGCAAATCCACATTATCAGCGCGTCCTAGTACGAGCCTCACAACCGCCTTTGCTTCAACGACCACATTTTTAACAATAACTGAAATCATCCTAATTCCCTTTGTTAAAATGTTACTGATTGGAGTGGTAGCTCGTCTGTAGATATATTTTTCGCATTTATTTCTTTATCGATTAAACGCTCAATGATACGTCGCGACTGAACACCACCGGCATCTATATCAAGCTTTAAAAGATCAAATTGCGGGAAACTCTTCAGATTTTGCTGCTGACGTTCTAATACCTCTAAATCTTCTTGGAAAATACTGCCTTGCCCTTCTCTAATTTTATCAGTTAATGTAACGTCTTGAGCATTAAAATTACGTGCCATCCCCCAAAAGTACCACATCGTATTTTCAGTCTCAGGAGTAATAAAATCAACCACTGTACTGCTCGCTTTTTTATTTTTTGGTGCATCAAAACCACCATAACCAGCATGTGCTACACCCACATCAATCATTACATGTGATGGCGGCATAAAGCGACAAATTTGCCAACGGTCTACTGGTGTATCCGATGCAAGCCCATTACCCTCCAGAGCAGTTCGCCAAAATGGCGGTGCCATAATATTTTCCATATAACGGCGACAAAAAACTTTATCGCCTTCTACTTCAGTTTGCACCGGAGACTCATCAATTTCTTTTTGACCTATACTACTAGCATGAACGTAGGTTTCATGAGTTAAGTCCATTAGATTATCGATCATTAAACGATAGTCGCATTTTATATGATACAACCCCCCCCATAGGCCCAAGTATCATCTTCAGCCCAAGGTAAGTGTGGGATAAGATCTGTATTTGCAGCCTCTTTATCACCAGGCCAAACCCAGATAAAACCAAAGCGCTCCTCAACTGCAAATGACTTCATACACGGAAATTTCTGCACTCGTTGCAGCGGCATTTCTTTTGTTTTACCGTCCTCACCCATTTTTAGACCATGATAGCCGCATACAAGCAAGCCGTCCTCAACATATCCTAAAGATAAAGCTGCTCCACGGTGTGGACAAAAATCTAGCACCGCAGCTACTTTTCCATCCGCCTGACGATAAAAAGCAATACTTTGATCACACACTTTTCGGCCGAGTGGTTTATTGTGATTGATTTCATCACTCATTGCCGCCACATACCATGTATTTTTAATAAAGGTCTGCTTAGCCATACCTTGATCTCCTGTTGTGTTTTTGTTGTCATTGGATCCAATATAAACTAATAATCCAGATAAATAAAACAAACATGCGTAAATTGGATCCATATAATTTTCTTTTTTGCACTTTTAGTCACGCTTTAGTTGTAAATTCACACTATTTCAATGACTATATGCAGTGTAGATTCCTAATTGGATCCAGTTTAAAAAGTAATTGAGGTAATTTTTTATGACTAAGTCAGGCCAAAATGCAGTAACCACATTGCGACAAATGATTTTAACTGGAGCACTAAAAACCGGAGAAAGGCTCGTTGAAATTGCTACTTCTGAACGTCTAGGTGTTTCAAGAACGCCGGTAAGAATTGCATTTAGAACACTTGAACAAGAAGGTTTGTTGACCAAACTTCCTAGGCGTGGCTACGAAGTCCGCTCAGTTTCACCAATTGAAATTGAAGGCGCTATTGAAGTAAGAGGAGTATTAGAGGGCCTAGCTGCTCGACAAGCTGCTGAAAACGGCCTTAACGAAGAACAAAAACATGAAATACAATCCCTTCTTGCTTGTGGTGATTTATTATTTGAAGGGGCCGAACTAACTGAAGATGACTTAGCAACCTACCATGATATGAACCGCCGTTTTCATCTACTAATTATTGAAGCGTCGGGTAACTTGGCTATCCAGGCTGCACTATCTAAAAATGAGCACCTACCATTTGCCTCGGTAAGCGCGCTTGCCATCGACAAAAATAATATGCAAAAAGAGTTTAAACGCTTTGCATTTGCACATCAGCAACATCACCACGTATTTCATGCAATGCTTTCTCGCCAAGGTGCTCGTGCTGAAGGAATTATGCGTGAGCATGCACAAGCAACACTCGGTTACGATCGAAACTATCACCGAACAGAGCTTAAAAACAAACTCACAGTTATTTCGCACGCAAATAAATAACATGCACAGAAGTGTTACTCACTCTTACATATTGAGGGAGCCATATTCTATAAGATATAAAGCTTGCTAATGAAGGAGGCCTTTAAATATTAAAACTTATTAAGCCTTTGTGCGCTCACGCGAGACCAACATAGCAATGCCCATACCACCACCAATACAAAGTGTTGCTAACCCTTTTGTTTTATTAGCTCGCTGCATTTGATATATCAGCGAGACTAAAATACGACAACCTGAAGCTCCAATTGGATGACCAAGTGCAACCGCCCCTCCGTTAACATTTACTTTATTGCTATCTAGCCCCAGCGCAGTATTTACATACAAAGCTTGAGCCGAAAATGCCTCATTAGCTTCAATTAAATCAATCTCATGCACTTGCCAGCCCGCTTTTTTACACACAGCCTGCGTGGCCGCTATTGGGCCAGTGCCCATGTAAAGCGGCTCAACACCTTCGCAAGCGGTAGCTTCAATCACAGATAAAATAGGTAAGTTTAACTTTTTTGCATACTCGTCTGTAGTAACCACCACCAACGCTGCGCCGTCGTTAATAGTCGAACTATTTCCAGCAGTAACTGAACCGTCTTTTTTGAACGCAGGCCTAAGCTTACTAAGGTTTATAATTTGTGTATCAGCTTTTACTGATTCATCAACATCAAAACTCTTGATATCGCCTCCACGTTTTGCAATATAAATAGGGGCAATTTCATCTTTGAATAAACCACTGCTAATAGCATTTGCTGCTTTTTGCTGTGAATGAACTGCAAATTCATCTTGTTCCGCTCTAGAAACAGCAAATTTTTCAGCTATATTTTCAGCTGTAATTCCCATATGTATGTTTTCGCGACTATCCCACAAACCATCTTTTATCAGGCTATCAACCAAAGATAAGTCACCTAATTTTTTAGGTACTCTATTATTGGGTAATACGTGCGCCGCCTGAGACATACTTTCTTGCCCACCAGCAACCACCATTTTAGCATCACCGCAAAGAACTGATTGCGCAGCCAATTGCACCGCTTTTAGTCCTGAGCCACATACGTGATTAATAGTAAAAGCAGACACATTAATAGGTAGTCCGGCATTAAGTGCTGTCTGCCTTGCTGGATTTTGGCCACAACCAGCTGTTAGCACCTGCCCTAAAATCACCTCCTCAATGTGTGGCTTTACTTGCGGTGTTTCATCAAGAACGGTTTTAAGTAACTGACTACCTATTTCAATAGCTGATAGGCTTGATAAACTTTGTCCAAAACCACCAATTGCGGTTCTTTTTGCAGCAACAATAACAGCCTTCATGCTACCACCTCGGGCAAGTCCATTTCGGGTACATGCTCAGGAATAACAAGCTCACCTGCTGTTAACCGTTGAATATCTTCTACCGAGACATTCGGCGCCCTTTCTAACAAATGAAATTTACCGTCTTTAATTTCCATAAAAGCGAGATCAGTTAGCACTTTTTTAATACAGCCCTTACCAGTTAGTGGCAGTGTACAATTTGCTAATAACTTTGATTCACCATGCTTTGATGCATGGGTCATAGTGACAATAATGTTATCGGCACCCGCCACTAAGTCCATAGCACCTCCCATTCCTTTAATTAACTTCCCGGGGATCATGTAAGACGCAATATTACCATTCACATCCACTTCAAAAGCGCCTAATACAGTTAAATCAACATGGCCACCACGGATCATGGCAAACGACTCTGCACTATCAAAAATTGAGGCGCCGGTTGCCATAGTCACCGTTTGTTTGCCTGCATTGATTAAATCAGCATCAAGTTCATCTTCTGTTGGAAATTGCCCCATACCTAACAATCCGTTTTCTGATTGAAGCATCACTTCAATGCCTTCAGGCACATAGTTAGCAACAAGCGTTGGAATACCAATACCTAAGTTTACGTAGTATCCATCTTGTAGTTCTTGCGCAACACGCATTGCTAATTGCTCTCGGGATAAAGCCATTGTTACACTCCTTGAACTTGTTTAGCACGAGTTGTGCGTTGTTCTATACGTTTTTCAAATGAACCTTTAATAACCCGATCCACATATATCCCAGGGGTATGAATTTCATCGGGATCTAATTGCCCTGCTTCAACAATTTCTTCAACTTCAACAACCGTAACTGTGCCAGCTGTTGCAACTAAAGGATTAAAATTACGTGCTGTTTTTCGATAAACTAAATTACCATATGTATCAGCTTTCCAAGCTTTAACAATGGCAAAATCACCTTTAATCGACTCTTCTAAGATGTAAGTTTTACCATTAAAGTTACGTTCTTCTTTTCCTTGTGCAACTGGAGTTCCATAACCCGTTGCGGTGAAAAAGGCAGGAATACCGGCACCACCGGCACGCATTTTTTCGGCTAATGTGCCTTGAGGGGTCAATTCAACATCCAGTTCACCAGACATCATTTGCCGCTCAAACTCTGCATTTTCGCCAACATAAGAGGCAATGATCTTTTTGATTTGTCGTTTTGCAAGCAGCAACCCTAAACCAAAGTCATCAACGCCACAGTTATTTGATACGACCGTTAGCTCTTTTGTGCCTTTATTACTAATTTCCTTGATTAAATTTTCAGGTATACCACATAAGCCAAAGCCACCAGCTAAAACGGTCATACCGTCTTCAAGTCCTTCAAGCGCTTGAGAATACGTAATTACTACTTTATTAAATCCAGCCATTGTTTAAGTCCAAATTAAGAATGTGTTTATTAGTTTGACAACAAAGCAAGATATAGTTAATTTTATAATTATGTTTTATTAATTAGTTTTTCTTATAAATGAATATAAAACAATTGAAGGCATTTACGCAGGTGGCTTCCAGCTTAAGCTTTGTAGAAGCCGCAGCTAAATTACACTTATCGCAACCCGCGCTTAGTTTAAGTATCAAAAATTTAGAAGAGAGCTTGGGCGGTAAATTATTAACTCGCACAACACGTACATTAGTACTCACCCAAGAAGGTAAAGCATTTTTACCTGTCGCTAAAAACTTATTAAACCAAATAGACGCAGCAGAACGAGAGATGAAAAAGCGATTTGCACTGGATCTTGGGCATACATCTATCGCAGCCATGCCCTCTTTTGCCAGTTCAATTTTGCCAAAAATAATTAAGCGTTTTCATACAAAGTACCCAAACATAAAACTCTCAGTGGACGATGTGTTATCTGATACGGTTATTGACTTGGTAAATGCTGACTTGGTGGAACTCGGTATTTCATTTGAGCCTAAACATAATGGTGACTTAGTATTTCATCCGCTGTATAACGATCAATTTATTGTGGTTTTACCTAAATTTCATCCGCTTGCTAAGTGCCATAGTATTAGTTGGTCGGAGCTACTAAAGTTTGAGTTAATTACTCTGCAAAGTCCCTCTTCTGTCAGAGGGCTAATTGAAGACACTCTCTCGCAGCATAACATTGCACTCAACCCTGCATTTGATGCGCACCAGTTAGCGACTGTTATAAGGATGGTGAGTAATGATTTAGGAGTGGCTGTTGTACCTGCACTTTGCAAAGAGCAAGCATTAGAAGCAGGCGTAATATGCAGAGAAATAAATTCCCCTATTATTGCAAGACGTGTAGGCGTTATTTCTAAACCTATCACGTCTTTATCTATCGCGGCTAAATCAATGCTTGAAACAATTAAGCTCTATTCATTGGAGTTAAGAGATTGAATTTAGGCCCATTGAATGTTCAAACAGGTGCCTTATTTGTATCATCACACTTTAAATCTCTTGCACCTTTACTTTTTAGTGCAGCGACCAGCGATGCAATTGCACAACAAATAGCAATTAGCACAAGCACAGCACTCAAAGAGTCCAATGTTTTTTGAAGTAAAGTTACAACAATAGGTGCTGTAAACTGACCTAAAAAGAACATACCCGTCCACATCCCAGTTCCTTTACCACGTACATTTTCAGGGAGTAGCTTTAATACCCATGTTAAAGTCGTTGGTAATAAAGAGCCAAAACCCAAGCAACCAATAAAAATAGCTATTGATGAAATTACAATTGAAGAAGACACTGCTGTTGCAAAGTAACCAAAGGCACTTAAACCAAAACCAACACATAATAAAAGTGGCCCTGAGATATGCTTAATTTTTCCGTAACAAAATGCACCTAATGCAACACCTATATTTGCTAAAGCTCCTATTCCGCCAATAATAGCAGGCGTCACTGCCTGACTAATCGACAGTACTTCACCTAGTTTTACAATCATAGAATAAAAAATAATACCAACAAATAGTGTTATAAATAATAGAGGCAGTACTTTTTTTACAGGGAATCCCGTGAGTTGTTTGTCCTCATTTGCTCTTACTTTAGGTTCAAATAAGTTTAAAGCAACCAGCAAAGCAACAGGCAAGGCAAGTAAGTATAAAACAAATGGGCCTCTTGAACCCAATACTTCACCCAACATACCGCCAAGTGCAATGAGAAAAATAGCACTTAAGCTCACTGACGCTATTTGTATAGAAATCCATTTTTGTCTTTCTTTTCCTATGAAGTAGTCAGCAATTAATGCGGTAGCAATTGTCATAATAACCGCTTCTGTAATACCTAAAAAAATACGAGATACTATTATATGAGATAAACTTTCCAAGAAATAAGGTAATACCCCAACAGCGCTGTATATTAACAGAGCAAAAATAAGGAGCGACTTCCTGCCAAACTTATCAGAAAGAGAACCCGCAATTGGAGAGAATACAGCAACACAGAGTGCAGGAATAGTCATAGCAATAGGCACTAAAACCTCATAACCACTAATATGCTTAAACTCTTCAAGTAACATAGGCAGCACAGGAACAAGGGAGATGACTGCCATAACAGGCATAATAGCCGCTAAAATTAAAATAATACCGTGTTTAGTAGAAGCCACAGTGGGCGAGATAGTATTCATAAAAACTTCCTTTAATTATTGTGTGTTTTGCTTAGTGTGTTGTCGGGTCATTAAATACAAACCCGAAGGCTCCACTATGTGTTGAAAGTTTCCAATTGTAGAATTTAATATTTAGATAGAATGTATCACGTAAATAAATAGTTAATTGCAATTACCTTTTTTATCACCTTTCCTCGCTAGAGTGCCTAGTTCTCTCATGTATCTATGAAATAGGTAACTTCAATCATAAAAATCAATTAACTTGATATGCAGTTTTTACTTTATCTTTACTTTTGCGTTGCACACACATCGCAATCTCGTCACTTGTATTAACAAGTTATTAGTAAAACGCTTTTACACACACAATTATAAGGATAGAACTATGAACAAATCGTATTTACGTTCATGTATTCTGACTGCATGTTTAGCACCTTTAGCTATTTCGGCTCAAACTGCCGAAAAAACTACAGAACCTAAAGCAGATAGTGGTATTGAGTTAATAACGGTTACAGCACTTAGAAAAACAGAAAGTTTACAAGATGTGGCTGTACCTATTGATGCCGCAACAGGTAAAGAACTATCACGCATCGGTGTTACCGATGCAACAGGGCTTAATAAAATATCACCTGCACTCAATGTTGTCTCTGGTGGCGGCTCTAATACTGTATTTTTTGTCAGAGGCGTTGGTAACTTTGCTGTAAATGCATACACAGATGCTGCTTTAGCATTTAACGTAGACGGTGTATTTTTAGGGCGCCCAACAGCCACAACGGCATCATTTTTAGATGTAGAACGTATAGAGGTTTTAAAGGGACCTCAGGGCACTCTTTATGGCCGAAATGCAACAGCGGGTGCGATCAATGTTATTTCAACAAAACCTGAACTTGGTGAGACATTTGGCAATATTTCTATTGGTGCTGCTAACTATGGAACAATAACAGCTTCTGGTGCTGTCAATTTACCAATAAGCGATGACTGGGCAGCTCGTTTTGCGATTGGCAAAACTAAAAATGACGGCTACAACGATGATGGTACAGCGGCAACAGATGATACCGCATTCCGCGCACGTTTATTTGGTGAGTTTTCAGAAGATGTAAACCTTACCGTCACTGCAGATTACTCAACAACAAAAGGCAATGGTAATTCACCTTCATTTGAAGGTAGTTACGGATTCCCACTCCAAGGAAGTAATAACCACCCAAAAAATATTCCAGGTTACAACTTCAATCCTGCTCCAGATAACGTATCAGCTCCTCATACAGGCCCAGGTACACCAGCTGCAGTTGAATACTACACAGGCCAAATAACCTCGCCAGCATTTACTTCTATCACTCCCCTATATGACCCTTATATAGACAACGAGTATATGGGGGTGTCGGCAGAGTTAAACGTTGCAACATCATTGGGTGATCTAACAATTATTCCGGCTTATAGAGAGAATACGGTTGACGTTTTATTTAATAATCCCGCTTTCCAAGCAGCTATTAATCAAGAAAATCACCAGCAATCTAGTTTAGAAGCTCGTTTCTCTACAACCGTAGGGGCGCTTGATTTAATTATGGGTGGCTTTTACTTTGATGAAAAAGTTGATGGTCTAGCCTCATTTAACCAATACAGCTTGCAATCAACGCAAGATATTGAAAACTCCAGTACAAAGTCAACCGCGTTTTTTGTTCATGGTAAATATCACATCTCTGATGATCTTAGACTCGTTGGTGCTGTGCGTTGGACCAAAGATAAAAAAGAATTTAAGGGACAAGCGGATGTATTTCTAAATTTATGTATTAGAGATTTACCAGCCTACCCTGGCGGACCAGAAATCCCTAATTGTGACGGTGCGCCAGTTATTCCTGTTGGTGCAACTGTTGAAGAAACAATTGCATCTATTGATCCAACGGATTTGCCAGAAGGAGCTCCTATAGCTAATCGAGGTCCTGTTCCGTATGGCCAAATTCCGTTGTTTCCTGGTGCGCCAGATAACCTGCGTGCAAACTTGCTTTTCATTAACCAAACACAAATTGACCGTGTTCAAGAAAATGACGAAATAACGTATCGAGCAGCAATAGAATACGATATTGCTGATAGTAATTTACTCTACACTAGTTACGAAACAGGCTATCGTTCAGGAGGGTTTAGTCCAACAGCAGGTCGTGAAGAGTTTTTACCTGAGTATATAAATGCATGGACATTTGGTTCTAAAAATAGATTTTTAGATAATTATTTACAAATCAATGCTGAGGCATTTATTTGGGATTATGAAGATCAACAGGCAAGTCACTTTGGTATTGATGGTAATGGTAATTCTGCATTCTTTACTGAAAATATAGGTCAATCAAGTATTAAAGGCGTTGAAGTTGATATTCTTTATCAACTGACTGAAGCAACACGAATCAAAGGTAATATTCAATACCTAAAAAATGAGATTGAAGAGTTTAGTTACCTTCAAAAAACGCCAGACGAAGCTGTAAATGTTGTGACTGGTTGTGACACAACGGTAATAAGCATGACTGATGGGGAGCCCACATATAATGTCAACTGTTCAGGTAAGGAAGGCAGAAACTCGCCATCACTTTCTTTAACTGCAAGTATTAACCATTACTTAGAGTTTAATAATGGTTATTCGGCATCGGTGTCTTTTGATGCTCGTTACCGCGACGAACGTTGGGTTGGCTTTGACTTCTTACCATCACAGCGTGCTGAAGATGTTATTACCTTAGACACTTCTATGCAATTATTTTCAGCAAATGATAAGTGGTCAATTCTCGCATATGTGAGAAACATAACTGACGAAGAGATAAAAGCAACATCACAGTTATTTGCTAATGGTGGCAACACCATGGTATCAACCTATGAAAAACCAAGAACATACGGCATTACATTTAAATATGACTTCTATTAAGAGAGCACACACAATGAAAAAAAGTAGTATTTTATTTAATTTATTTCTATCTATAGGCTGTTTAGCATTTACGTTTAACGGTAACGCAAGCGAAACAAAAAATGAGTGGATAACTCTAGGTACGATGGCAGGCCCTATTCCTAATGCAAAACACTCTCAACCAGCTAATGCGATGCTTGTTAATGGTAATACCTATTTAGTAGATGCGGGTGATGGAACTGCAGGGCAATTAGCAAAAGCAGGACTTAATATAAAGGATGTGGATGCTATATTTTTAAGTCACCTTCACTTTGATCACACAGGTGGTTTGCCTGCAATTATTAGCTTAAGGTGGCAAACAAGTGCTAATAATGAGCTTGTTATATATGGCCCGCCAGGTACTCAGCAAACCGTTGATGGTATTTTTAAATACATGACTTACGGTGCATTAGGTCATTATGGTGTTCCTGGTCAAGTTCCAGCTCCTGCAAATAACAATATTAAAGTAATTGAGGTTCAAGATGGCTCAGATATTAAATTTGATGACTTTACCCTAAATGTAATTAGAAACACTCATTATAGCTGGCCAAAAGGCAGTGACGAATGGAACAAGTTTCAAGCTTTATCGTTTAAGTTTACACTGGATGATGGTTATACTGCTGTTTACACTGGTGACACGGGCCCTAGTAAGGCCGTAGAAAAACTCGCAAACGGCGTTGATTTATTAGTTAGTGAGATGATGGATATTGATCATACCGTTAATCAAATTAAGAAAACGAATCCTCGTATGCCAGAGAAAAAATTTAAAGGTATTCATAGGCACCTTTCAAAGCATCACTTATCTCCTCAGCAGGTCGGTGAGCTGGCTAAAGCAGCAGACGTAAAAAAACTCGTCATTACTCATATGGCGCCAGGGTTAGATACTTCAGAGGAAATCGACTTTTATACCAAGCAAGTGCAAGGTGAATACAAAGGGACGATATCAATAGCTCAAGATTTGAATCGGTATGAATTAAAGCACTGACCTAATTATATAAAACTATAAGTCGCCTATTAAGGCGACTTTTTTATAAGTTTTGTGCAGTAGAAATTACTTTTTCTCTTAACCACCGGTGTATAGGGTCGTTATTAAGTGTAGGGTGCCACATCATTGATTCAACTAAAAGGGGTGTATCAAAGGGAAATGAAACGACCTTTAAACCATGCTTTTGTGCGTGTATATTGGCAAACTTTTTGGGTAAAATAGCTACGCGTTGAGTCCCCTTCAAAGTATAAATCATAGTAGAAAAGTCATTTGTAATAATATCAACTTTTCGACTTCCTCCCATCGTCTCCGTTAACCATGTTTCAATACTTAAATGACTTGTTCGTGCAAAACCTACCGACACATGCCCCATACTGCCAACTTGTTCAGCTGAAATTACATCACCAGCAACTAACTTGTTATCCATATCGACTACACATGCAAGTTCATCAACCATAAGTAATGAACTAGGGTAACCATCAAGCATTACCGATTCCGGTGCTATAAATAAATCGGCTCCTCCTTTGGTAAGTATATTAACTTCATGCGAAAACGGCGATAAAAACTCAAACGTCAATAATGGAGCTAACGTAGCAAGCTCGGTTAAAATACTAGAAAACAGAACTTGAATAACATAATCCGATGCAACAATTTTGAAATGACGTTCACTTTTTAATGGATCATTAAATCGCTTACCAATAATCCCGCCTCTAATGGTTGTCAGTACTTCAGTAATTGGTACTTGAACTTCAAGCGCAAAAGGGGTCGGTTGCATAGTTTTACCAACTTGCACCAACAAGTCATCCTCGAAAAAGGCACGTGCTCTACCCAAAATACTGCTCATAGCAGACTGCGATAAATGCAGTCTCTTAGCGCTTTTGGTTATGTTTTTTTCTTCTAGTAAAACATCTAATGCAACCAGTAAATTTAAATCTAAATGCTCAAATCTCATAACATTGGCCCACTGCTGATTTTTAAATTTTGATTATTTTTAAGTATTAAAATTATTGATACAACCTATCTAAACATTCAATTTCATCAATTGCAAATGAAGTATTAATATGACTTAAACCAAAGTTTAACAACATCTGCGGACACACAATGAAATTTGCAACAATTAATAATTCAAAACCAGATGGTCAGCTTGTATTAGTCTCAAAGGATCTAACTGACTACGTAGACATTAGCGACCTAGCCGGCACGCTCCAAGAGGCACTAGATTTATGGCCTGCTATACAAGATAAGCTTTTACTTCGCTACGAGGCACTTAACGCACTTGAGCTAACAGGCATTAATAAAGTGTGTAACACTCAATTAATGGCCCCTTTACCACGTAGTTGGCAATGGTTAGACGGTTCACTTTTTTTAAATCATGGCGTGTTGATGCAGCAAGCATTTCATCTGGACCCAATCGAAGATGCTGATATTTATCCACTTGTTTATCAAGGTGCTGGCGATAGCTTTCTTAGCGCTAATGATAAAATTGCAGCTCCAAGTAACGAAGTTGGTCTTGATTTTGAGGGCGAATTTGGCGTGATGGTCGGTGACATCCCAATGGGGAGTAGTCCAGAGTTTGCACTTGAGAAAATACGTCTAATAGTCATGCTTAACGACATCAGCTATCGCGCACTCGGGCCAAGAGAAATGAAAACAGGTTTTGGCTTTGTACAAGCTAAAGGCCCTACCAGCTTCGCACCATTTGCTATTACCCCTGATGAGCTTGGTGAAAACTGGCGTAATGGTCGTATTTCACTGCCACTAGAAGTTTACCGTAACGACAAATGGTTTGGTGCGCCTGATGGCACAGAGATGTTTTTTGGTTTTCATGAATTAATTGCCCATGTCGCTAAAACTCGCCCTATTAAAGCGGGCACCGTGTTTGGCTCAGGTACTGTTTCTAACGCAGATATTAGTAAAGGACAAGCCTGTATCTCAGAGCTACGTGCTAAGGAAATGATTGCCACAGGCAAACCACAAACAGACTTTTTACAATCTGGCGAAACAGTTCATATGCGAGTACTAGATTCGCAGGGCAAGTCAATATTTGGAGATATAAAACAAGAAGCCATAATGGAGAATACACATGTTTAATCCATCACAATACACATTAATCGATTTATCGGTAACGCTTGAGAATAACCCCTATACCGATCCACCGCCATTATTACCAAAAATCGAGTATACCGACCACCAACAAGGTTGGCCAGAAATGTCATCAATGTTCCCTGGTTTAAAAAAAGATCAACTCCCAGGAAATGAATCGTGGGCGGCTGAACGTTTAGAGATCACCACTCATAGTGGCACTCACATGGACGCACCATGGCACTATGCCTCTACCACAGATGGTGGAAAACCAGCCTTTGGTATTGATGAGTTGCCCTTGGAGTGGTGTTTTCAACGCGGTGTTAAATTAGATTTTAGAGATTTCCCTGATGGTTATGTAATTACTGCCCTAGACGTTGAAAAAGAGCTAGCCCGAATTAATCACACCTTATCGCCGTTAGACATCGTTTTAGTCAATACCCGTGCAGGCTCTGTTTACGGTAAGCCTGGTTACCTTGATGCTGGTGTTGGTATGGGCCGCGAAGCCACCTTGTATCTTTTAGAGCGCGGTATAAAAGTTGTGGGTACCGACGCTTGGAGCTGGGATGCTCCTTTTAAATTCACTAAACAACGTTTCGAAGAAAGCGGCGACCCATCAATCATTTGGGAAGGCCATAAAGCGGGTCGCGACATTGGTTATGGGCAAATGGAAAAGCTAGCAAACTTAGCATCACTACCAAGTAGTGGTTTTTTAGTTTCATGTTTTCCTTACAAAATTAAACATGCCTCAGCAGGTTTTGTCAGAGCTGTCGCATTTCTAGAAAAGTAGTTGAGCACAACACATTAATTTATTAAGAGGTTATTATGTTTAAGTATTTCCCGACGAATTATGTATGGAATTTATCAGTAAATTTAGCTATCGAAATGGGCGCTCGCATTGGCGAAATCGAAGAAATGTGTGGCCCTTTACAAGAGGCTGCAAAATCACCAGATAAAGAAGGCGTTCAAGCATTTAGAGACACGTGGGCTAAAATGGCCGATAAACTATGTGGTCTTGCTGAAGAAGATCTAGAACGTGGCAGACTACTTTCTGCAGGGTACAAATATAATCGCGCTGCAACCTACCTTATAACCTGTGAACGCATTCAAGCACATGGCGCCTCGGGAAGAACAGAGCTGTATAAACGTTCACTTTCGCTTTTTCAAAAATCAATCGAACTGGGTCACGAAAACTGTGAACGCGTGGAAATTCCTTATGAAGGCAAACACCTTAGTGCTCTTTATGTCAAAGCCAAAGGCGTTAAAGGCCCTGCCCCTATTCTTATACAAATAAACGGCCTAGATTCATCAAAGGAAATGAAATATCGCGTTGGTTTACCACAATGGTTAGCAGAACGTGGCGTTTCATCACTTGTTTTAGATCAACCAGGTACAGGTGAAGCGTTAAAGCTACAAGACTTCCATGCTCGTTTTGACACTGAGCATTGGGCAAGTGTTGTTGTTGATTGGTTAGAACAACATGATGAAGTAGATAGCAAGCTAATTGGCATGGAAGGTGTCTCTTTAGGTGGCTATTACTGCCCTCGTGCGGTAGCGAATGAACCGAGACTTGCCCTAGGCTGTGTATGGGGTGCAAACCACGATTGGCGTGACGTTCAAAAACGTCGCTTAGAAAAAGAAGGTGACTTCCCCGTACCTCATTACTGGGCACATGTGCAATGGGTTTGGGGTGCAAAAAATATGGATGATTTCATGGAAATTGCTGAAAACGTCCACCTTGATGGTCAAATTGAAAAAATTAAAGTGCCATTTTTAGTCACTCACGGCGCTAAAGATTCGCAAATTCCACTTAAATGGGCCGAGCGCACCTTTGAGCAACTAGTCAATAGCCCTAAGCGTGAGCTAAAAATCTTTACAGAACGAGAAGGTGGTGTACAGCACTCTAGCTTCGACAACAGTTCAAACGCGGGTCAGTACATAGCTGATTGGGTAGCTGAAACATTTAACGAATTAAAAAAACAATAAGGATCACACCATGAATATTATTGGCCCCGATACGCTTGTTTTTGGTGTTGAAGACACCGAGAGTTGTAAGCAGTTCGCACTAGATTATGGCTTAACACAAAAAACTGAAACACGATTTGTTGCTCTTGATGGCACAGGTATTGAGATTAAAAAAGCAGATGACAGCTCATTACCGAATCCTCTTGCTACTGGTTCAATGCTGCGTAAAACAATTTACGGTGTAAAAGATCAGCATACAATAGATGCTTTAAAAACAGAGCTTGAAAAAGACCGAACAGTAACAACTTTAGACGATGGCAGTATCGAATCTGTTGACGATTTAGGGTTTGTTATTGGTTTTCAAGTGACCATACGGCAATCGCTCGAGAATCTACCAGCAGAAAAAGTCAACGCGCCAGGGTGTGAAAACAACCGTGCTGTAAACAATATTGGTATTAATACAGACTTCAAGGCAAAGCCTCGTAGCCTTTCTCATGTTGTGTATTTTGTACCGGATGCCGTTAAAGCTGAAGCTTTTTACGCACAGCGTTTAGGCTTTATTACAACGGATCGTTTTACCCATGTAGGTCCTTTTATGCGCCCTGCCGGTACCAACGATCACCACACATTATTTTTTATAAATACCCCGCCACACATGCAAGGTATTGAGCATTTCACTTTTCATATGAGCGGACCAACAGAAGTTTCTCAGGCAGGTACTGCCTTAGTTAATAAAGGCTATCAAAGCTTTTGGGGGCCAGGGCGTCATATATTCGGATCAAACTGGTTTTGGTACTTCAAAAGTCCGTTTGGCTGCAACATTGAATATGATGCTGATATGGATTTACACGATGATGAATGGACTGCACGAGAAGCAATGCCGGGTGCTGATAATTCGCAAGCTTTCTTGCTTCAGTACCGCGAAAAGTGGGCACCAATGGGCCCACCTCCCGGTAAACCAGAGTAATCATGAGTAAAGTATTTATCGCCTATAAAAGCGATATTACAGAGGGTCAAGCTAAAGGCTTTGACCCTCTTAATCAAGGGCGCGACAGCCTCTTTATAGTTCATAAAAATGGGGAGTATTATGGCTATAAAGATATCTGTCCTCACTACGGTGATACCACATTACCTTGGAAAAAAGATAAATACTTAGATTCAAAAAGTGATCAAATAGTCTGTGCTGCTCACGGCGCTTTATTCGAAATTAGCACTGGTATTTGCACACAAGGGCCATGTAAAAATCAGGCCTTAACAAACATTGAATTAGATATTCACCAACACAATGAAATTTGGGTGGATATAACAACAATAAAGGAGTTCTAAAATGAACCCGTGTATTTCTAATGTATTAATAATTGGTGGTGGCTTCTCTGGTATGTCGGCAGCCATCGAACTTGAGAAAAAAAATATTGCTGTCGATTTGGTAGAAATTGATCCTAACTGGCGAGCAGAAGGAGCTGGGATCAGTTTAGGTGGAGCTACAATTCGAGCTTTTCAACAACTTGGAATTTTAGAAGAGTTTTTAGCAAAAGGCAGTGCCCATGAAGGGTTAGATATATATGCCCCACATGGTTTGCACCTGGCCCATATACCAACGCCATTAATGGCTAATGCTAATATTCCAAAAGCGGGCGCTATAATGCGACCAGCACTTGCACAAATTTTGGCAAATAAAACGAAACAAACCAATGCCAATGTTAGGCTTGGCTGTACATTTTCATCTATTGAACAAGACGAAAATGGGGCAACAGTAACCTTTACCGATGGCACAACAAAAATATATGACCTAATTATTGGTGCTGATGGCTTGTACTCAAAAGTACGACAAGTCACATTCCCTGAAGCTGAAAAGCCTAAATTTGTAGGCCAAGGTGTATGGCGAGCCGTACTGCCTCGCCTTGAAGGCATTGATAACACGGTAATGTGGGTAGGCGAACATATTAAAGTAGGGGTTAACCCTATGTCGAAAAACGAAATGTATATGTTTGTTACAGAGGATAAAATTGAAAATAATTATATTGAACCAAAAGACTTTTTACCTTTATTAAAAGCACTTGTAGCCAAATTTCCAGCACCGGTAGTACAAGAAATACATGCTCACCTAAATGAAAACTCTAAAATTGATTACCGACCACTTGAAGGGCTATTAGTTAAAGAAGCATGGCATAAAAACCGAATCGTACTTATTGGCGATGCAGTACATGCAACGACACCTCATTTAGCGTCGGGTGCATGTATAGGTATTGAAGACGCTATTGTACTGGCTGATGAACTAACTAAGCATGCTCAGTTAGAACACGCACTAACCGCTTTTAAAGAGCGTCGTTGGGAGCGTTGTAAGCTTGTTGTTGAAAACTCAGGTCGACTTGCTCAAATTGAAATAGAAGGAGGCGACAAATCTGAGCATTCTGCAATTATGCGTGACTCCCATATTGCCTTAGCTAAAGCAATTTAATTTACCAGAACTTAGATTAAATAGGTTGTTAATATCCCTTCGCTGAAAATGAGTGACAGCGAGGGGGTATTATTTATATTATCTCTACTAATTATAAAAAATAACGGACACCTTGCCATATCAAATGCAGAGATAAAAAGCTCAAAATAAGTCGTAGTCCCTTTTTAAAATTAGATGTGGGAATCTTATTTAGTACATGTAAACCTATAAACGTTCCGAGCATACCACTGACAACCATGCAAAAAATTAAAGGCAGCCAATTAAAAAATGCAAATCCAACAACACTAAAAACTCCCGCTTTTAATACATGCTGAAGTGCCATACAGCTTGAAAATGTTGCCGTAAATTTTAATTTTTCATACTCGTTTGTATACAAGTAACTGCTTACAATTGGGCCGCTAGCGCCAACAAATACAGAGAGAAAGGCAGTACTTAACCCTGCAATAAAGCGCACGCTTGGTGATGTGCCACTAAATTTAGGCTTTGGGCCCCACAACAAATAAAAAATAAATATTGCCAACACAATTTTCATCGGCTCAAGTGCTATTTGTGTTACTACAGTAGTCGATAGCACAGCACCAAACAGCCCCCCTACTGAAAAATAAGCCAACATATCTAGGTCAATGTATCTATACGTTGCTATTGCACGAGTCGCATTAGAGCCTAACTGAACAAGGCCATGAACAGGAATAACAATGGACATAGGCAGCATTGAGGCCATTGTAAGAAGTAGTAATAACCCGCCTCCTGCACCAAATGCGGCGGTAATAAATGATCCAAAAAAAGCGGATGCAATTAAAATCCCCGCATAAAGCGGGGTGAGTAAATCATTTAGTAATAAGCTCAAAACGAAAAACCTTAATTGCTACATTTAAAACTCTTCGGTGTCTATTTCCGCTTGAGTTGCTTCAGGATAACGCGGACCACTAACTGAGAACGGTGAGAATAAAGCTGATAGTTGCGTTAACTGCTCTGCTGACAGTACAATTTTTTCAGCACTTACATTATCGGCTAAATGTGCATTATTCTGTGTGCCAGGGATAACATGAACATGCTCACCTTGATGAAGCACCCAGGCTAAACACAATTGAGCCAGTGTTAAATTTGTGCTTTGTGCGATAGATTTTAATGCACTTAACAATTGCTTGTTTTTGCTAAAATGAGGTTCATTAAAGCGTGGCATACCACGTCTAATATCACCTTCAACTAGTACCTCTAGACTGGTAACCTGCTCAGTTAAGAAGCCTCTCGCTAATGGTGAAAATGCAATAAAAGCAGCCCCTATATGCTTACATGTTTCGAGGACTGCAATTTCAGGATTACGCGTCCATAACGAATACTCTGTTTGCACTGCTGCAATCGAATGTACGCTATTTGCTCGCATTATTGACTCAGCTGATACCTCAGATAAGCCAATTGCTTTAATTTTTCCTTCACCAACTAAGCGCGAGAGCTCGCCAACACTCTCCTCAATCGGCACAGATTTATCCATACGATGTAAGTAATATAAATCTAGAACTTCTGTATTTAGACTAGTTAAAGACGCCTCTATTGTTGATCGAAGCGTTTGTGGACGCCCATCAATAACACGCTTGCCATTAACGCCCGCCATACCACATTTGCTCGCCAAAAAAATTTTATCTCGGTGTGGAGCTAAAGCTTTACCTAGTAGGGCTTCATTTTTACCAAATCCATACAAAGCGGCAGTATCAAAATGCTCAACACCTAAATCAATCGCTGCGTGTAATAAATTAATTGCAGCTTCATCTGAGGGAGGACTCCCATAGGCATGGCTCAAGTTCATACAGCCCAACCCAATTGGATTAACGCTATGACCATTAATTTTACGCTTATTCATACGCCCTCCTTTGCGATTAATTATTGATTATTTAATTGCTGCTCTAAGTCGTGAAGCACCCGATAACAATCAAGTACCTGCTCCACACTTGAGTTAGGCTCGCGACCTTCTTTTATAGCAGTAAAAAACTCTCTATCTTGCAGCTCAATACCATTCATTGATACATCAACAGCGGAGACATCAATCGCATTTTCTTTGCCATCCACTAAATCATCATAGCGTGCTATGTATGTTCCTGTGTCACCAATATAGCGGAAAAATGTTCCTAAAGGCCCATCATTGTTAAACGATAATGATAAGGTACAAATTGCACCATTTTCAGCTAGTAATTGAATAGACATATCTAAAGCAATACCAAGCTCTGGGTGAATTGGTCCCTGAATAGCATTCGCTTTAACCACTTTAGCGCCTGCTTGATAAGCAAATAAATCAACAGTGTGCGCAGCGTGGTGCCATAAAAGGTGATCAGTCCACGACCGGGCCTCGCCTTTAGCATTGATATTTTTACGACGGAAAAAGTACGTTTGTACATCCATTTGCTGAATACTAAACTCATCAGCCGAAATTTTATTATTAACCCATTGATGTGATGGATTAAAGCGGCGAGTATGCCCAACCATACAGGTCAGCCCCGTGCGCTTTTGTACCTCAACTACTTTTAATGAATCTTCCCAGCTATCTGCTAATGGGATTTCAACTTGCACATGCTTACCCGCTTCCATACATTGGATAGATTGCGCAGCGTGTTGCTGAGTGGGTGTGCATAAAATCACTGCATCGGCATCAATTTTAAGCGCATCATTTAAGCTTGTAAAAACCTGTGGAATGCCATACTCATCAGCCACTTTTTGAGTTTTTTCTAGCGTACGACCAACAAGTGCTACCACTTCAACACCCTCGATATTTTTAATACCGTCAAGGTGCTTAATTCCAAATGCGCCTGGTCCAACAACAATTACTTTCATAAAATTTCTCCAGGTTATTTATTTTCTAAAACAAGATGACCAACAGCAGTATTAGATGCGGGTACATGATAATGACGCTTCTTTAATTCAACCTCATCATTGAGCGCACCACGCATTACGAGCCACATAATAAGCTCAATGCCTTCAGAGCCAGCTAGGTTAATGTATTCAAGATGTGGTTTTAGGGCTAAGTTTTCAGCATCATCAACAATGTCATCTAAAAAAGCATTATCAAATTCTTTATTAATTAAACCTGCACGCGGTCCCTGTAATTGATGGCTCATGCCGCCCGTCCCCCAAATTTGTACATTCAGGTCTTCATCAAAACTTTCTACAGCTTTACGTAACGATTTACCTAAATTGTAACAACGCTGCCCAGATGGGGTTGGATAAAGCACTACATTTACTGCAATAGGAATAACTTTACACGGCCAATTTTCAGGCTGACCAAACATCAGTGATAACGGGACCGTTAAGCCATGATCAACATCTAAAGTATTGACGACAGTTAAGTCAAAATCGTCTTGAATAACAGATTGAGCAATATGTGAAGCAAATTCAGGATAGCCTTTTACATTTGGCACAGGACGTGGCCCCCATCCTTCATCGGCTGGCTTAAACTCTTCACCCGTTGCAATCGCAAAGGTAGGAACTAAATTAGAGTCAAACGCGGTTGCATGATCGTTATATACTAATAATACAACGTCTGGTTTTTGCTTTTTTATCCACTCTTTAGCGTAATCATAACCCTCAAATAATGGTTTCCAATACTCATTATCTGTTATGCCATTATCAATAGCAGCCCCAATAGCCGGAACATGTGATGTAGCAACACCTGCATTTATTTTGGCCATGATTAACTTCCTTTCTTTAATGTATTACTGCTGTCGGGTGCACGACCCCCTGATAGCATCATTTGCGCGTATTCATCTTGTGTCATCCCCGTCATCGTTGATGCTGCGGCTTGAAAACTAATACCGTCGCTAGAAAATATTTTTGCAAGAAAATAAATATTGCCGCCTAGGCTCATCATTCTGTTGTAATCACGTGCTATAACCGCTTCTTTTTGTGCTTCGCTCATTGGCCACTCATCAAGGTAGACTTTCTCACCTGCTTTAAATTTCTTCCGATTTGGCGCTTTCATCAACGACATGCAAAATTGATTTAAGTGAAAACCTAAACGCGCCATATCGGCGTCAAATATAATGGTACCTGGCACCTCTTTGTAAGGTTTATTAATAGCCATATGTATTCCTTATTTCGACCAATACAAACGCATTGGATTATCAATTAATAACTTTTTCTGTAATTCAGCAGTAGGTGCAAAAAGTGGAATCATGTCCACTAATTTACCATCGTCGGGCATGTGGCTTTTCATATTTGGGTGCGGCCAATCAGTGCCCCATAAAACACGATCAGGAAAACTTTCCACGACTTTACGCGCAAAAGGAACAACGTCTTGGTAGCCTTTATCAGGACCATCAGCAGAGATCCGTTCAGGGCAACTTACTTTAGACCACACATTTTCATTCTCACGCATAAACTGTAAAAACAACGCAAAGTCTTCGCCTTCAACAGGTTTAGTAACATCTGGGCGCCCCATATGGTCAACGACTAATGTCGTTGGCAAACTAGTGAAAAAATCATAAAGCTCGGGCAAATCTTGGCTTTCAAAATAGATAACAATGTGCCAATTACGTTTAACAATACGATCAGCTATACGTTTTAACGAGTCAAATGGCAAGGCATCAACTAGGCGCTTTACAAAATTAAAACGTACACCGCGTACACCTGCAGCATGTAATTTATCAAGCTCGGCTTCGCTAATATCTTCTTTAATAGTTGCAATACCACGTGCTAAACCATTTGATGCTAAAAGCGCATCTACCATCGCATTGTTGTCAGCTCCATGACAGGTTGCTTGCACAATAACATTTCGACTAAATCCTAAGTAATCGCGTAAATCCCAGAGCTGCTGTTTTGATGCATCGCACGGTGTGTATTTACGCTCGGGCGCAAAACCAAACTCATTGCCGGGGCCGAATACATGACAATGCGCATCAACCGCACCTTCGGGTAACTCAAAACCAGGTTTTGATGGCGATTGATGCCAATGAAGCCAATCGGCATCCATTATAAATTTACTCACAAACCCATCCCTTTTAATTTGACGTCCAAGCGTGGGTATACGCGACGCGCATTCTCTTCAAAAATCGCTTTTTTGTCTGCTGCCGATATTTCTAATGTGTCAATGTAACGTTTAGTATCATCAAAATAGTGTCCGGTTTGCGGATCAATACCACGCACAGCCCCAATCATTTCAGAGCCAAATAAAATATTTTTGGTATCAATAACGTCTACTAATAAATCTATGCCTGGTTGATGATAAACGCAGGTATCAAAATATACATTTTTCATAACATGCTCGTTAAGTGGTGGCTGCTTCATCATATCAGCCAATCCACGATAACGCCCCCAATGATAAGGCACCGCTCCACCACCATGGGGTATAATAAACCGTAAATCAGGAAACTCTTTAAACAAGTCACCTTGTAAAAATTGCATGAATGCGGTGGTATCAGCATTCATATAATGCGCGCCCGTCGCATGAAAATTTGGATTACATGAGCCCGATACATGGATCATTGCAGGAACATCGAGCTCAACCATTTTTTCATAAAGTGGAAACCAACTCGGATCGGTTAACGGAGCTGAAGTCCAATGACCACCAGAAGGGTCAGGGTTTAAATTACAACCAACAAATCCTAATTCATTAACACAGCGCTCTAGCTCAGCAACTGAATTTTCAATTGGTACTCCCGGCGATTGTGGTAATTGGCACACTCCTATAAAACGCGTAGGGTATAAGTCAACAACTCGCGCTATTAAATCGTTACAGGCTGAGGTCCATTGTTTTGATACCTCCTCATTACCTACGTGATGAGCCATAGCCGATGCACGAGGTGAAAAAATAGTCATATCTAAGCCGCGTTCATCAAGTAATTTTAACTGATTTTTTTCAATACTTTCGCGAATTTCATCGTCCGAAATATAGGGAACGCCTGGAAGGGCTCTTCCCTCTTCAAATGCTTTAATTTGCGCTGTTCTAAAAAGCTGTAATGACTCTGGCGCTGTTGTGTAATGTCCGTGGCAGTCTATTATCATTGTGTGTCTCCTGCTGAGAGTATTATTGAAACTATCTTTTAGTAGTCGATCAAGCCATTGCTAAGCCGACCATTAATAAGCGCGCGGTTCTTAACAGCGCAGAACGATGTATTTTATAAGTGCTCAGTTGAGCGATACCTGATACCTGCATTTCAACAGTAAACTGACCCGTTGGATGCTCAACAACGATATCAAACTCCCCATCAATAAAGTTTTGGTTAGCATGCCTATAGGCTACTGTACCTTTTAAAACACATGCACTTGCTACGCTCACACTGCCTAACACCCCAATAGCCTCATGAACACGGTGGGGTATAAATGTTCGAGTGTTAATTACCCCACCATTTTTTGCAGGGCTTACTAAAGACATTTTTGGAATCGTTTTATTAGTTACATCCCCTAAATTCATCATCTTAGCCGCGATTAAACGAATAACTTCAATCTTTTGCTTTAAATCGGTATTATCTTCGAGTGTATTAGGCGACTCATCACCCACTAAACCAAACTCGCTAGCATCTAAAATAACCACCGGCATGCCGTTATCAATACAGGTTATTGAATACCCATTAATTTCATCTATGGCATTACCCGTAGGAAAAAGTGCACCACAATTGGCACCCGCTATATCTAGAAAGTCGAGCGTGATAGGCGCTGCTGAACCTGGTACACCGTCGATTACGGCCTCCCCTTTATAGCTTACTTTGCCATTAGGAGTTTGAACGCGTGCAACAGCTGAGGCTGCAGTATTTAGCATATGAATTCGTACATCGGTTGTTTTTTCTTTTGCATTCACTAAGCCCTGCTCAATTGCAAATGGCGCAACACCGGCGAGTAAATTGCCACAATTTTGTGTATCACTCACCACCGCTTTATCAACTACAACTTGTAAAAAAAGGTAATCCACATCAGTATTTGCTCGCATTGATTTTTCAACAATAGCCACTTTACTGGTGAGAGGATGCGCACCACCTAAACCATCAATTTGCCTTGTGTCAGGCGACCCCATTATGTGTAACAGTAATTCATCGCGCTTTGAGGAATCACTCGGAAGATCACTGGCTAAAAAATAAAGCCCTTTAGAGGTACCACCGCGCATAATTGAGCAAGGAATAGCCGCGTGCATTTACTTATCCTCACTTTGCTTTATATAAGTTAAGCCTTTAGCTGCTAAACGCTCGCGCATAGCATATATATCCAAACCTAACTCACCCGAAGCTAAACGCTTTCGCTTGTCTTCTTCGTTAGCAACACGTTTCAGGACTTTTTCATGAACCTCTTCACCACGACTTTGTTCAACAACAACAACGCCATCATCATCAGCAACAATGATGTCTCCAGGTTTTATATAAGCCCCTGCGCACACAACTGGCACATTGACATTTGCAATGGTTTCTTTAACTGTACCTTGCGCATAAACATCTTTAGACCAAACCGGGAAGCCCATTTCAGTCAGTGTTGCGATATCGCGTACGCCACCATCAATAATTAAACCTTTAACGCCTCGCGCTTGTAATGAAGTTGCCAACAAGTCACCAAAAAAACCGTCAATACACCCGCTCGTAGGTGTAACAACAAGTACATCACCTGGCTGACATTGCTCTACAGCTACATGAATCATCCAGTTGTCGCCAGGAGCCACTTCACATGTTACTGCACTGCCAGCAATACGAGCAAAGCGATAAATAGGCTTCATATAGCTGGCTAATAAGCCAACGCGACCTTGTGCCTCATGTACCGTTGCAACTTCAGCATTTTGGTATTTTTCTAATATCTCTTTATTAGGGCGCGCTATATCTGTAATACACACAGCCATACTATTTACCTTATTTATAATTAAACGCTATTGATGCAATGAGTATATTGAAGTCAGCTATATAAAGAACTTTAAAAAGCTGTCAAAGGACATTAGTTTTTTCTATAGTGGTAGTAATCAAATATTAATGTGTGAGTTAAATAAAAATGAATTTTAACAATAGACATTTGTTAAGCGCCTTGTATATAAAGAACTTAATGTCGTTAAGCAAGGCAGCTAATACTGTTCACTTAACCCAGTCGGCACTCACCCAAGGCATTAAAAAACTTGAAAACGAACTTAATCAAGTCCTATTTATTCGGACCCACTCGGGGATGACACCGACGCCAAGCGGTATATTTTTTCTAAACCGGGTTGAACGTGCATTTGAGTATTTGGATGAATTTTCGAGGGTTATTTTTAATAATAAACATAAGCAAGATGCCTTTAATCGCTCTGTCACTTCAAAGCAATTAGTAGCACTCATACACTTAGTACAAATGAAAAACTACACCGCTGCAGCCAATAAACTTAATTTGTCGCAACCCACCTTACACCGCAGCATCAAAGATTTAGAGCAACTATGTAAAAAGGACCTCGCGGTACGTTCACCCGTGGGTATTGAACCTACTTGGACGGCAAACTTGCTAAATCGTTTTGCAAAGCTGTTTTTCTCTGAATTACGCCAAGGTATTTATGAAATGAGGGAGTTTAATGGACAAATGGATGGTGCTCTAAAAGTAGGAAGCTTACCATTGGCACGCTCAGCTATTGTGCCATTGAGTATTATTGCTTTAAATAATGAATTTCCTGATGCCCAGCTAAGTATTATAGATGGTCCATACCAAGAGCAGCTAGCTAACTTGCTTCATGGTGAAATTGACATCATTGTCGGTGCATTACGCATCCCTGCTCAACATAATGATATTGAACAAATTCCATTATTTAAAGATCAACTTTGTGTTGTAGTAAATGCTCAACACCCTTTGGCAAGCCGCCAAACAATATCAACAAAAGAGCTCCAGCAACTTGATTGGGTAGCACCTAACAAAAGCACACCCGCGTGGCAGGTTTTTAGTAACATATTTGTTAGCCGAGGTTTACCACCACCAAGCCATGTAATAGAGTGCAGCTCGCAAGTTGCTGCGCGCGGTATTTTATTAAACAGTTCTCGAGCGGCCTTGTTGCCAGCCAAGCAAGTTGAAATAGAAGTACAAACAGGAATATTAGCTATCTGCCCGATGACACTGCCCGATACTGACCGTAGTATAGGACTGACGATACGAAAAGACTGGCAGCCTACCCAAATGCAATCGCGTTTTTTAACAATAATTAAAAACAATACGCGCATGCTTTAATCGAGCTAGTTAATATTCGACTGTTGCTTGAATAATGTTGGGGTTGTATTAGTGGCTAACTTAAAAAAACGGCAAAAATACGCGCTATCTTTAAATCCTAAATGAAGCGCTATTTCGTCGATTGTTTGTGTAGTATAGATTAAACGTCGCTTTGCCTCAGTGATCAGACGTTGATGAGCAATTGCTTTGGGAGAATCATTTAATAAACTTTTACAAATACGGTTTAACTTTGAAGTAGATATATGTAGCTTCTCAGCGTAGTCAGGAATAGTCATATGTGAGGTATAATTTAGCTCAATTAAGCTTCTAAAATTAACGACTATTTCTGTTTCTCGACTGCGGGCGTTACTTGCCAAAAGAGTAGTGTTTTTTTGCCTAAAAATATTTAATAATATCAATTTTAGCAATTGCTCAACGGCAATAGGCGCACCTAATTCATTATAATTAATTTCATACATTAGCAGCTCTATGTAGTGCTTTAAATGCACTAAACGTGCTGCATTTTCAAACTCAACCGTTAATGGCTTTAATAACAATTGATTCAGGCTAGTCTCACCATAATTGCTTACTAAAAAACTGTCGTCTATTGAAATTACAAAGCCTTGTGTGCGTGGTTTAAAATGAAAGCCATGTACAACACCAGCCGGAATAATTACCCCCCAATCCCCATTCAGTTGATACTCTCTTTCATCTAACCTCGCAGCCCAAGAGTTATTAAAAACAATTACAATTTGAACTAACTTATTATGACGATGTGGTGATATCTCCCATTTAAGCTCACTGCTTCGATAAGCTATATCTTCAACATGAACAGCACCTGGCTCTTGGCGAATAAACGGCTCTCCGTATAGGTCATAAAATGGAATTTTTTTATTCATGTGCACGTGTACTCAAATTAACTTTGACTCAAAAGTACAACAGATGACATCAATTGTGAATGGTTTAAACATTAACTAATGAGCAATATAAAAGAACACGATGTTTTCAACGAGTATAAAAATGCAATCATTAAAAACTAAAATAGCAATCATTGGCGCTGGGCCCTCTGGATTGTTACTCGGTCAACTTCTAGCTAAAAAGGGGATCGATAACATAATTATAGAGCGCGCATCAGGCGAATATATTTTAGGTCGTATTCGTGCAGGTATTTTAGAACAAGGATTAGTGAGTCTACTAGCAGAAGCTGGTGTAGATGAGCGAATGAAAAAGGAAGGCCACATTCACGATGGCTTTGAAATAGCACATTATGGTCAACGTCATCGAATCGATATAAAGGCACTTACAAATGGCAGCACCGTTATGTGTTACGGGCAAACAGAAGTTACCCGTGATTTAATGCAAGCGCGCCAAAACATAGGGGCAACGACTTATTATGAGTCTAGTGATGTTGCCATTCATGAGCAAAGTTCAAACTCCCCATTTGTAACGTTTACACAAAATGGTATTAAATATAAATTAGACTGTGATTATATTGCTGGATGCGATGGCTTTCATGGCGTTTCTCGACAATCTATCCCTAAAGAAAAACGTAACGAATTTGAACGTATTTATCCTTTTGGCTGGCTTGGGTTACTTAGCGATACTCCCCCCGTTGCTGATGAGCTTATTTACTGTAAAACTAAACGAGGCTTTGCTTTAGCTAGTATGCGCTCTTCAACCCGTTCACGTTATTATTTACAGGTGCCATTAACTGATAAAATTGAAGATTGGTCTGATGATGAATTTTGGACTGAGCTTAAAAAACGCTTACCTGAAGACGTAGCTGAGATGCTGATTACCGGCCCCAGCATTGAAAAAAGTATTGCCCCTCTGCGTAGCTTTGTATGTGAACCAATGCAAGATGGACGCTTATTTTTAGTTGGCGATGCCGCTCACATTGTACCACCTACAGGCGCTAAAGGTCTTAATCTGGCAGCATCTGATGTATCCACCCTCAGCAAATTGCTAGATAAGACATACAATGGTGAGGAACCTGATGCGGTAGCCAAATACTCCGAAATAGCATTAAAAAGAGTATGGCACGCCGAGCGATTCTCATGGTGGATGTCAAACATGCTGCATGAATACGATGATGACAACATGAATGAAAACGAGACTAAAACGCTTGAACGATTCATGGCATCCGACCTTGATTTTCATCTAAATTATGAAGAAGGTAAAAAAGTAATAGCAATCCAATATGTGGGAATGCCATACGAGAAAATTTAAACAAGTTCCCTTAAAATAATAAGCTCATATGATATTAGTAACATGGGCTTTATTTATTAATATATACGATTAGTTAACTAACTTAGTTATATCGTTTAAAAGCTTAACTATCTGATCGTTTTTGATAGCTTACCAAAACTGATTAAATTCAATAATTTCATTCTTTATCGCTGAAAGTAGTGGCAAATTTTGAGTAAAATAAGGTGATGGGTTGCCATATGTAACAAATTTAACCCAAACAACATACATTTCAGTGGCAACATTTTATCTGGAGGTGATTTGCTGCTGAAATTTAACTTTCACAGAATCAAAACAATTGAATTCAAATTGTATAATATGCCTCCTAAACTTTTCCTTTTAAGCTATAAGCTATGTATTTGAATCGTTAAGGCCATGTCTGCTACCCAATAAATACGGCTTACCTAGCTACAATTTTACTGAATCAATGAAATTTTTCGTAATAATTAAAAAGTAAACAGCAACGCTTTGGTCAGGGTTTGCGCCTTGATTTAATGCTATTGTGTGGTATTTGAGTTTAATTTAAATGGCACATATGCAGCTTTAGCATACTGAATCAGCCTAACAGACGGACCAAATGGTTAATACATTAAAATCTAATATCATGCTTAAAATGCACTAAACATGCTTTGTTTAATTTTTTAATAAACACATATCAACACGCTCTAAAAATATAAATTTTAGTTATGAAAATTTAATATTTATGCCAATAAAAGCCCGTATATATACGGGCTCTATAAATGTTTATTGGCTAATTAGATTGGTTATCTCATTTAAGCGATTCTCAAGTGGGTCTTGTTTTACCTCACTTCCGTTCTCGTTAAATTCAATTATTCTATTATCTTTAGCATTGTAATTAGGCCAAGCAATGCCTTGCTTAGGTGACGGGTTGCTGTATTTAGCAAACCTTACCCATGCAGCGTGCATTACACTGGCAATTTTAAAATCGTTTTGCGATGTTAACGGATTTTGCGCAAGAGTATTAAATACAAAAGGTATTTCAGTGGCATGGTATGCGCCATCAACTTTGCCTTTTAAGTGGCTAGGGACGTAATTAAAACGATAAAGCCATGTAGGCTGTTCACTCATACTCGCTTTGCTTGCAATATAGCGCGCAGGTTCTACAAAACGCTTATCACCGAATATCATAGAGCCTAGCAGTGGATAATTTAACTCCCCATTTTTAGCTAGCACAAATGGCGCATACGCTTTAGTAAACTGAGCTTTATT
The DNA here is from genome assembly GCF_014164325.1 of Pseudoalteromonas sp. SG43-4. Classification (NCBI taxonomy): domain Bacteria; kingdom Pseudomonadati; phylum Pseudomonadota; class Gammaproteobacteria; order Alteromonadales; family Pseudoalteromonadaceae; genus Pseudoalteromonas; species Pseudoalteromonas sp. SG43-4. The sequence continues at coordinate 109,144 of NZ_JACJFB010000011.1, read as the reverse complement.
GTTCACTGATTCGAGCGTTTCTGTGGCTATTGCAATAGCACCTTTCGGATTGTAGTCTTTTAAAAATCCCCACTCAAAATCCGTACTGCCAATAAAAAGTGGAACTTTTGTTTGTAGAGCTTGAGCAACCCCCTCCTCGTCACTTGTTAATACAATAGATGAGTCAATCATAGGCCCGCTGTAAGTAGGCGTATTTGCGTTCATCATATTCAAACCGCTCAATACCTTTTCTGCAGGTAAAGCACGTAGTTTTGCGAGTGCTTTTATATCATTGGTATTAATTCCCACACTTCTCGCAAATTGAATGCCAGCATCCTCAGCTGAAGGGTTACCTTTAGTGCCTTTTTTATTTAAGTATACGACCGTCTCTGTCGAATCACTTCTACCACCCCCTGATTGCACAATCGCTTTGTGAAAAAGCCCTTTAGATTGGGGCGATAACATATGAAAATTCACCGAGCGACCACCAGCTGACTCACCAAAAAGTGTTACATTATCAGCGTCTCCACCAAAATGGGTAATGTTATTTTTAACCCATTTTAGGGCCGCGATTTGATCCATTAAGCCGTAATTTCCAAGCGGTGTATTTTTGCTTTGTTCACTCAACCCAGGATGAGCAAAGAAACCAAAACGCCCTAACCTGTAGTTAAAACTAACAAATACAACGCCCGATTCGGCAAACGACTGACCACTATAAATAGCCGCTGACGAACCACCATTGACAAAGCCTCCACCGTGTATCCACACCATAACTGGGCGCTTTTGAGTGATATCTTGTGCTGGTGCCCATATATTTAAGTAAAGGCAGTCTTCACTCAATGAGCCTTTTAGGGGCGCCGAATCACCAGGAAATGTGGTTTGCATACAGTCAGGGGCATATTGAGTTGCATCAAGCACGTCTCGCCACTGAGTCGCACTTTTAGGTCCCTGCCAGCGTAAATTAGCAATAGGTGCTTGTGCATAAGGGATCCCCAAAAATTTATTAACTGGCATTTTTGTATCTAGTGCAGACACCCTTTTAACAAGCCCTAATTGTGTTTTTGCAATCACATTATGTGTGGCTTTTGCTTGCTCATTAAGTTCAGCTGAGTCTTGCCCGTTCGCACAAATACTTATGCTCATAAACATTGCAATGATAAAGCGAATTCGTTTTAAGGTATTCATATTAAATTCCTGAATTAAGCAGGTTGCCTTATTAAGCAATTGCTTATTGATTAATGCAGCCACATGAAAAAGCCGCATTATATAAGTATTACTAACTTGGGTATCTCACATTGAAATAAAGAGAGCACTACTCTGTAGAGCAGGTTTAATGCGCTTTATATTGGGCTAGCTGAACGTTTGGCTTTTATATCAACTTCGGCTATGTCCATGAGCGGTTATTACTAATTTTTTGTATGTAATCAAGATTTGGCTGCTTTGGTTTTCTTGTAAAGGCCAACTTATATGTATTCTTTTTTAACCTTTAATGGAGTCCCGTAATGTGGGTAATGCTCGGCGAGATATTTCCAAATAGCATGAGAGGATTAGGCTTAGGGGTTGCAGGGCTTGCTCAATGGCTGGATGATTTTTTAGTCACTATTACCTTTCCCATATTGCTAGCCGCTGGAGGGCTTGTACTCGCATATTCGCTCTATGCATTTTTTGCATTAATATCGGTGCTTTTTGTTATTTATTTAGTAACAGAAACCAAAGGAACGAAACTAGAAAACGTGTAACTTTATCGTCCTAAATAGCTAAATTTAGGACGATAATTTTTTAGTGCCTACCCAACTAATCTATAACCTACCGCTGGCTCAGTTAAGATATGAATAGGGCTTGCAGGGTTTACCTCAAGCTTTTGTCTTAGTTGCGCTACATGTACACGAATATACTCAGGTCTATTAATGTATTGCTCCCCCCATACCTGACTTAAAATAGCATTATGAGTAAGCACTTTATCTTTATTTTGAAATAACATAAGCAAAATTTTATATTCTTTATTAGTGAGCTTTACATCGCTGCTGTTAAGCGTAACTGTGTGCTTATGCGGATCTATAATGATGTTACCGCATTGCAGTGCCAAACTGGGCTGTGTATTTACTCTTAGTAGCACACGCATTCTTGCCAGAAGTTCGTTTGCACTAAAAGGTTTGGTTATATAATCGTTTGCCCCATTATCAAGGGCTGTAACTTTTTCCACCTCGCCATCGCGAGCCGAAAGCACTAATATTGGTATTTGGCTCCATTGTCGTACTTCAAGTAACCAAGCCTGTCCATCCATATCAAGCAAACCCAAATCAAGTAACACTAAGTCAAAGCTTTGCTCACTCATTAATGAAAAACCATCAAGCCCTTTCGCACTAATTGATACGTTATAGCCACTGGCACCTAGTAATGTTTTTAAAAAACTTTGCAGTGCAGGTGAGTCTTCTAGCACCAATACATTAATCATTCTTTGCACTCCAGCTAAGTATTGCTGTGGCTACTTGGGTCAGCTCATCAATAGCTAATACAAATTCGCCTTGATGAAACTGAGCAACTACATCGCAAATTACGCTACCAAGCCCAACTCCTTCATCCGAACTGCTTGGATGAGTAACTATGAGATTGCTTACGGCTATTTTATAGTGTGTTATATTAGCAATTCGCTCAGTATTAAAGTCCACTGTCGCCGCTCCATCACCGTAACGTGCCGCGTTTTCGAATATATTCGCAAGCGCGATTTCTAAAAGTGTTATATCACCTATACAACAAGTGGCTTTATCAAAGACTAACGCTAAGTTAAAACCACTTAATTGCTGCTGCCTGCGTGCTTTAGCCTCAGTAATAAGTGTATGTACGTTTATAGCTTGCCATGCTAGCTGCTCTCCTATTTTATTTACCCGGCTAAGCTCCATCACTTTATTAAAATGCTGATTTAAGATTTCACTTTGCTCATAAATATTTTTTGCTTGTTCTGTAATTGATGCCTTACTCAGCTCAATATTTTCGTCAGCTAACATGCTTGATGAGCCCATAATAGTAGCCAAAGGCGTGCGTAGATCATGAGATAAACTACGCAGCAATGCGTTTTTAGCACGTTCTAACTCTGCTTGTACTTTCATCGATGCCGACTGGTTTCTAAGATTTGAGTTTTCGTGGACCTGAAACAACAAAGACAGTGCCGTATCTATAAATGCACGGTTTTCAGGACTAAGTTCGGCATCTGCAATAAAGCCGCCCCATTGTGTGTTTTGTTCGATATTAAAGTACTCTCCATTATCCATTGTATTATTGTTCCAACGAAGTGTAATATCTAGATGGTTTTTAATCGATATTGTAAATACTTGGCGCTGAGCGTTTATATCATCAAGCCCATTAAGCGCCTTAGCTAACTCATATAAACATCGTGTATTGCTGGCATGTAACTGGGTATCACGAACGTTTTTACTTAGCTCGCCCGCCAATTTGCTTATCATCAAGCCAACTATAAGCATGACAGTAAAAGTGACTAAGTATTCAATTTTTTCGATATGAAATGTAAAGTACGGCAGTACAAAAAACCAGTCGGTACATGCCACACTAACTAACGTTGTAATCCCCGCTAAGGCTGCATTTTGACGCACCGCAACCCATGCCACCCAAAGTAATTGCAACATGACAATGTCGGTGGTCGTTAGCCACTCTCGAACTGGAAAAATAGCCAGCACAATAAAAATAGGCGCAATTGTTGTTAATAAAAGCGGCTTAAGCCATTTATTAATACCCATTTGTGCACTCCCATAAAATTCTCTTTTTATAGGTTACTGCTTTTTAATACGTTGTGTATAAAGTTTTTATAAAGATTTTTGGCTGTAGTGTTAAATGTTTATAAAGCTTAATTGATATGGGGTGACTCTTTTTTAAAATTCCATAGTCTTTGCTATGTAGTATTTTTTAAATAGGAACGCACATGGCACAGTTTGCAGTAATTGGATTAGGTAGTTTTGGTGTTACCGCCTCGCTTGAGCTTGCTAATCAGGGGCATCACGTTTGCGCAGCCGATATAAGCGAAAGCACCATTAACACGTTTGCTAATCAGTTAAATTACACTGTCATTTTAGATGCTAGTGATGAAACACAGCTTGCTCGACTCGACTTAACCAGCTGCCAAGCTGTATTAGTTGCAATTGGTGAAAACATAGAAGCGAGTATTTTATGCGTGCTGCATTTAAAAAACCTTGGTGTTAAACAAATATGGGTTAAGGCGTGCTCTAAAAGTCACCATCAAATTTTAAGTAAACTTGGCGTATCTCGTATTATTCACCCCGAAGAAGAAATGGGGATCAGAGTAGCACATGCACTTAACTACCCTATGGTTAACCAGTACTTTGCGCTTACACAATCTACATTTATTGTTGAGCTTGCCATAGATTTACATTTATCAGGGCGCAATATTGGCTGGCTTCTAAAAGAGCGTAACTCAGATATAAAACCGCTCACCTTACGCCGAGATGATAATTTCAATACAGACCTAACACTCGACACCGAGTTACGCCATGGTGATAGCCTTGTATTACTGGGCTCTAAACATTACCTAACAAAACTCACCAAACGGTTTAAAGCTTTATGATTAACTGGCAAGCACACGTACTTCCAAAGCAATTTAATCGCCGTTTAAAAAATTTCAAAAGGCCTGTTAACCCCCCTTTAATTTTAACTGCTGGTTTTTTTGCTCTCATTATTTTAGGCACTTGCTTATTACTATTACCTTTTGCAAGTGTTGAATCGCTTAGCTTTATTCAAGCTTTTTTTACTGCATCCTCTGCGGTTACAGTTACAGGCTTAGTTGTTATTGATACAGGTACTGCGCTAACCACATTTGGGCAATGTGTTGTTATGGTACTTATTCAAATTGGAGGAATCGGCTTTATGACCGTAGCCGTTATTTCATTTTTAAGTATTGGTAAAAACTTAGGATTAAAACAACGTTTACTTGCAAGCCAAGCATTCGATACAAGCGATTTAAATGGAGTGATCCATGTAGCTAGATGTGTAATAACTTACTCGCTAATAATTCAGACTATAGCATTTTGCTTACTTTTTATTAGCTGGGTAGATGACTATGGTATTGCGGGTAGCGCCTATCAAAGTCTATTTTATACTATTTCGGCTTTTAACAATGCCGGGTTTGCACTCGACAGTAATAGCTTAATGGCTTTTAAAAGTGATGTATCTGTTAATCTTATTATCAGTGCATTATTTATAATCGGTGGCTTAGGGTTTACCGTTTTAATAGATATATATCAACAACGTCGCTGGCATAAATTAGCAACTAATACACGTATTGTATTAATTGCAAGTGCTGTAATAAATTGCAGTGCATTTTTGCTTATTTTTTTATTTGAATATTCAAATCCAGCCACACTTGCCAACCTACCTATTAACGAGCAAGTAATTGCTGCTTGGTTTCAAGCAGTTACACCACGTACTGCAGGCTTTAATACTTTACCTATTAGCCAGCTCAGTTCCGACTCGACATTGCTTACATTGTTATTAATGGTAATAGGTGGCGGTTCGGTAAGTACAGCAAGCGGCATTAAAATAGGAACTTTTGTTATTTTACTACTTGCTATGTATAGTTATTTACGCCAAAAACCACAGGTAACCATATTTAACAGAGAGCTAAGCGACAAACTTGTGATAAAAGCATTGAGTGTTGTAATTTTATACTTATTTACGGCTTTTTTAAGCATCATGATTATGAGTAAAATCGAGCAAGCGTCTCTTTTAGATATTACTTTTGAAGTAATTTCGGCATTGAGCACTGTAGGGCTATCTCGTGATTTTACTAGTAATTTAAGTATGCCAAGCCAGCTAATAATAATTTTACTTATGCTGATTGGCAGAGTAGGTCCACTGACATTTGCTTATTGTTTTGCAAAACCTAAATTACAACCTCTTAAATTTGCTAAAACAACCATACAAATAGGGTAACTATTATTAAGGCCACTTAGCCAGCATAATTTATGTAAGGTACTATTGCGGTGCAAGTTAGAAAATTAATGACTCCTAAATATAACTTTATCTATTAGGAGTCTTTTATAGAAAAATAAAAATGAATATAAGCACTCTTTTTCATTGTAGATATGAAAATAAATAAAATAAGCGCCAAACTATTACAATAGTTTTGGCGCTTATTAAAGGGGTAATATTTACCCTTTCATTTGTTCAAGCTCTTTGCCTTTGGTTTCGTGTAAAAACTTAAATACAAATATTTTTCATGATGTTGATATTGCCCCTGAAGGCAAAACACTACAAGAAAGCCTCGATAACGTAACGCACATAGCTAACATTATCTAAAAAGAAATGCAACGCACTGGTGTAAAGCCACTGTGGGGTACTGCTAACTTGTTCTCAAACAAACGTTTTTGTGCCGGTGGTGCAACAAACCCTAATCCTAATACGTATGCATATGCAGCAGCGCAAGTTAAACATGCAATGGAAATTACGCATCGTTTAGGCGGCGAAAACTACGTACTTTGGGGTGGTCGTGAAGGTTACGACACACTACTAAATACAGAACTTGCGCAAGAAAGCGAGCAGTACGCACGCTTTTTGAAAATGGTTGTAGAACACAAGAAAAAAATTGGTTTTAAAGGCACATTATTAATTGAACCAAAACCACAAGAGCCAACTAAGCACCAGTACGATTACGATACAGCAACGGTTGCAGGCTTTTTACACAAGCACGGCTTACAAGACGAAATTAAAGTAAACATTGAAGCAAACCACGCAACACTTGCAGGTCATAGCTTCCACCACGAAATTGCCGTTGCTTGCGCTAAAGGTATTATGGGTAGTATTGATGCTAACCGTGGTGATATGCAAAACGGATGGGATACAGATCAATTCCCTAACGATGTAGCTGAGTGAACACTTGTCGTTTACGAAATTTTAAAGAATGGCGGTTTTACAACCGGTGGCTTTAACTTTGATACTAAACTTCGTCGTCAATCGTGTGAACGCGATGATTTATTCATCGGTCACATTGGTGGTATGGATACGATGGCAAAAGCATTACTCAATGCAGCAGCAATGATTGAAGGCGGCGAGCTTTCTGACTTTGTAGAAAAACGTTACGCAGGTTGGAAAGAAGACCTAGGCCAAAGCATTTTAAAAGGTGAACAATCACTTGAGAGCCTTGCTGCGTTAGTACACGAAAACAACATCTATCCTAAGCAAGTTTCTGGCCGACAAGAGCTGCTTGAGAATATTGTTAACCGCTACGTATAAGGACATCGCCTCGGTTTTAAAGCCGAGGCGTACATCATTATGAACTTGTTAGAACAACTCAAAAAAGTAACCACGGTCGTTGCCGACAGTGGCGATGTAGAGTCAATCAAAGCCCTACAACCGGTTGATGCAACAACCAATCCTTCGTTAATTTTACAAGCTGCAAAATTACCTCAATATAAACACTTAAATACGTTTTTCACATATATGTAATTGTTATATCTGATAGTTTTTAAATTGCTCCCACACGGCCTCTCCTACAGGTCCCAACACTTCTCCCCTTTTCTTAATAATGTAATATTTTAGAGGCGTTATATTTTGCACATCACTAAGTGACAGCATTTTCAGAGTATTATTTGCAATACCTTCATCAGCTAAATAACCTGGTAATTTGCCCCAACCCATTGCACTTTCGATAAGCATTTTTTTAGTTGGAAAGTCATTTACATACCATCGTCGCTGACCTTGCTGTACACCCCACTCTATGTTTTTTGAACCAGTGCCTGAGTCCTGCACAATTATTTGGTATTCGTTCAACAAATCAGTGGCTTGCCTTAGGTTTGGATTTCGTTTTAACAACAAAGGGGAAGCTACATTGATTAATGAGCCGCTATTTAACAAATGCTTTTCAATTTTCTCTTCTTGTGCAGAAAATTCCATTGTTGGTGTTATACACAGATCGGCACCGCCATCAAGTAAGGCTTCAATTGCACCTGTTATGTACTCTTGCCTGATTATTATTTGAGTTTCAGGGAACTGATTTTGCATATTTTTTAGTAATGGTAAAATACCTTTTAAATTAAATGATGCTTCAATTGCAATCGTTATACTTACCTCGTTCCCCTGTGCTATGTGGTGTGCAACTTGTTTAAGTTGTGCTGCATCATCTAGCAATTTCATAGCCTTATGAAACATAGTTTTTCCTGCACTGGTAAGCTCTAACCGATAACCATTACGACTAAATAAGGCAAAGTTAAGGGTATTTTCTAGTTGCTTAATACCTTGGCTTATAGCTGGTTGAGTTTTGTGTAAAAGAGCACTTGCTTCACTCAATGATCCAACCTGAGCAACAGTAACAAACATACTAAGCTGTTCTAATTTCATAATTTACGCCAAACATGTAAAGCTAAAGTTTATATCTTATAAAAAAACATTCAATATTAATTAATAAGAGCTGTGATTATTCTAACGTCAAAAGCTAAGCATCTGCTTAAATCACTCTTATTAAAGTTGGGAATAACATGAGCACAAAAGTAAAAAGAATTTTTATGTATACATCACTAGGATTAACAACACTTGCCTTTATAGCTGCAGGCTCTGCAAAACTAGCAGGAGTTGAGCAAATGCACTTATCTTTTGCACTCATGGGTTTACCTGCTTGGTTTGGCTATTTTATTGGTGCAAGTGAACTTGCAGGTGCTGTTGCTATTTGGATAAAAAAACTAAGCATTATAGCTGCAAGTGGTTTGTTAGTTATTATGGCTGGTGCAACATTTTTTCATGTAGTTTACGACAGTGTTGCCAATGCAATACCTGCCGTTATTTTATGTGCTTTTTTAATTAATATCATAATTAACCGAGTCAATGATATAAACGCCTAGGATAGTAAGTAACCTAGAGCTATTTTAAATACAATGAATAACGATATATTCGCTTCTATCGTTATTCAAACCCTCATTTACAAAATGACTAATGCTTTCGCATCTCTCATTTAGAATAAAGATAACAAACTCGATCTCTAAACAAACAAAGGCTAAGGTTGTTTTATCCATTAAATTTTAATTTTGAGTTCATACCCTGTATTTAATAATTAAATAAACGGCGTACTAAAGTTTATTACTTGGGCTTTTAATATGCCTAATTAACTAAGGTGTAAAATATGAAAAAAACATTTTTAGGCATTTTCTCGATTACAGTAATAACTTACTTACTGAGCGGCTGCACAACATCAAATAACGGTAATATTACAAAATTGAGTGAAGATAAAATAAGTACTAGATTAAATAAATTACCTTCCTCGCTAACCTCTAGTGATTTGTTCAATACCACTGTTGTTGAACCCACTCAGCTATTTGATAACCTTTATTTTGTAGGATATATCAGCGTAGGCACTTTTGTTATCACTACAACTGAGGGCATTATTTTAATCGATACCATGTGGACTCCGCACGATGCCAAACATGTGATTGTTCCTGGACTAAAAGAGTTAGGCTTAAATCCTGAAGATATTAAATACGTAATAGTTACTCACGGCCACAGCGACCATTATGGTGGCGCTCACTACTTTGAATCACATTATGGCGCTAAAATTTTAATGAGAAAAAATGAGTGGGACTACATCCATAATCCAAATGCACCTGTATTAACTGATCCTTTCGGTAACTTTTCTACCGAAATACCATTACCTAGCACTTACACCCAAGTTATCGATGGCGAAAAAATAAGTTTAGGTAAAACTAATTTAACTGTACTTGCTACACCAGGACATACGCCTGGTGGGTTGTCTTTGATAATACCTGTTACAGATAATGGCATACCTCATACAGTTGCACTTTGGGGAGGTACCGGTTTACCGGATACTAAAGAAGCAAATCAAACTTATTTGCACTCTTTAAATTATTTTCAAAAAATTGCAAACAAAAACGATGTTGATGGAAGTATCTCAAACCACCCGTTTTCACATGATCTAATTAATCAAATTAATACATTAAAAAATCGTAAATCTGATCAACGAAACCCCGTGATAACCGGTAATAAGGCATTTAATGAGTACATAGACGATGTATTGCGAAATAACGTTCAAAAGAAACTTTCGTCATTTGAGTCAAACTAATATAGCTTTTCACGCACCGGCGTTATCGTGCTAATGTATTTATAATGACGGTATATGTCGCTTTAAAGCGATACTCATTACTAATATAAAAGCATAGTGCACTTCTTTTTATGAAACCCCACATTTGATAGTCTGTATAAAAATACAGACTATCAAATGTGGGGTTAATTACTTTTAGTTTGGTTTATTGTTCTACCAAAATGACCGATACGTCGTCTGCATGAAAATCAGCAGTCAGTTCGTTTGACTCCACATAAAGTAAAGCCGCACTTTCCTCGGTTGTTATTGAATGGGTATAAGTGCCCGAAAGCTTTACCCAATCGCCTGCAACTACGTTTGTAACAGTGGTTAGCTCGAGGTATTCAGTGCTCGCATGCTCAATTTGCAGTGTAAGTTTAATTCCTGGCGATACCGCTGTGTTATCGTCAGATAACTTAACCCACGCAGATACATTATAGGTTTTGCCCGCTGTGAGCTTGGGTTGTTTCAAGTGAAATAGTAGCACTGCCTCGTGATTGCCATGAATCAAGACCGGCTTCAAAGTCACCATTAGTTAGCAGCTCTGCGTGTTGTTAAAAGTACGACCGGTGTTGAAAACCTTTATTTAGATCAGTTAGGTGCGTTTGGTAACGTTGACCGCTACCCTGCTAGACGTATTATAACCATTGTTTACTATTCGCTCGTACGCTTTGAAGAAACCAATCTTGTGAGCGGCGACAATGCTTTAGAATGTGAATGGTTTGATGTAAATAACGTTCTCCCTTTAATGTTTGACCACGCCGACATTTTAAAAAGTGGCTTAGATTACTTACGCTATAAAGTAAGGCACGAGCCGATTGGTTTTAGCCTGCTCCCTGAAAAGTTTACCTTGCTTGAGCTACAAGGAATTTACGAGTCGATTTTAAATAAATCACTCAATAAGCCTAACTTTAGACGTAAGTTCCAAAAAATGAACTTACTAATAAACTGCAAAGAAAAACAAACCAACGTAGCTCACCGAGCTGCTACTTTGTACCGTTTTGATATAAACGTATACGAAAAACTAAGAGAGTTTGGTTTTACATTTGAGTTTTAAATAAGCAAATGCATAATTAAATTAATGTTTGGTCTTTAAGGCCAAATAACATATTGCTAATATATATGTGATGTTTATAATTCGTCCGCATTATTAATATAAACTAATCAAAAGGAGCTTTTTTCTTGAAACTTACGCCGCCCTAGGCAACCACTCCCCTTTTTCATCAGCACGTTACGTGCAACCTTAATCGCCGCCTGCGCGAGAATCACTGTTATTTAAATAAAATACTCCCCTATACTTTGGGAAACTAACTAATTAGGTTTATTACATGTTTGATCACGTAAAAAGAGATTGGCTCTCTAATGTTCGTGGCGATGTGCTTGCTGGTATTGTTGTGGCGCTTGCCCTAATACCTGAAGCGATTGCCTTTTCTATTATTGCCGGTGTTGATCCAAAAGTAGGTTTATACGCCTCATTTTGTATTGCGGTTATTATTGCCTTTGTAGGCGGACGTCCTGGCATGATATCGGCGGCTACCGGTGCAATGGCACTGTTAATGGTAACGCTGGTTAAAGACCATGGTTTGGAATACTTACTGGTTGCTACCTTACTCACTGGTGTACTACAAATATTTGCAGGCTTTTTAAAGCTCGGTGAATTAATGCGCTTTGTATCGCGCTCTGTTGTAACAGGGTTTGTAAATGCGCTGGCGATTTTAATATTTATGGCGCAGTTACCTGAGCTGACTAATGTTACTTGGCATGTTTATGCGATGACCGCAGCGGGCTTAGGTATTATTTACTTATTTCCGTATATTCCAACTATTGGCAAAATACTTCCCTCTCCTTTAGTGTGTATTGTTGTTATTACACTGGTTTCAATATTTTTGGGTCTTGATATAAGAACCGTTGGCGACATGGGCGAACTACCAGACACTCTACCTATATTCTTATGGCCCGATGTCCCCCTAACACTCGAAACACTGCAAATTGTTTTACCGTATTCAATTGGTCTTGCTGTTGTGGGCTTACTTGAGTCAATGATGACCGCCACTATTGTTGATGACTTAACTGATACAACGAGCGATCGTAATAAAGAATGTAAGGGCCAAGGTATTGCTAATATTGGCGCAGGCTTATTTGGTGGTATGGCGGGTTGCGCTATGATTGGGCAATCAATTATTAATGTTAAATCGGGTGGTCGCGGCAGGCTTTCTACCTTTATTGCAGGCTCATTTTTAATCATCATGGTGGTGTTTTTAGATGAGTGGCTGCGTTTAATTCCTATGGCAGCCTTAGTTGCGGTAATGATTATGGTATCGATTGGTACGTTTTCGTGGACATCTGTTAAGGATTTAAAAAAGAACCCGCTTTCATCAAATGTAGTGATGATTTCCACCGTTATTGTGGTTGTTGCCACGCATAACCTAGCCATTGGCGTTTTAGTTGGTGTGTTGTTAGCTACGTTGTTTTTTGCCAATAAAATTGGTCGCTTTATGGTGGTTAAAACCAAGCATGATGAAAGCAACGATAAAATAACCTATGAAGTCGTTGGCCAAGTATTTTTTGCCTCAGCTGAGCAATTTATTGCATCGTTCGATTTTAAAAATGCGGTTTCTAACGTGGTAATTGATTTAACCCATGCACATTTTTGGGATATAACTGGTGTATCGTCACTCGACAAGGTGGTTATTAAATTTAGGCGTGAAGGCGCAACGGTTAGTATTATTGGTATGAATAGCGCAACCGAAACTGTAATTGATAAATTTGGTGTGCATAACAACCCTGAAGAAGTCGAAAAACTACTTGGCGGACATTAAGGAGAATGCAATGACTAAAATAATTACCTATGTAGATGGCTCAGCCATTACTAAAAATGTAACCGATGCTGCTATTTGGGCTTCAAAAAAGCTAAATAAACCAATTAGCTTTGTGCATACAATTGAAAAAACGCAGCAAACTAATATCGGCGACTACTCTGGTAGTATTGGGCTTGGTGCACAGTCAACACTTCTTGATGAAATGACTAAGCTTGACGAACAACGCTGCAAAGTAAGTTTAAAAATGGCTGACGAATTATTAAATTCAGTAAGTGAGCATGCTAAATCGGCAGGTGTTACTAATTTTGAACTAATTAAGCGCCACGGTGATTTGCTCGATACCGTTATAGACTTAAAAGACGATACACGCCTTATTGTTATTGGCCAAAATGGTGCTGGACATAGTAATAGCTTCGCGGTGCTGGGCTCACATATAGAAACCTTAGTGCGCAATGCAACACAACCTATTTTGCTTATTCCTGAAACATTTAAACAGCCTAAATCATTTATGATTGCGTACGACGGCCGCGAAACAGCCGACAAAGCGCTACAACAAGTGATTGATGGCGGCTTGTTACATGGTTTGCATTGTCATTTAGTGAGTATTAAAAATAACGAAAAAGACCTTGAAGAAAAATTTGTTAACGCACAGCACAAGCTTATCAGTATGGACTTTGAAGTGTCGGCAAGCTTTTTAGAGGGCAATATTTTTGACTCGTTAATGCAATATAAAGAACAAAATAATGTAGAACTAATTGTAATGGGTGCATTTGGGCACTCTAAACTAAGGCAGTTTTTTGTGGGCAGTAACACCATTAAAATGCTCGAGAACAGCGATGTGCCTGTGGTTATTTTAAAATAAATTTAATAACCTGCACCAAAAAGCCTAAAATCACTTAACTGATTTTAGGCTTTTTTGTTTTTGGCTTAGCTTCAAACTTTTCAAATAAAAACTGAATAAACGACGTAACCTTTTGAGCCACAAACTTTCTATGCTGCTCTGGCATAAATGAGCGCACGCCACGTTTGCTAAATGTTGCCATTATTTTTCGTTTACCGAGTTTGTCTTGTATTGCCAACTCGCCTTCGTGAAAAGGGGAATCATCTATTGAATTTGTGTTTATCATTTTGCTTGTAATTCGTGTGCGTATTTTATGGGCTAAATTTAACTCAATACACAATGAATGATAATGGGTGTTTTATTGACTGATAATGCACAATACAATGACAATACTTGCACCCTCTTAGTGCCAGGCGCGCACCAACATATGTCAAAACGGGTTTTTCATTCACTCTAAAAAAGCATTAAATACTATTTAAACAACAACTTAAAAAACTGGCTATGTTTTTGCAAACACTCTATTAACAAGCCAGTTTTATTTACGGCAAAAATTTAGGTTGTTGGCACTATAGCTATTAGCAACCATCGGCAAAGAAGCCCGCACACAATTATGCTTAATGCGTATTTGTGGCGGGCTTTTTTGTTATTTGTATTTAAACCGTCACTTTAAGGAATGCCATATGCAAACCTCCCAAAAAATACTCATTATTGGTAATGGTATGGTCGGACACCACTTTGTTGAGCAAATGCGCCAAAGCGATGCCAACGCAGACATTACCGTACTTTGCGGAGAAGCAAATCTTGCATACGATCGCGTGTATTTATCAAGTGTATTTGATGGCAAAACAGCCGCCGATTTAGCACTTACCACTCACGACAACTATAAACAACTAAATATTAATGTGCATACCAGCCAGTGGGTTGAAGGCATTGATAGAACAGCAAAAATAGTAACCACGCTAACTGGTGAGCAATACCCGTACGATAAGCTTATATTGGCAACAGGTTCATTTCCATTTGTGCCGCCTATAAAAGGTAACGACCAACCTCATTGTTTGGTGTATCGTACATTAGAAGATTTAGAACAAATAAAAGCCAGTGCCGCTGTAAGTAAAAGCGGTGTTGTTATTGGCGGTGGTTTATTGGGGCTTGAAGCCGCAAATGCGATTAAGCAACTAGGACTTGATACCCACGTAGTTGAATTTGCACCGCAGCTTATGGCTGTTCAGCTTGATGGACAAGGCGGTACGCTTCTAAAAAATAAAATAGAAGAACTTGGCGTAACGGTACACACATCAAAGGCAACCAGTGAAATAGTAAAAGGCGAAACCAGTCGCTTTAGATTAAATTTTTCGGATGAGTCATTTTTAGAAACAGACCTAATTTTGTTTTCTGCTGGTATTCGCCCGTATGACCAACTCGGCAAAATTGCTGATTTAGAACTCGGTGAGCGCGGCGGTATTATTATTAATAACCAATGCCAAACATCTGATCCTGATATTTTAGCCATTGGGGAATGCGCCCTGTGGGACAAAAAACTATTTGGCTTAGTTGCACCGGGTTACAACATGGCGCGCGTTGCAGCGAGCCAATTAAGTGGTGGCGAGCTTGAGTTTTTAGGTGCCGACATGAGCACTAAACTTAAGTTGTTAGGCGTAGAAGTAGGCTCAATTGGCGACGCTCATGCAAAAACGCCTGACTGTAAAGAGCTTATATACCAAGACGCTATTCGCGGCTGTTATAAAAAAATCATACTAAGTGAAAAAGGCGATAAATTACTGGGCGCTGTACTAGTTGGCGATACCAGCGACTACGATACTTTATTGCAGTACATGCTTAACGACATGGACTTACCAGAAAACCCTGAGTGTTTAATTTTACCAGATAGCGGCGGCGCGCCGTCGTTATCTGGCAGTGCCCTACCCGACACCGCCACTATTTGTTCGTGTCACAATGTGAGTAAAGGCGACATCGTGGGTGCAATCGATTGCGGCTCATGCGATTTAGCCTCGGTAAAATCATGCACTAAAGCAGCAAGCGGCTGTGGCGGTTGTGCTGCGTTACTAAAATCAGTTGTTGATAACGAATTAGCAAGTCGTGGTGTTGAAGTTAACAACCATGTATGTGAGCACTTTGCGTATTCACGCCAAGAACTATTGCACATGGTAAAAGTAGAAAGCATTAAAACGTTTGATGACTTACTAACTAAACACGGCAGCGGTCATGGCTGTGAAATATGTAAACCTGCCATTGGCTCTATTTTAGCCTCAACATGGAACGACTTTATTTTAGAGCCCGCTCATGTTGGTTTGCAAGACACTAACGATACGTACCTAGCAAATATGCAAAAAGATGGTTCGTACTCTGTGGTACCGCGTATTGCTGGCGGCGAAATAACACCCGACAAACTCATTGTAATTGGACAAGTAGCCAAAGACTTTAACCTGTACTGCAAAGTCACTGGTGGTCAGCGTATCGATTTATTTGGTGCGCGCTTAGAAGAGCTTCCTGTTATTTGGGAGCGACTTATAGAAGCCGGATTTGAGACCGGTCATGCCTATGGTAAGTCTCTTAGAACTGTTAAATCGTGTGTGGGTAGTACGTGGTGTCGTTATGGTGTGCAAGATAGCGTTGGACACGCAATAGAAATTGAAAACCGCTACAAAGGGTTACGCGCACCGCATAAATTTAAAATGGCGGTATCGGGTTGTACCCGCGAATGCGCCGAAGCACAAAGTAAAGATATTGGCATTATAGCCACCGAAAATGGCTGGAACTTATACGTGTGTGGTAATGGCGGTATGCGCCCTCGCCATGCTGATTTATTTGCGACCGATTTAGACACGCCAACACTAATTAAATACATTGACCGCGTAATTATGTTTTACATTAAAACGGCTGACAAATTGCAGCGTACGTCGGTATGGATGGAAAACCTTGAAGGCGGTTTAGACTACCTTAAAAGCGTAGTAATTGACGACAGCTTAGGCATTTGCGACGAGCTAGAAGCGCAAATGGAATTAATTACACAAACCTATGCGTGTGAATGGAAAAAAGCGATTGAAAGCCCAGATGCTGCCAAACGATTCCGCCAGTTTGTTAATAGCCCCGAAACCGACGACAACATTTTGTTTGTGCAAGAGCGTAACCAAATTCGCCCTGCTACAGAAGCCGAAAAACGTGAGCAACGTAATACACAAAACCGTATTCCAGTAATGGAAGTTGAACAGGAGCAAGCTGATGTCTTGGCATAATATTGGAACAATCGACAACCTAGTGGCTAATAGCGGCGTATGCGCATTAGTTAATAATCAGCAAGTGGCTATTTTTTACATTCCACAAAATCCAACGGCTGTGTTTGCCATTAGCAACTACGACCCGATTGGCAAAGCCAATGTATTGTCGCGTGGCATTATTGGCTCAGTCGACAATAAATTAGTTGTCGCATCGCCTTTATATAAGCAACACTTTTGCCTAGAAACAGGCGAATGTTTAGAAGCAGAAGCAATACACCTACCGGTTTTTAATGCAAAAATTGAAGACGGCAGTGTATTTATAAGCGCTGAACCAAAAGTTACAACAGCAGTGGCTTAAGGGAATAGTATGAGTGTACTGTCTTATTTTTCGGGTATTGAAAACGTGTGGCTAAATAAGCTTGTTACTAAGCTAACAAGCTCAAATAGTCGCAGCGTCAAAAGCGGCAACGTTTATATAATTGGTGCGGGCCCAGGAGACGCAGAGCTAATTACAGTAAAAGCGCAGCGTTTAATTAATACCGCCGATGTTGTTTTATACGATTGGTTAGTAAGCGATGATTTATTAAAAACGCTTCCTAAAAAAGCACAGCGAGTATTTGTAGGTAAACGTGCGGGTAAACATTCGATGACCCAAGCTAACATTTGCGAACTACTGGTTAAATACGCACAACAAGGCTTAAACGTAGTGCGTTTAAAAGGCGGCGATCCGAGTATATTTGCACGTATTAACGAAGAAGCCGATGCGCTTAGTGAGCATAATATTAATTTTGCTATTGTTCCGGGTGTGACAACGGCTTGTGCTACGTCCGCTTATACGGGTATTCCGCTCACTGCACGCGATGTAGCGCGTAGTGTTACATTTTTAACAGCGCAGTTTGCCGATCCTAACAAGCAACCTCATTGGCAAAATTACGCGTTTATGCCTGCAAACAACAACCCCACTTTAGTGGTTTATATGGGGCTTTCGCGCTTACAAACGCTAAGCTGCGGTTTGCAATCAGTGGGCTGGCCAAGTAATACACCCATCGCACTAATAGAGAATGCCACTACTACTAAGCAAAAAGTAATTACCAGTACGCTTGAGCATGTTGTAAATGAGCATGCTAAACACAACCTTCAAGGCCCTACCCTAATTATGATTGGCGAAGTAATAAATTATAAAATGGCTATTAGTCCTGAGTTACTAAACAGTATAAATGTTAACGCATGACGTAAAATGAATAATGCACTTTTCGCGCTTACTACCTCCCCAGGAGTAGGCGCTTTTTTTTGTTTTTAATTTGGGTTCAAGTTGTGTGCAATAACATACTTAAATGCACCAAATAAGTTAAAAGTAATGGTAAGTTAAATTATAGAAACACAGTGACAAATAAAAATAACACTTTAAGCAATTGTATTAGCTTGATTTTAAATTCAATGATGAAATTTATTAATGATTGGAACAGTGGTTGCACTTTAAAAACAAAAAAGTGTGGAATAATACCAATGGCGACAAGCAATCCTCTCACAAAACAGTTTTTATTAGCGGCTAAGTATCAAGAAATACACGCGCTAAAGCAATTACAAAACAGTTGTGCCTCGCTTACTAAATTAGGCGATTTTGTACATCAGTTACAAAAAGAACGTGCAATGAGTAATATATTTTTGGCCTCAAATCGCGAGCGATTTAAAACCCAATTACAAGAACAAATCCCTTTAAGCAGCAGCGCACAAACTGCATTTTATGATTCTCTTAAACAAACATTTATAAACGACAACGCCGATACTGGTCATACTCGGTTATTTAATTTAATTACCTATAGCCTGCAAACACTTGACGCATTGCCCGAACTACGCAATCAAATAGCACAACAAAACATTAGTGCAGTGCATGCTACGCAGTCGTTCACTCAGTTAATTGCTAGTTTACTCAATATTATTTTAGAGGCAGCAGATGGCGCAAGCGATCCTAAAATAACGCGTTTATTAGTTGCATTTTTTAACTTTATGCAAGGTAAAGAGTATGCAGGACAAGAACGTGCCTGCGGTGCACAAGCATTTGCCGCGAGTAAATTTACCACTGAGCAAAAACAACAACTCGCGCATTTTGTACAAGAGCAAAACCACAGTTTTGACTTTTTTAATGAGTACGCCGATGCGCACCTTTTAAAATGCTTCGCCTCGTTAACAACACATCAGGTTAATAATCAGGTAGAGCAACTTAGAAGTTTGCTGCAAAAACTCGATGACGAGAATGCTCAACCGCTCTCGCAACTAAGCGAAGTATGGTATGAAGTAACCACTACGCGCATAGATATAATGCACAAAATTGAACAAAACATAGCAGATCAATTAATTGATACCGCAGCAATGCAAATAGCCTGTGCTCAACGTAGTTTAAATACAAATAAGCAAGTACTTAACAATATGGCAGAGCAGCACATAGCCCCGACTTTTGGGCAATTAGCCATTAAGCAACCAGAGCCAGAAGTAAGCCAAAATATAGCGGCCGATAAGCTCAATAGTAATAAAAGTATGTACGATTTAATTATCGAGCAAAGCCAGCATATTAAACAAATAAACCAAGCGTTACTTGACGCTAAAAAAGTTATTAGTGAGCAAAAGGTTATTCACCAAGCCAAGTACATACTTATTGAACAATTAAAACTCACCGAAGAGCAAGCCCATAAACAGCTACAAAAACAAGCAATGGATACGCATAAAACCTTATTTAGCGTAGCGCAAAAAATTGTACAACTGAGCGATTAAATATGCTGTTTTTACTTGGGCATGTTGCTCTTTAGTAAGAACACTACCCTACATAATAGTTATTTATTAAGTTATAAATTTCACGATCAGACTTAGTTTTACCTTATTAGAAAATAGATTCATAAGCTACTGACTATAATAAGGTAAGGCTTTAATTTGGCGTTAATTTATAAAGTGAATAATTCAACACATTCAAAATAATCAACTACAATAAGTTAATCATTTGTTGCATCTCATTTTAATGAGGCATATTTATTTAATACTGTTGTAGGAGTTTGAATGCCCAATGTAGAGAGTTATTTAGAAGGTGTATCATTAATAGATGAGCAGCAATTAACTACCTCTCTTGATAATGACATTCAAACAAGCTTAAAAAGCTTTGCTGAGCTAATTTTAAACATTTTTGATGCAAGCTCATTCTCTATTGTTGCTAACCTGCCTCAACGTGCTGTCGAGCTATATAAATCAGGTTCAAAAATAACAGTAGCTAAAGAGCAACTATCTGATGACGTTTTTAATGAATCGATTATTGAGCATGACCTTAAAATATTTAGAGTTATATCGTCTATTATTTTGCCCTCAGGTCTTAAGTTTGGATGGTTGATATTCGAGCGAGCAAGTGATTCACTACTTACCGAAAAAGAAAAATCAATTTTAAATAGTTTACAAAAAAACTTTGTAAATCAGTTAGTCCAACGTAAAAAATTATTAGATAAAATAAACAGTGCTAAGTTTAACTCAACAATTTGCGAGCAAAACAAGGAAGACGAAACTGAAAAAGATCGCTTAATTAAAAAATTACAAAAAATGAGCGATGAACTTGATGAATTTACCAGTATTGCTTCACACGATCTCAAGTCACCATTAAATGCTATAAAACGTTTATTAGAATGGGTTTATGATGATTGCAAAGATTTACTCCCTCAGGAGCACCTAGAAAATTTTCAGCTTGTGCTCAGCCGAGCTAATAGAATGCAAGTACTGCTAGAAGATTTACTAAGCTACTCGAGAATAAATAGCTGTGATTCAACTCGTGCAAACATATCTTTAGAAAGTCTTTACCAAGATATAGAACAAATTTTAGAAGTTCCACAAGCTGTCACTGTTGATATACACGCCAATAACGAAGTACTCGATATACCACTGATCCCTTTTAAAACTGTTTTTCAAAATCTTATTAGTAATGCAATAAAACATAACAATAAAGAGCACTCGGTTATCGACATTTCACTTATCCCCTCTAATCAATATTACATTATTGAAATAAAAGATAATGGTCCAGGAATTAACCCTAAATATTTTTCAATCATATTTAAGTTATTTCAAACATTACAATCTCGAGATGACGTTGAAGGTAGCGGCATTGGACTCTGCATTGCCAATAAGCTCATTATTAATTACAGGGGAAAAATTGAAGTAGCCTCCGATGGAAAGCTTGGCAGTACATTCACTATTTATTGGCCAAAATTTTAACTATGAAATTATCAATTATAAACGAGCATCATGTAGATGCTGCTCTTAGAAGGAACTTATGAATATTTTAATTGTTGATGATGACTTAGTTGATCGCAAATTAATTAAAAAAATGCTTATTTCTGATGGCTCTCATCATCATGACATTACCGAAGTAACGTGCGTACCCGAGGGCTTGAAAGCCATTGAAGACACGCACTTTGATATAATACTACTCGATTATAATATGCCCAAAGAAGACGGTATTGAAATGCTAATTGAAATGCGCAAAAAACCTAAACTCGGTAATACCGCAATTATCATGATCAGCTCTTCAGAAAATTCAACCTTGGCAATTGAGTGTATAGAAGCCGGTGCTCAAGATTTTTTACCTAAAGGAGATATAACAGGAAGCAGTTTAAATAAGGCTCTTATATATGCAAAAAAACGTTTTGAAGCAGAGCAACGTATGCATAACAGTTATCTTGCTGTTAAGCATATGGCTGAGAGGGATCAGCTTACTGGTTTGTCCAATCGATATCATTTTGAAGAAATACTAAAAGTAATGATAGCCAATAATAAACGTGCTAAAAACTGCGTGGCGTTACTTGCTTTAGATTTAGATAACTTCAAAAATATTAATGATACGCTTGGGCATAGTGTCGGCGACGAAATTTTAATACAAACCGTGCACAGAATTAATAGTTGCCTAAGACAAAACGAAGGATTTGCTCGATTAGGTGGTGATGAATTTGCAGTTATAATAGGTGGGATTTGCAATATTAATCAAATAGGTATGATAGCAAATAGAATTTTAGCTGAAGTGTCAAAACCCTTTTTACATGAAGGTAGAACTTTAAATTGCAGTGTTAGTATAGGAAGTGCCATATACCCAAATGATGCTACTGAATCTCATGAACTGCTAAAATGTGCTGACATTGCAATGTATCGCTCAAAGCAAAGTGGTAAAAGTAGAATTAGCTTTTACAAAGAGCAATATCAGTACGAATTTAGTCGCCGAGTAGATATTCAAAATAGTATAAAAGAGCATATAGAGGAAAAAAACTTTAGGCTATTTTATCAACCTGTTTATTGTTCAAAAACACAAATAATGACAGGTGTCGAAGCCCTTATCCGTTGGCCAGGTACAACCATTCATTATACTCCTGATGAATTTATTCCTATTGCTGAAGAGTGCCGATTAATAGCCCCTCTTGGAAAATGGATAATTGCGAGCGCTTTAGAGCAGTTATCTTTATGGCAGCAAAGCTATGAAACTCCCTTAACACTATCTATCAATATTTCACCTATTCAGCTACAAAAAGAGATTTTAGAGAGCTATTTATTAGAGACAGTCAAAACATACAACTTAAAAACCAACAGTATTATTCTTGAAATAACAGAAACAGCTTTTATGGAAAATAGTAAAGAAGTGATTGAGATATTAACTTCTTTGTCTAACAAGGGATTTAGGATTGCTTTGGACGATTTTGGTATGGGGTACTCATCCATATCTCATCTAATATCTTACCCTATTGATATAGTAAAATTAGACAAAAGCATGCAGTCGTTGGATGGAGAAAATAATAAGCGATTAAAAATAATCGAGAGTTTATCTTTAATGCTAAAAAAATTAGATTTTTTTGTGGTAGCTGAAGGAATCGAAACGAAAGCCCAACATCAGCTATGTAAAAAACTAAACATAGACTACTTGCAAGGTTTTCTATTTTCAAAACCTATGCTTGCAAACGAGATTAACTTGATACTCGATGACTATTGTAAAAAATCATCCTTAAATAAATAGGTTATTTTGAGCCTCTGTAAAATTGAAGCTTAAATCAGACACCTATATAACTTTAAGCTAAAAACCTTTGGTTTGAGCCACATACTCAAACTAAAGGCTCTTCAATTGGCACAGCCTAATAGGTTAAAACTTAAAATACATGCACATCAGCTGTATTTATCTAAATGCTGACCTATGACAGCCAAGACTTTTTCTTTTAATTCTGCTGCCTGAAAGCTTCCTTTTACAAGGTAACCTTTTACAAAATCGTGTGACATTATAATCTTTTTTTCTTCTTCTCTTTCAGATGAGCTAAACATCATAACAACACACGAGCTTATCTCTATCATCTTTCTGAGTTTAGAGAACTTCTCTAAAAATTGAATACCATTAACTTTTGGCATATTAATGTCCAAAAATATAAGTATTGGAGGAAATCCATCCGGATACTTTATTCTATTAGATTCATAATTTTCGAGAAATTCTAACGCTTCTTGACCATCTTTCTTTTCAAAAATCGTCAGCTCTAATTTAGCTTCTTTAATTAGTCTTTTAAGAATATATCGGTCAACTTCATTGTCATCGACAATTAATATAGGAGGTTTAATTTTTGTCATGTTAGCTTATCCATTGGTATTATTATTTTAAACGTTGTGCCTTTATCAGAGCTTTGCAGTGATACTTCACCATTTAAATACTCAATATGTTTTTTAACCAGCGCCATCCCTAAACCAGAGCCCGTACTCGTCTGTGCATGAAATCGCTTAAACATATCAAACACTTCACTTTGATGCTTTTGTGGTATTCCCAATCCGTTATCTGTAACAGTAATAAAAAACGTCTCTTGTTCATTAAAAATATCACAGCGAACATAAGGTGAGTCTTTGTTTCTATCGTAATACTTCAACCCGTTTGAAATTAAGTTTTCAATAATTTGGGCAAAACGCGCTTTTTCTGATTTTATAGGTACTGATAAGTTAATTGTTGTTTCGAGCGTACAAGGATTATCTTTCATGAGCCAAGACAGTCGTTCTTTCATATCAATAATTAACTGATTAAAGTCAATTACATCTCTATCTTCACTACCAATTTCAGCTTTCGCTAACAATAAAATATCAACGACAAGTGTTTCTAATTTTTCCATTTGCTGATAGATAACCAGTGCATTTCGACTTGCCTCTTCAGTGTCTCCCGCTTTTATATCTTCAATAACAAAATGCGCTAGGGATTTAGCCCCTGACAGCGGTGATTTCAGGTCATGGGAAGCTCGATAAGCAAACTGTGCAAGTTCGTCATTTGCTTGCTGCAGGGAGGCTGTTTGGCTATTTATAATCTCTTTGAGTTCAATACTGTTTTCAATATTTAAAAGATCATTTTTAATCCGCTGCCTGGCCGCGATAACGAGTGCTTTTAATTCACCCGACGTTTTTATATCAAGCTCATCATCTAGGTTAATATTGCTTTCGGGTTTACTTGATAAGAGCAGGGTAAGATTTCGAATAGAGCTGGATATAGTACGAGAAAGGTAACTTATAAAAATAATATTAAAAAAAGATATGACGATAACAAGTGGAATTAACGTCATTAGTATAAACGATACTGTTTTTCTGATTGGTTCTTCAAACATCTCAGAATGTTTGTTAAAGCTGACAAGTGCAACATTAAGGTTTAGTAAAAAATCAGCTCTACTGAGCTCACCTTTTTCATACTGAGTAACTGACAGTAGTGTTTTATCCGCAATTTCTATATCTTTTTCACAAATTGTTAAAGTTTGCTCTGTGTTAATAAATTTCATAACAGCATAATTTAATGGATTTATTTCTTCAATACAGTCAATTGGTTGCTGCCTAATTAACAATATATCTGACTCAATGGTATTTATATCTATGGGGAGATCATTTTCTATTTTTTTAACTGACTTAGTAAGTTGATGAGTATATTTTAAGTGAAGAAAATTAAGTTGGTGAAACTTGGCCCCTTTAGCTATTTCAAAAGCTGAGTAAACAGTAATACTTACCTCTGCAGCTGTTAAAATCACAATAAGCATCAGTTTTCTGGAGATATTCATATACGACACCTATTTTAGCTACTAACCCAACAGTTTTTTAATAACACTATAATAATTATAGTATTTATCACATTAGGTATAGCAGGTTTTATCTTTTTTACTAGCTCCTCTATAAATAACAATTTACGCTTAACTTAGTTCATTTTTAATACAAAGCTTCTTTTTAATTTTAGTTTGCCACTCAAGAGCAAGCTCCGGCAATTCGAGTGCTGCTAATAATACACTTTCATAATCTGGATATTTTTTATCAAAAAAAGCCTGGAACAGTTTTTTTACTGATATGTCGTGCGAGGCTTTCTTCTCGATAACAACACTATCACCCGTTTTTGCAACGCCCTGCTCTAGTACCCTAAAATACACGCCAGTGCAGTAATGCTGCGTAAACAGTTTAAGGCTGTTTTTATTATTAAGGGCGATAGCTAATTTAAAACAAGGCACACGAGGCTGGCTTACTTCAAGTAATGCAGTACCAATTCGAATATGGTCACCTATGTGTATATTCGCTTCATCAAGGTCAGAAATCGTGAAGTTTTCGCCAAAGGCACCTACTGCCAAATCATCATTCTCGAGGGTTTGTTTCCAATAATCATAATGATTGTGCGAAAACGCGTAAACCGCTTTATCAACCCCGCCGTGATTAACTAAATCAGCTTGCTCATCCCCTATAATATTTAGCTTTTCAATAACAACAGGTTCGTTAGTTGGCGTTTTGAATATTCCCGTTTTCACCTCTTTACCATTATGAATAAGAGTTTTAATTTTAGAGATATTAGTCGAGATGATTTTCATTGCGATACCAACGGATGAGGAAGTAAAGATTAATTATGCAGGTTTTAAAATTATTATAAATAAATTTAAGCAAAAAAATGACCGCTTAAGACTAAGCAGTCATTTAACAATATACAGTTTTTATTATTCTGCTTGTTTTAAAAAATACGTTTCGGCCAGTCCGTTATGTATTCCAGCTAAGTCTATTTGTATTTCATCGATAAAGTCATGCAACAGACCATTTTTAAGTACTCGTACGTCTTTATTTTCTAACTCAACAATTGCATCATCAATTGATTTAATAATTTCTGTTGAGTTTGGCAAAGGTAAAACCAATGCTTTTAATTCATTCATACAAAATAAAATAGATCGTGGGAATACTTTGCTGTGCATCACAAATTCTATTACATCTGCACGCTGTACTCTAACGCCCATTTCTTGGCGATACATTTGATAAGCACTTAATGAGCGCAATAAACTGATCCACTGAATATTATCAAACGGCTTCACTTCTTCTTCATTAGTAATTAACGTAGCAGAGCGAATATCTAAAATTCGCGATGTCATGTCTGCGCGCTCTATAATCGAACCAAAACGGATAAAAACATAGCCCTGATCATGATTAATTGTGGCATCTAACGCCCCAAATATTTGATGGGCTGAATCTATAATCTTTTTTAAATACTCAAAACGCCCGCGCTTTGTTATCCCTTCTTTTTGATTGTCTTTTACATAATAATACAGAGAGTTTATTTCTTCCCATACGTCTCGCGGTATTACATCACGAATTGTACGCGCGCTTTCTCGTGCCGAAGTAATAGAGTTTAAAATTGACGAGCTATTATCACTACCAACAAGTAAATACCTTAATGCTTTTTGCTCAGAAAAATCAGTATGGTTTTCTGAATACGCTTTGCGTACACCAATAATATCAATTAATGGCTCCCAGCCGGTACATACGCCTTTGGGTAAGTCCATCATCAGTAAATTGTTAACGTTGATTAAACGAGCCACATTCTCCGCGCGCTCAATGTATCGAGATACCCAATATAAAGTTTCGCCTACTCTTGATAACATATTATTTAGCCTCTTCGTCAACAATCCAAGTATCTTTACTGCCACCACCTTGTGATGAATTAACCACCAAAGAGCCTTTAACCATAGCAACACGCGTTAATCCACCAGTGGTAACTTGCGTATCTTTACCTGATGATAAAATAAACGGTCTTAAATCGGTATGTCGACCATCTGGTTTATTACCATCAAATGTTGGTACTGTTGATAAATCTAATGTTGGTTGAGCTACCCAATTTCGTGGGTCCGCTTTAATTTGAGCAATACACGCTTCTTGTTCTTTTTTAGTCGATTTAGGACCAATTAATAATCCATATCCGCCAGATTCATTTGCAGGTTTAACAACAAGCTTATCGATATTTTTAATCACATGGTCGCATTCTTTCGGATCTAAACATTTGAACGTTGGGACATTAGCAAGTTTAGCTTCCTCGCCTAAGTAGTACTTAATCATCTCAGGTACATAGGCGTAAACTACTTTGTCATCAGCAACACCTGCGCCTGGTGCATTAACTAAAGCCACATTACCTTTAGACCAAGCACGCATTAATCCAGGAACGCCAAGTTGGGATTCTGGTAAAAAGGCTTCTGGGTCTAAAAATAAATCATCTATACGACGATAAATAACATCAACTCGTTGTAGCCCTGTGATTGTTCTCATGTATACACAGTCATCTTTTTCAACAACTAAATCGCGCCCTTCTACCAGTTCGCAACCCATTTCTTGGGCAAGGTAACAATGCTCAAAATAAGCGGAGTTAAATACCCCAGGAGTAAGTACCACAACTTCTGGTTTATCTTGTGGACGAGGCGACATTGCCGCTAGCATATCAAATAATTGTGAAGGGTAATCATCAACAGGTAAAATCGATACTTGCTCAAATAATTCAGGGAATACACGCTTCATTACAGAGCGATTTTCAAGCATATAAGATACACCAGAAGGAACACGCAGGTTATCCTCAAGCACATACATTGTACCGCTACCATCGCGTACTAAATCTGAGCCACAAATATGCGCCCATATCTTATTTGGCGGGTTTATTCCCACGCATTGCTCGCGAAAGTTAACTGATTTTTCTAGTAACCCTTTTGGAAAAACACCATCTTTTATTATTTTTTGGTCGTGGTATAAATCATCTATAAAAAGGTTAAGCGCTTCAACACGTTGCTTTAAACCAACCTCTACGCTTTGCCATTCTTTTTTACCAATAGTTCGAGGAATAATATCAAACGGCCAGGCTCTATCAATCATATTACCTTCGTTGTAAACCGTGAAAGTAATACCCATTTCTTTAATTGCTAAATCAGCAACCGCTCTGGCTTTTACTAATTCTTCTGCTGATAAATTAGCAAAAAATTGTGCTAATTGTGTTCCATGCGATCTAACGTTTCCTTGTGCATCAATTAATTCATCAAAGAAACCTTTTGTTTGGTACGCTTTCCAATCAATTTTCATACACTCTTTCACCTTATCCATCATCATATATGACGTAGTTAAACTGCTATTCCATTCGAATCATATCAACCGCTACATCAAGCAATTGACTACCGCCACCAAATACCACTCCTTTTAAAGGAGTTACGTCAGAAAAGTCTCGCCCTACGGCTAGAGTAATATGCTGATCGCGTGGTAAAACATTATTTGTTGGATCAAAATCAACCCAGCCAAAGTTTGGCACAAATACCGCAAACCATGCATGAGTTGCATCTGCACCTTCTAGCTTTTCTTCGCCTTCTGGCGGCATGGTTTCTATGTACCCACTTACGTATCGACCTGCTAACCCTACGCTGCGTAAGCATGCAAGCGCAAAGTGTGCAAAGTCTTGGCAAACGCCCCTTTTTTGTGCAAAAACAGTGCTCAAAGGCGTACTAATTGTTGTAAAACCAGGATCATAATGAAATTCATGAAAAATCCGTGCCATTAAATCTGTGCACGCAGAAATTATATTTTTGTGTGCATCAAACGAAATTAATGCGTATTCCTTAATTCCTTTATCTATTGGAATAAGCTGTGAAGGTAGTACAAATTCAGACGTTTTTAATAATTCCGCCGTATTTGGTTTAACCAATAAATCACGTACTTTTCGCCAAGCAATATCAACACTCTCTAAATTGCTATTAGCGCCGACTAACAGTTCTACCTCGCTGATCATCGTTACTTTAAGTTTTTTATGCTGTATTGCTATTTCAAACGCTGTTACCTGATTATTAAAATAATCAGTAAATGTTTGTAAGTAAGTCGGAGTAGGTTCAATTTCTATACGACTACTGTGGCATATTTGCCCGCGATTCGTTTTTGGCGTTAATCGCGCTTGGTTTTGACACAAACTAACAAAGTCTGAATAGTTGTATGTAGTCGAGTGCTTTATTTTATATTTCACGATTGAGCTTGCTCAATATTAGTCCAGTTCAATTTATTTGCCGTTTGGGTATGAGAAAAATACTGTAGTAATAATACATCACAAAATGTATCTAAGTTCATACGCGTATTATGGTTAAATTCGATTAACTGGTTACGTTGTCTATTTTCACTTTTTTGTAGGTAATCTTTCTCAGTTACATAACAACTTGTTTTAGATAGTAAAATTGCTTTTTCGTGTGCCGCAATCACACCTTGTCTGCGTTTTGTGGGTAAATGCTTACACAACTTATTAATTTCCTCTAACTGAAATAATAAAGAACGTGGGTATTCAGCATCTAAAAGTAATAGCTCAAGTCCTGTACCAATGGTTTGATACATTCTGTATCGGCGCTTATGCGTAACTAAACTAACTTGGCAACTTAGTACTGCTTCAAGTAAGCCAAGCTCTTCGGGCTCGTCTAACTCTTTGGTTAATAAAGCCGCACTTAATGATGTTATTTGTAAGCTACGCTCTACTCTTCTGCCCATTTCGAGTAAAAACCAGCCATTACTATTTGGCATACAATCTGTAATCGAGCCATTAAAAGCCATAATTGAGCCTATAACTCTATCTAGGCTGCTTTGCATTGCACGCGTTGGAATATTAATATTTACATTTTTAAATACTTTAATTTGCTCATTAATATCATCAATTATTCGGCGGCTATCATGAGATAGTAATTCTTGAATTTGCACCGACGCATTAGCAATGTACTTTAATGTATTAATAATACTGCCAGCGCATTGCTCGTCTGCAAGGAGTTGAAAAGCAGTTTCTTTAGACAGATTTACATCAATGCCATCTAGTTTTAAATCAGGTTCTATATAGGGATAAACAATATATTGCGACCTAATGGCATTAGAAAGCCGTGCAACTATACTTTTTCGTATTGAATCTGGGTAAACAGAAAATTCGGTGTACTTGTCTATAAAAATACGCAATATACGTATGGTATTTTCGCAGCGTTCTAAGTATCGGCCCAACCAAAAAAGGTGCTCAGCCGTACGGCTCGAAATAACCCCTTCGAGTAGCGTTACATCCATTCTTTTTCTAATTGGCACCGGTGGATTATGCTCGCCTAAATCAACTCTATCGGCTGTATTTATCCATGTATCTTTGATCCAACCAGATATTCTCGGGTTGTTACTTTTTTCGTTCGAAAAACACAGTGCTGAAGGAAGTACTTCTACGCCATTTTCAGTGGTTAATGCATAGCATCTAAATACCACTGGCTTGGAGATTAATTGCCCGTCATGCCAAAATGGTGCACTGCTAAAAGAAGGTTTTTCTTGGAAAAAGTAATTATCGGGTTCTTTGCTAATAAGTAGCTTTATTTCTTGCTCGTCTAACACTCCATCTAACTTGAGTGTAGGGTCTATAGCAGATAGTAGTTCGAGGTTATTCCAATCAACGGCTTGCGCTTCTTTTACACTTAAATAATTTGGCTCACCTAATAACAGCGGTTGTTTTAAAATTTGCTGCGATAACTTTTCTAAGTTGCACTTTATTGAAGGTGACGAGAGCACACCGCTACCAAACGGGTTTAAAACCTTAACCGACCCTTGTCGTACCGATTGTAATAAGCCCGGAATACCATGAAGTGAATATTCAGTTTGCTCTAAAGAGTCAATACAACGATCAGAAACCCAGCGTAAAATGACATTAATTTTACCCAAGCCTTGTAACGATTTTAAACAAACGTCACCACCACGTACGGTTAAGTCGGCGCTTTGTACTAATGTGTAGCCAAAGTAGGTAGATAGGAATGCATGCTCGTTGTAGTTAGGGTCATCAATTCCTTGGGTGAGAATTACAATGCGTGGGTCATCCATATAGTGGGTATATTCATTAATACCCTCTTGGAATAGGTTTAAAAACTCTTTAATTTGCTGAACATTACATTCTGCAAATTCTTCAGCCATTACACGCCTTGCAATAATACGGCTTTTAATTAATAGCCCTAAGCCCAGCGGGCACTGGCAATGATCGCTTAATACTTTAAATTCGCCTGTTGGCGTGCGGTAAACATCTAATGCTGTAAAAAAAAGTGTTAATTCGTTACTAGGTAAACTAAAACCTTCGCGTAAGTAATTAGGGTCTTGAAAAAGCTGCTTTGCAGGAATATGGCCATCAACTAATAGAGTTTGGTCACCGTAAATATCTTGCTGAATTTTATTTAATAGAAGGGTTCTTTGTTTTATTCCCTCTTCGAGCAAGGTCCAATCAGCTTTTGATAACATAAAAGGCAACGGGTCGAAGTGCCATTGCTTATTACTTTCATTTTTAATATTGCCATTTTGTAGTAATTGGCTAATTTCTGTAGCGCGGCTACTAACATCATCTGCTGTTAGGCTAGCTAAACGCTTAAATAAAGTATCCCAATGTTCTGGGTTTAAACCACTGTGGTTTGCTAGTTCATCATGTCCATGTGATTTATCAAGGTATAAAGACAACCACTCAGGCAATTCCGGCATCGCGTTATTGTTAATATACAAGCTGAAATTGCTCCAATTTATAGTAAATAGCCGTGTTCATAATGATGCTTTAAAAATATTTAGTCATTCCACTTTAAATAATTTCAAAGTGGAATGACACAACTATCAATTATTATTTAAAGTTAGGCTGCCTGCGTAAATCCAAGGTATTTGGATAATCAGGATTACTACTTTCTTCATCAGGTACCACGTATTCACTTGCGCTTTGCGCCGATTGAAAACTATGCGTAACCGCCGATGGGCTCCAGCTTGGTTCTGCTGATGCAAGTAAAGATGGTGTATGCCCATGCTCCCAAAATCTTGCAACTCTGCGCCCTTCAGCTTCAAATGCATTAACCGGTAGCGTTTCAGGATTACGACCCCCAGCATGGCTCACATGATATACAAAGCCTCCAACTGAACGACCTTCCCACGTATCGATTAAATCAAAAACTAATGGAGCATGTACGCCAATAGTTGGGTGAAGCGCTGTAGGTGGTTGCCAAGCTCTATATCGTATACCCGCGACCATTTCATCTTTTGCTTTACCTTTAACCGGTTTAAGCGGCACTCTTCGACCATTACACGTTACAACATAGCGATCGCTCATTGCTCCTTGTACTTTTATTTGCACTCTTTCTAATGACGAATCTACATAGCGCGCCGTACCCGACGCACTTGCCTCTTCGCCTAGTACATGCCAAGGCTCGATTGCGGTTCTAAGCTCAAGTGTAACGTTATCAAGTTCTCGCGTGCCACATACCGGAAACCTAAATTCAAAAAATGGATTTAACCAACTTAACTGAAATTGAAAACCTGCTTGTTGTAAATCGCGGCTTACTTCAGCTAAATCGTTTTCTACATATTGTGGTAATAAAAACTTATCGTGTAACTCAGTACCCCAACGTATTAATGGCTTGTGGTAAGGTTTTTTCCAAAACCAAGCAAGTAAAGTACGCAACAGTAGCATTTGCACTAAACTCATTTGTGAATGTGGAGGCATTTCAAAGCCTCTAAATTCTACAATCCCTAAACGACCTGTGGCTGAATCGGGTGAATAGAGCTTATCTATACAAAATTCTGCTCTGTGTGTATTACCCGTTAAATCCACCAATAAATTACGCAGTAACCTATCAACTAACCAAGGCTCAGGCACCTCACCTTCGGGCATATGTGAGAAAGCAATTTCTAGCTCGTATAAAACTTCATCACGGGCTTCATCCACTCGCGGTGCTTGGCTTGTAGGACCAATAAAAAGCCCCGAAAACAAATACGACAAACCAGGATGATGCTGCCAATAGGTAATAAAGCTTCTTAAAATATCGGGTCTGCGTAAAAATGGGCTTTGCTCAGGTGTTTCGCCACCAAGCGTTACGTGGTTACCACCACCAGTACCAGTATGGCGACCATCTGCCATAAACTTATCGGTACCTAATCGGCATTCTTTTGCTAAACCGTATAACGTTGTGGTTCGACTGACTAATTGATCCCACGATGTTGAAGGATGAATATTTACTTCAATAACACCTGGATCTGGCGTTACAGCGTATTTTTCTACGCGGCTATCTTTAGGTGGGCTATAGCCTTCAATAACAAGCGGCATTTTAAGTTCTTTAGCCACACTCTCTATACTACTTATTAAACCCATGTAATGTTCAAAATGACTTGTTGGTGGCATAAATATATATAAACGCCCCTCTCTCACTTCCATTACAAGCGCAGTTTTAACCATTTCTTTACCAATAAAGCCCTTTTTAAGCTTTTTAGCTTTGGTAAAATTTTCTGGAATATCAAACGGGTCGCGGTCAATAATATTGCCGCTCCACTCAAGGCTGTCTAAAGGTAGACGATAACCAAGTGGTGATTCACCCGGTAATAAAAAACAATGACCCCGTTTAAACTCCCACGTACACGACTGCCAACAGTTTTTACTATCGTTCCATTTTAAAGGTAGAACATAGCCAACAGGCTTTTCTATGCCTTTATCCATTTTAGCTAAAAAGCCTTTTCGGCTCATTGCATGGAGAAGTTCTGGTTGATCTGGCTTTATTTCGGTAGGTAATGAGGCTTCTTGCCACATGTGATATAAAATATCTTCATAAGCCGTAGTAAGTGCCTTGGTTTCAAGACCAAGTGAGTCACACAGTTTATCAGCAAACTTTTTAGTATCGGTATGATCAAATTTATAATCTTTATTAGGATCGGCTAATAGTGCAGCATCTTGCCATAAAGGCTCACCATCTTTGCGCCAATAACATGCGTATTGCCAACGTGGTAATGGCTCACCCGGATACCATTTACCTTGTCCGTAATGAGTAAAGCCACCTTTTGTGTATACTTTATTCATTTCTACAAATAAATTTTGAGCTAATATTCTTTTTTCTTTACCATCGGCATCAGTATTCCACTGAGGATGTTCCATATCGTCAATAGAAATAAACGTAGGTTCGCCGCCCATGGTTAAATGTATATTTTCTTCATTATAAACATTGTCAACGTGCTGACCTAAACGGTTAATTGCCGCCCACTGCGCCTCAGAATACGGCTTAGTAACACGTGGGTCTTCGTGTACACGCGTTACTTTATTATAAAAGCTAAACTCAGATTTACAGTCATCTATACCGCCGGTTACCGGCGCTGCCGAGCTTGGCTCTGGCGTACACGCCAATGGAATATGACCTTCACCAGCAAATAAACCCGAGGTAGGATCAAGCCCTATCCAACCTGCACCCGGAATATACACCTCGGTCCATGCATGCAAATCGGTAAAATCTTCTTCTGGACCGCTTGGGCCATCTAGTGATTTTTGATCTGAGGTTAGCTGTACTAGGTAACCCGATACAAATCGAGATGCCAACCCTAAATGACGAAACAATTGTACTAATAACCAAGCAGAATCACGACACGAACCTGTTTTTTTACTTATTGTTTCGTTTGCCGTTTGCACACCGGGTTCTAAACGAATGCCATAACCTACTAATTCATAAATAGCTTGATTAACAGCCACTAAAAAATCAACGCTTCTAAGCGGCTCTTTAGGGTTTAAAGATTCAATTAATTCTTTAAATTTTGGACTGGCTTTGCGTTTTTTTAAATAAGGAGAGAGTTCTGACTTTGAAATAGCATCGTAAACAAACGGGAAGTTTTCGGCGTAATCTTCTAAAAAGAAATCAAAAGGATTAATAACCGTTAGTTCGGCGACCAAATCAACTGTAAAACTAAATTCGGTAGTTGGCTTGTTAAACACCACCCTCGCTTGGTAATTACCAAAAGGGTCTTGTTGCCAATTTATATAATGATCTTCTGGAACTATTTTTAAAGAATAACTTTTAATTTTTGTACGGCTATGTGGCGCTGGACGTAATCGGAATATATGCGGCCCCATATTAACTGACCGGTCGTATTTATACTGAGTATGGTGCGAAATCCCAACTGTAATTGTCATCTATTAATTCCCCTTTAATAATGTATGGCCACAATATAACGCTGAAAATATTATTTGGACTAATTCACTTGTGCAATTTTTATACCAAAAGACTTGCTTAAGTAGTACTGTTCATCCACTCGCGGCTCTTGCACATAGCAACGTTATGCATAAAGGTTTTGACCTAATTAATAGGAAAAACACACCTATTCAATAAATAGTAAACTTAGTGTAATTTAAACCATCAATTTTAGATTTTTAATGGTGCAGAAAACGCACCAAAATAGCGCTTTAAAATAACTTACAATTAAAGCTAATTAATTTAAAATATTGAAATAAAAAAATAAAGTTAATTTTTAAAAATACTTACTCCGTTATTTATAACGCTAAACGGTTATAATTAAAAGTATTTATTTAGAGTTTAAAAATCATTAAAAACAATCATTAAATAGTAAGAAATAGTTCACAATAAAGCTGCTGTTAAAGTAAGTAACGGTGCTATACTAGATCGATTTTTAACCGCTTACGTTACAGTAAAACTAACGATCTCGATGAGATAAAACAAGCAACTTTAATACATAGATGCTTACTTTAAAGATTAGTTTTGCAGTGGTGTGTTTTAATTTCAAACAAAACAGAACACGTCCAATTTGAAAAACCAGCACACCTCACTAACCTGTTAATTTTTCATTATCATCAAAGCTAAAGGTAATGCAGCACTAGGGCGTGTTGTTCTTTGGTGGTTGAATTTACAGCAGTGCGTTTGGTATTTAAGCAAGGCAGAGTCTATGATGTGTGGTTGTTCCCCATACATAGGCGATAACGCAGCATAAATGCCAAACATGCGCTGCCCCTGGGTTCTTTCTAGGGACGATTGACTCTTTGTTGCTCGGTTTTTACTTAGCCCACTAGGTTACAAACCTCGCGCCGCGATTAAATCGCCCCTAGATTGAACAAATTTCAATCCCAAAAATCAACACGCCCTAGCGTATTTAAGATTTTTTAAATCAACCCAATCTACCTAATAGGATATTCTCTTATGCAAAAGCTAACAGATGTCGGTGAAAACTTAGTTAATGGTATAGCATCTCGTTATAACCTCAGTCACGATGCAGTAATTCACATGTTAGTTAGCGTTAATAACGGCGGTTGCTCAATGGCACAGTTTAATTGCCCAGAACTTGGTGGTTCTGGTCAATGGATGCGTGGCGGAATGACAATGGTTGGCGACATGTTTAACAACGGTTTAAAATCAACCGTTGATAACTTGTGCAACGAACTTGCTAATATATTGAGCAATAACCAAATATTTCCGGTTATTCCTGTAGGATCGCCTGGCAGCAATCAGTGGTGGCCAGGTAATCTAGGCAGCCCATTTAGCAGTGGTGCGCAAAATAATATTCGCTACGCTATATTCCCTAATCGCTTAGCCGTTGAATTAAATGGACAAGTGAGCGTATACGACACGTTAGATCATAATATTGGTGGTGTAAGCCAACAGCAAGGCAATAATACCTCTCTTACATTTAACAGTCAGTGGGGGACAATTAATGTAAATACCCTGCCATTAATTTCAGGGCAAACGCCAACGCCTCCAGAACCACAAAAAGATTTTACGCAGCAAGTAACGCAGCCGAATTTTGCATCGTCAACACCAAACCAAGTTGAAGCACCGGCTAATAATACTGTGGGGCAATACTCGGTAGACGAAACACTTCAAATTATTGAAAAGTTAGCACAACTTCGCGACTCTAATGCGTTGAGTGATGATGAATTTAATATTAAAAAGTCTGAACTTTTAAAAAGGATTTAACCACTATCCTCCAATAGCATAGCGCTAAGTAAAAGTGGTTTATACGGTCTCTTTTTTATTCGGTAACATATGAAAACATTTAAATGTAATTGCACAGATCAACTTATTTTATTTTTTGAAAGCAGCCATTGTTTGGCTTGCGGCAGAACCGTGGGTATTGATGATGAGTTCGACCAAGTTGAACCCTATGAAATTGATGAGCAATCGGGGTTATTTTACAAAGCAGAAGCGCCTGAAGTTTTTTATAAAAAATGTGATAACAACGCTCAGTATCACGTATGCAATGGTATGGTTAATTTAGACACATTTATACCTGTTGCCGATAAAGACGAAGTGCTGTGTTTTTCGTGCCGCTTTAATGAAACGGTGCCCGATTTAAGTATTGTTGAACATATTCCATTATGGAAAAAAATGGAGACAGCAAAACGTCGCGCTTTGTATACATTAAAATCATTATCACTCCCTTTAAATACCACGATTCAAGAACCTGAAAGCGGATTAAGCTTCGATTTTATAGCAGACCGTAACGTAAGCGATCACTTTGTAAGCCCTATTATAGGTCAAGACGTTGTATTTACAGGACACGATTGCGGGCATATCACTATAAACCTAGCTGAAGCAGACGACGTAGCACGCTCTCAAGCTAAAATAGCAATGGGCGAGCGTTACCGTACTTTACTTGGCCATTTTCGCCATGAACTCGGTCATTATTATTTTGATCAACTAATCGCAAATTCATCAAAAAAACATGCTTTATGTAAGCAATATTTTGGTGATGACGAATTAGATTACCAGCAAGCGCTCGATACTCATTACAAGCAAGGCGCGCCAGCTAACTGGCATGAAACCTTTATCAGTGAATACGCTACTATGCACCCTTATGAAGACTGGGCGGAAACATGGGCGCATTACATGCATATTATCGATACTTTAGAAACAGCCAAAAACTTTTCAATTACAGGCTCAACAACAGGTAATGAGTTTGAATTAGATGAAGCAGACGAGCTTAGATTGCCACAAAGTGCATATTACTTTAATTCACAAACATCGATTGATGCTATTTTAGATACTTGGATGGAATTTTCGATCATTCTAAATTCACTAAATCGCAGCATGGGACTTGCCGATGCCTACCCATTTGTACTAACTCAAGCGGTGCGAACTAAGTTATCTTTCATCCATCATGCTATCCATAACAGGCTCAATTTAATGCCTGATTTGAGCAATGGAAAAGTGTAATAAAATAAGTTCAGTCCAAAAAACATTTTAATAAAGAGCCATTTATTCTTGCTATGACTTTTCATGCATAGGTAAGTGGCTTTTTTATGATGAGCAAAAAGCCGTAAAAATAGTATATCCCCTACTTTCTCGCTGAAGCTTTGTTAGTTTGTCACAGCGAGGTTATTCTTAAGTCGACTTATAATTTTTTCTTGGTAAATACTAACTGTAGAAAACTTTTGTATTGAAACAAATAAGTCAGTTAGTTTTTCGTTTGATATATCAGTGATATTAATCCCTTTATATATAATAGGTGCATTATTTTGTCTGGTTAGATTATTCGACAGTAAAATATTCAATTTTACTGTACGTGCTAACTCTTCTTGATATAGAAAAAATTCTCTTAAATGTGTGCTAACAATATTGGCTGGTTTTGATCTGTCTATCATTAAAATTTCGTCAATTAGTCGATTTAACCTGCTGCGAGACTCTATTGCTTCGTCGAGAATATCTAACCAATTAAGTTCGCTATTTGATAGTAAAGCTAGAAAATATACCGTACGTGCTTTATTGTAATTAATAAAACCAGGCCACATAACATCTTCGCTAGATACTTTAAGTGCTTTATCGAACTGCTCAGCGGCAGATTTAAGATACATACTTATTTCTTCAAGTATTGATGGTTCTATAGTGTTAATATTTTTTTGAGCCAATTCTAAACCATCAATAGACAAAATATCTACAGAGTTCATATTTAGCGACTCTCGCAGCAAATGCATGCCTTTTTTGTTGTAATACAAACCTAGGTAATTATGGTAAATGGTTTTTGTCACTGGATTACGAAGAATTGGACCTCTGACATGAAGTAAGTCTGCATGAATATTAAAATTATCATCAGCCACAAAACTTTGGTAAGACACAACAGCTTTAAATAGCTTTATTGTTTCCGTTATTTGGATTGAATTACCTTTACTTACCGAGTGCAATATTTCACAGCGCCTATCAACTTCTGACAAAATTGTATCCATACGCTTTTTATAAAGTACTTTGTTAGTTTCTGATGCATTAAAAACAGCTGGGAATAAAACAATTAGGTCGATTACATATTGCAGAGTATCGGCAAAGAGAACGGCGGTTTCTGACTCTTTTTTTAGTTTATGCTCAATAGAGTCAAAAATCTCTTTCTCTAGTGTATTTTCATCTTGGGACTTAAACTGATTAATTAACTCTGGAAGTGAGGTTACGTAATTTTCATTATCTAAAATGTTACCTTCCATTTTACTAATGTTATTTACACTATCAATTGACGTATATGTTCTAACAGTAATAAATAAAGCTAATACGGCTATACAAAAGCTTACTGTTGATATGGTGAAGCTTAGTAAATCTTTACCTTCTTTTAAATCATATACCCATACAGCAAGAAAGGCTGAAAGTAGAACAAGTAATAATATTGTAAAATATAACATTTTTGATGTGCGCATATGTCTTCCAGACTTGGGTCGAGCTAACAATCTAATATTGCTGATTTATAACACGAAAAACGCAGACTTCACACGCAAACTGAGAGCTATATAACCTCTGTAGAGCACAAGTAATGAAATATCTGCATCACTTTTCCCACTTATCCAGCGCTTGTTTGTCACTTTGTTTAAACTCAACCCAATTTGATGAGTCTTTAAAGTGCTCTTTTTTCCAAAACGTGGCGTGGTTTTTTAAGTAATCCATAATAAATTGTACGCCTTCGAACGCGGCTTGGCGATGGCGGGACGTTACGCCTACAAATACAATTTGCTCGCCAAGTGCTAAGTAACCAACGCGGTGAATAATACATATTCGCGCCAGTTGCCAGCGAGTTTGTGCTTGCTCTGCAATAGATTGAAGGAGTTGCTCGGTCATACCAGGGTAGTGTTCAAGCTCAAGTGCAATAACGTTATCGCCACTGCTGAACTCTCTTACCAAACCTGTGAAGGTGACAACAGCGCCATCGCTTTTATTATTACTACAAAGCGTATTGTGCTCGTCACCTACATTAAAATCATCGGTTTGTACTTGAATATGTATGCTCATTAGCCACCTGTAACCGGCGGGAAAAAGGCAAGCTCATCCCCTGCTTTCACTATTTCGTCGCTTGATGACATAGTTTGGTTAAGCGCTGCAAGTAGCTCACGCTCTTCCAGCCACGGTTGCCAGTGCGGGTATTGACTCACTAATTTTAATTTAAGCTCTGAAATACTAAGCGGCTGCGTAATCTCAAGACTTAATTTACTGCACTTTAACCGCTCTTTTAGTTGCCCAAAAAACAATAACTCTACTTTCCCGGCGCTAGATATTGCATCGTTTGGATTAATCGCGTTGCCAACTACCATTTTTGCCCCCTGCTTTTTGAGTAACGCGCATGCCGCTAATTTCCATTAGTGGGTCGGCTGCTTTACACATATCAAACAAAGTAAGGCTAGCCACAGATACCGCTGTTAACGCTTCCATTTCAACCCCCGTTTTACCTGCAAGTTTGCAGTAGCTGGTTATTTTAATTTGGCTGTTTGCTTCATCAAGTTCAAAATCAACAGCGACTTTACTAAGTGCAAGCGGATGACAAAGCGGAATTAAATCAGCGCATTTTTTAGCGCCTTGAATACCTGCAATGCGTGCCACGCCTAACACATCACCCTTTTTGTTTTGATTAAGCATTACTTGTTCAAAGGCAAGCTTGCTCATGCTAATAAATGCTTCAGCTGAGGCATCGCGCAAGGTTACGTCTTTGAGCGATACATCAACCATATTCGCTTGGCCGTTTTCGTCAACGTGACTCAACATACTATTGCTCACGCGATTCACACTTTTTACCAATGGTAATGTGCGGTACAAAGTTACACGGTTTATGCATTGAGTTAAGTTGATCTTTTATTATGCCTGTCCACGCAGTTTTACATGCGCCTGTAGAGCCTGGCATACAAAAAATAACGGTGTTATTAGCAAGTCCTGCCAATGCACGAGATTGAATAGTAGAGTTACCAATTTCGCCGTACGATATGTGCCTAAATAGCTCACCAAAACCGTCTACGCTTTTATCAAACAGCGGCGCAAATGCCTCTGGTGTTGAATCGCGCTCAGTAAAACCTGTACCGCCAGTCACTAAAATAGCATGAATGGTGTCATCGGCTATCCACTGCGATGCCACTGCACGCATTTGGTAAACGTCATCTTTAACTATGTCTTTATCAGCTAAGTGATGACCAGCTTCAGTTAGCGCTTTAATTAAGTAATGACCAGAAGTATCGGTAATCGCATCGCGTGTATCGCTTACCGTCATTACGGCAATGTTTAATGCTATTTGTGACTCAGTTGTGTGACTCATAATGTTCTTCTTAATTGATTAATGCTTTGGTCAAAATGCTCATTTACAGCTTTAAATTGCGCCGGCGTATTGGTGTTTATTAATGCATGCGTTTTATTACATAAAAGCGTTTGCACACCAATACTTTGGGTAAACTGTTTTATTGACTTATGACTGTTTGCGTTTGTGAGTATGTGTTTTAAATGATTTTTTACACTGCTTGTATTACGAATATACAGCGGTAGTGGTTCATTTTCAAAGTGCCAAGCATGTATTTGTGACTGATTTAATTGATTGCTCACACTTTGTACTTTATTTGACTGAGAAGCCAGCACAATTGTGCTTAACAAACTACTCGTTAGTAGAGGCATATCTACCGCAGTAATAAGTAAGTCATACTCGGTGGCTATTAATGTTGAGTAAATACCGCCAAGGGGTCCACTATTTGGGTATATATCTTTAACGTACTTTTCTGAAGGATAATCGCTCGAAGAATATTGGCTCGATGATTTAACTGGATTTGTAACGTTGCGGCTTATTAGTATGTTTTTAGCGCCTACGTCTTTTAATAAATCACACGCATTGTGCAATAGCGTTTTATTTTTTAAAACTAAATCGGCTTTGTCTGTGCCCATTCTTGATGACTTACCACCAGCAAGCACAACGCCTGTAAAATCTCGCTTAACTTTCATATTAGATTTTATATTAGCTTCCATATTAGCCGCCTAACATGGCTAAGTGAGTTGTCGCACCTGTTAAGCGTTTATCCAGCTCATGGCTTATTTCTTTATTGCCCATAGCGGCTCGAATTGCCTTTACGGTCGCTGCAGTATCGTCCTCGTTGAGTAGTTCGCGTAAATCTATACCTTGCTCTGCAAATAAACATAAGTGTAATTTACCCAGCGCCGACACCCTTAAGCGATTACAACTTTTACAAAAGTCTTTACTGTACGGCATTATTAAACCAATACGACCATCGTAATTAGGATGACAAAATTCCTCAGCGGGTCCATTTAATTTCCCCCTAACGACTTGTAACCAACCTTGGTCGAGTAATTGGGCTTTAACCGTTTGCCCACTTAAGTGGTTTTCTTCAAAAAATTTTGCGCCGTCACCAGTTTCCATTAATTCTATAAAGCGCACTGTAACTTTGTGGTGTTTTACCCACGCTAAAAAATCCTTCAATTGGTTTTTATTAAACTGCTTGGCAAGCACTGCATTTATTTTTATATCTTTTATGCCCAGATCTACCGCGCGTTCAATCCCTTTTAAAATAAGGTTAAGTTTGTCGTGCCCTGTTATGAGTTTAAACATACTCGGATTTAAGCTATCAATACTGACATTAAGCGCATCAAGCCCTGCCTCAGCAAATTCATCAATTTTCTTTAATAAATTAAACCCGTTGGTAGTAATGGCTACTTTTTCTATGCCAGGTGTATTTTTACAGAGTTTTATAATATCGGTTACGTCGTTTCGCAAGCACGGTTCGCCACCTGTAATGCGTACTTTTTTAGTACCTAGCTCTGCAAACGCATTTACTAGCGTGCTAATTTCGTTTTTATTTAAAAAATTACGCGGCGTATCGCACTGATACCCGTTTGGTAAACAATAACTACAACTAAAATTACATACATCAGTTATTGAGAGGCGCAAATAGTTAAACTGCCGACCAAATTGATCATTAAGCATATGCTTCCTTGTTTGTTTACATTTCAACCGCAACATCAATGCTGCTAGAACCGGCTTTGTAATGTTGTTTTATTAATTGGCTTAATTGCGTTTTACACGAACCGCAGTTCGTCCCACATTTAAGTTCAGACCCCAATTGCTCGACTGTGTTTGCACCGTTTTTAATGCCGTTTATAATTGGCTGCTCTCTTACTTTAAAGCAGCTACACACTTGCACGCCTTGGGTAAATTCTTCATCGGGGGTTGCATAAAGCAAAGACTGTAACTGTGTAAAGGTCAGTAATGGCTCTGCAAATAAATGGTTTATCCACTCAAGTGATATTTCTTTTTGCTCGTTAGAAATAACACCAACAAACGCTAATTTATCGTTTTGAATACACTGCACATGCATGGCTTTTGCCGTGTTCATAGCCGACCACTGCCCTTGTAAACCGGTTAAGGTTTGGCAGAAATACAGTAAATCACTTTGTGGCTCATTAAGCGCCAATTGGTAATTAAAGCAATTGCTTGCATTAACTTTGAGCCAAAAATCACTGTTTATAACAAGTTCGTTTTTAGCAAACAGCTGCATATATTGCACAAAGGGTGCTTTAACTATATTAACAGCACCGTGTTTGCACTCAGCCTGACCAGATAGAGGGTCAACTACCGATTGATACAACCCACTTACTGTTGCTGATGACGCAAATTGCTTATTCCAATGAATAGGCATAAAGCATTCACCTTTGCGCACGGCATCGGTTACTTTTGCATGCGCGGTAACCTGCCCAGTTAGGGCAATTGCACTTATTAAATCGTTTTGTTTAATTGCTAATTTACTGGCATCAAGCGGATTAATTTCAATATAAGGGCGTGTAATATGCGATGAAAGCGCAGTGCTTTTACCCGTGCGGCTCATGGTATGCCATTGGTCGCGTATACGCCCTGAGTTCATTACAAACGGATAATCATTTGATGTTTTTTGCACCGGTAATTGCGGCGTTATAGGTATAAAACGCGCTTTTTTATCAGC
The DNA here is from genome assembly GCF_014164325.1 of Pseudoalteromonas sp. SG43-4. Lineage (NCBI taxonomy): Bacteria > Pseudomonadati > Pseudomonadota > Gammaproteobacteria > Alteromonadales > Pseudoalteromonadaceae > Pseudoalteromonas > Pseudoalteromonas sp. SG43-4. The sequence goes on along the minus strand of NZ_JACJFB010000011.1, from coordinate 64,875 downwards.
GGTGCTAAATTGGTTATTTGTAAAAACCTGACCATTTTTATAAGGCTCGTTTTTAACAACAGGCCACATAATGGGTTTTAAATTATCATACTGATTTTGTGTGAGCCCAACTAAACCAGAGAGATTTAATAATCGGCTGCCGTTATTTTCAAAGTCGGTTAATTGTGCCCATTCTTCAAAAATGCCACTTGGGTCTGTAAAATCAAACCCTTCAAAGCCCATTTTTTTAGCGACTTCGCACATAATTTGCCAATCGTTTTTAGCTCCTGAATAAGGCGCTACTAAAGGGCGCTGCCTTGATATTCTGCGCTCTGAGTTAGTTACTGTGCCGTTTTTTTCGCCCCATCCGGTTGATGGAAAGGCAACATCGGCAAACTTTAACGTATCACTTTTTGCAATACAGTCAGATACAACCACCAGCTCGCAGTTCTCTAATGCTTTTTTAATAGCGGCGTTATTGGGCAAGCTCACCATTGGGTTTGTTGCCATTATCCACACTGCTTTGATTTTGCCTGCGGCTATTTCATCAAACATATCGATGGCATTACTACCTGCTTTTTTAGCAATAGTTGGCGAGAGCCAAAAGCGTTGTACAAGTGATTGATGCGCTTCGTTTTCAATATCTAAATGCGCCGCTAACTGATTAGCTAAGCCACCGACTTCGCGCCCGCCCATCGCATTGGGTTGCCCCGTAATCGAAAACGGACCACTGCCTGGCTTAAGTAATTTACCTGAGGCTAAATGAGCATTGATAATGGCGTTGCATTTATCTACACCCGAGCTTGATTGATTTATACCCATTGAATAAAAGCTAATCGCACTTGGGCTGTTAGCAAATAGCGCGTAAAACTCAGTGACTTGCTCAATTGCTATATCGCAAAAGTCGCTAACTGCCTCACAGTTCCATTTTTGTGCCTCTTGCAATGCGCTTTCAAAGCCGTTTGTGTGCTGATCAATAAATTGCGTATCGAGGTGGTTATGCTCATTTAAATAATTAAGCAAGCCGTTATAAAGCGCAGCGTCACTGCCTGGTTTTATATTTAAAAATGTGTCGGCAAGCTCAGCGGTGTCGGTTTTGCGCGGATCAATAACCACCACTTTCATATTTGGGTTAAGCTGCTTTGCACGCTCCATTCGCTGATACAAAACCGGATGCGTCCATGCGGCATTAGAGCCAATTAAAATAAGCAGCTCAGTTTGCTCTAAATCCTCGTAGGTACACGGCACTACGTCTTCACCAAAAGCGCGTTTGTAACCTGCCACAGCAGATGACATACACAGGCGCGAATTTGTATCAATATTGCCTGAGCCTATGTAGCCTTTCATTAATTTATTCGCGATGTAGTAATCCTCAGTAAGTAACTGCCCCGATACATAAAAAGCCACAGCATCGGGTCCGTGCTTTTGTATTATGTCGTTAAATTTATTGGCAACATGGTCGGTGGCTTCATCCCACGTAACGGCTTGGTTATTAATAAGGGGCGACGTTAAGCGATTATCACTGCCTGTGGTGTCTAGCAAATGGGTGCCTTTTACACATAAACGACCAAAGTTTGCGGGATGCTCTCGCATGCCTTCAAGCTTGGTTGGCACATTATTAAAAAGTGAAATATCAACACCGCACCCTACACCACAGTAAGCACATGTTGTTTGTTTTAAACTGGTTTTATTTATAGTTGGTGACGTGTTTGCGGTTGTCATACTGCTCTCTTTTAGTGTGCTTTAATTTATGCAGGCTGTTTTACAGGCTCATTAAGGGTAACTACGTTAATAGTGTTACTTGCCTTAGCGAGCGCGCTGTTTATTACATTTTGAACGAGCTTTTCACACCCTCCACAGCCTGTACTGGCTTTGGTGCTTTGCTGCACACTTGCCAAATCTATGCAGCCTTTAGCGACTGTTTGTTCAATGGTGTGTTTAGTTACTTTATGACAAGCGCAAATAATGGCGTCATCAGGCAAGTCATCGGCGCTTAGCTCTGCTATGTCGCCGGCAAGGGGCATAATGAGCGCTTCGGGAGCGGTGGTAAGTTCAATGTCGTTTAAATGATATTGCAGCAAATTGTCGTAATCGCTGGTATCGCCAACAAGTACCGCGCCAATCAGCTTATTACTTTGTGAGTTAGTGACTATTTTTTTATAAATACCATTGGCTTGGTCTTCAAAGTAATAGCTTATTGCGCCTTCGCTGCGTGCATGTGCATCGCCAATAGAGCCTACTTCAACACCCATTAATTTAAGCTTGGTGCTCATATCGGCACCATTAAATTCATCGGCTTTATTGTCTAAGCCAGTACTTTGCAAGGAACCTTGCTGCGTATCTTGTAAAATATGCCCAACTGCTATTTTAGCCATGGCGTAACCGGGTGCCACTAAGCCAAAAATAAAATTATTCCACAGTGCACATTCACCAATAGCGTATATGTTTTTGTCGCTCGTTTGGCAGTGGTTATTAATTACAATACCGCCGCGCTCACCTATCTCTAAATTAAACTCTCGGGCTAAATTATCATAAGGGCGAATACCTGCCGAAAATACAATCATGTCGGTTTCAAGGGTTTTACCGCCCTTAAAACACATTTTGTAACGGCAACTTTCACCTTCTACTACTTCCTCAGTTGCTACAGATGTATGCACAGTAACACCTAAATCTGTAATTTTGTTTTTTAGTAGCCGACCGCCACCAGCATCAACTTGTACACCCATAAGTTGCGGTGCAAATTCTATTACGTGAGTCTGTAAACCCAATTGCTTTAATGCGTTTGCAGCTTCAAGCCCCAGTAAACCGCCACCAATTACCACGCCTACTTTGCTGCCGTGGGCTGAATTTTTTATTGCGTGTAAATCGTTAATGGTGCGATAAACAAGGCAATGCTCGCGATCTTTACCCGGTATAGGCGGTACAAATGGGAATGAACCTGTAGCAAGCACAAGTTTGTCGTATTCAAACAATTCCCCTTTAGCGGTCGTTACAGTTTGGGTATCACGATTTATATCAACCACTTTAGAATGAGTATGAAAGCGTACTTGCCAATCGTCATAGGTTTTATTACATGTAAGTGCGAGGTCGTCTGCGGTTTTGCCTTTAAAAAAAGAGGATAGTTGTACGCGGTCATACGCTAAACGGTCTTCACCGCTAAGTACCGTAATTTCAAATTGCTCATCAGCTTGATTTTGAGAAACTAGCTGTTGCACAAAATGGTGCCCGACCATTCCGTTTCCTACCACTACAACACGCTGCTTGCTTAACATTTACCCACCTTAAAGTGATACCTATTTTAGTAATTGACTAAAATTGAAATCGAATAATTTGTTATAGGTTTGTTATAGCAATATGTAAGCCAAATATATAAGCATTTAAAATCAGCAAGTTGTCTACATTGGTGCAGAGGTGAAAAGCGTAAATCCCCACAAGATGGTGCAATTGCACCATCGTGTGTCGCTATAAATTACAAGTGAATATTAGAAGATAGAGAGGGTTAAAATTTAGCGCTCATCCATACCCACAATTTTTGAGTATCGACTTTATTAGCAGCAGTATCGCCCGCTGAGTAATCAGCATACTTAACACCTACTGCGTATTGTTTATTAATAGTTTTAACGTATTGTACGTTTAGTTCACTGCCTAAATCGTCAACCCCATTTGATTGCTCATTGGCATCAAAACTGTGATAAGCCACCAGCCATTTTCCGTCAAACGCTTTACCGTTTAAGCTTATGTAAGTGTCGTCCAAACCTTGTGTGGGTGTATTTAAAAACGTATCTGTCCAACCATTAAATTTATGTAACGTGGCAAGCGGTGTTGCAAACCCGTAATCGCCATTATCAGAGCCAAGTGACTCTATGCCAACTTTTAATGTTACTGTTTTTATGCCCAACCCATTTAAATCGACAGCGCCTTCAAGTGCATAGTAATCGGCATCAAAATCACTCACGCTTGTTGAAGCAGACTGCGTTGCATACTCCGCTTTGTAATAAAATTTTATGTCGTTTAGGGTTTTATTACCGTTAAAAGAAACGCCATAAGTATCTAAACTGTCGTCTTGTAGTGCATCGTCACTTAATAAGTAACTGTATAAAACCACTTTACCGTAGTCTGTTTTAAAGCTTGCATTAATTAAATGATCGGACGATTTAATGTCTTTATCGTCAGCAAATATGCGGTTACGCTTATTTAAATAACTGTACTGTAAATTTATGTTATTAAATGCGTAATTAATGGTCGCGGCATCAAAGGTTTGTCTGTCTTGGCGCCAACCTACGTGCCCAACAAAACGCTGCCCATCAAGAGCTATTATTTGGCGCCCTACTTTTAGCGATAGACCATCGCGGGCATATTTAACAAAGCCTTGGTCTATCTCAGTGTTTTCTGGGTCTGCAATAACAGAATAATTAGTGTTTTTCCCCACTGTATTGTTGTAATCATCTACGCCCAATAGGCTGCGAGTGTCTTCTACTTCAATAAGTGCTGAAAAACCATTCACCTCGTCTGTTTGATGCGTTAAGCGGGTTCTAAGTGTTAAGCCGCTTGCATCTTTTAGAGCATTTTCTTGATCAACGCTTTCAAAACGCAGTCTAAAATCAAGATCAGTTTGCGCAGCTTGGCTTATTAAAGGCGCAGTGAAGCAACCCAGTATAAAAATAATAGGTAAGTTGTTCTTGTAATTAAGCATTTTGGTTCTCTAAGTTTTAATTATTAATACACATACCAAAGCAATAAATAAACACAGCGAAATACATTTCCACACCATAACTGGATCGCGTTTCATTATTGAACTTTTATTAGCGGTACTTTCTAAATAAGGATTAGGTTTGTTGATATCGTTTATAAACTCAGAAAAAGCTTGGTATCTGAGCTCAGGTTTAGGGGCAAGCGCCTTCATAAGGGCTTGATCTAACCAAAACGGAATATCGGCTCTGTATTTACGAATACTTGTGTAATGCCAATGGCTGTAATCTTTTGGCGCTACGTGGTTAAGTGGCAGTGGTTTATAAGGCAATTTTGAGCACAATAACTCATATGCAATCACGCCAAGTGAAAACAAATCACTTTTAAAATCGGCGTGCATAGTAATAAGTGTTTCGGGTGCGGTGTAGTCGGCAGTGCCTTGCGGGCAATCATCCGCAATTTGTTTAACCGACTCGTCCATAGCCGCAACACTTACTGTGCCGTAATCTATTAGCGTTACTTTACCGTGCGCATCTATCATTACATTATCGAGTTTTAAATCACGATGTACCATATCGAGTCGCTGAAACGCCCTTAGTGCATGTACTATTTGTTCAATAATACTGCGTACTTGGGTTATTTCTGGGTGCGGCACGTCGTGCTTCCAATCACTGAGTGTTTGCCCGTCCATGTACTCACAAATATGATACAAAAAACGACTCTGCGATTGCGTACTTAGCACTTTCATCACGTTTAAATGGTTTATGCGTTGCCCTACCCAGCCTTCTCTTATAAAGCCTTGAAGGTAGTGCACATCGTCTTCAAAATTAACCGAAGGTGCTTTTAAAACCACTGGCGGTATATCGGGCGCTTGTTGCACTAAATAAATGTGCGAGCGACTACTGGCATGTAATTTACGAATAACCGTGTAGTCATCAATTTTTTGCCCAACATTAAGCGCAGGTGGAATTTTTCGTCGTGTTAGCGAATGGTAAAGTTCATCTAACTTTTGCTCGGCAATATTTTCTACTTTTACCAGTAAACAACTTACGTTGTCGTCACTGCCTCGTGCTAATGCAAGTTCGGTAATTGCTTTAGCTGCATTTTCTAAATTAGTGTACTCGTTAATTAATTTAGCTATATCACTACTTGGGAGCACATCGTGTACGCCATCGCAGGTTAATATATAAATATCGTCTGCTTTTAGGTCAACCTCGTATACATCTATTTCTTGATGAAGTTGCGCGCCAAGAGCACGCGTTAGCGTATCGTTTACTTTGTGATCCCGTGTTATTGCCTCGATTTTATTTCCTCGCAAGCGAGTAATACGCGTATCACCTAAGTGGAATATATAACCCGTTGCCGACTTTAAAATAAGTGCTGTAAAAGTCGTCATCCAATCGGCTTGACGCTGACCTAAGTGATTGTAATTAACCGATTGCGAATAAAGCCACTGATTTAAACTTGCTAACACCTTCGACACTGACTTTTTAACCGCCCAACTTTCGGGGGTATTTAAATACTCATTTATAAAATGAGTAACCGAAAGTTGAGACGCTTGTTTAGCATTTTTTGCTGATGAACACCCATCGGCTAAGCAGGCAATAACGCCTTTAGACTCTTTTTCTTGCGCTTTGGTATTGAGAGCTGCAAACGCATCTTGGTTTTCTGCTTTTAACCCTTTAGCACTGTGCCCGCCAAATGAAACGTTGAGTTCATTTTTTAGCGATTTAGCGTGGAGTGTTTCATCAAACATAGTCAATAATGCCTTAAGTCACTGAAATAAGTTCAACGGTGCCGTCTTCATTTACTTCGGTAATATGGCCATCTGGTTCTCTCATAAAAAACAGTGCAGCTAGACCAAGTAATGCACTACCCGCAATAATGAAAAAGAAAGTTTGATAATCAACAAGTGACAATGCCGTTAAGTACACTACTGCACCTACATTACCGTAAGCACCTGTCATTCCAGCTATTTGCCCAGTTAAACGACGCTTAATTAGCGGTACTGCGGCAAATACAGCGCCTTCACCAGCTTGCACAAAGAACGAACACGCCATAGCCGCAACAACTGCAAGCCATAAAGGCCAAGATGCATCAACCAAGCCCATTACAAAATAACCAACAGCAAGACCCGTTGTAAGTACAATAAGGGTAATACGGCGACCTAATTTATCTGAAATCCAACCGCCACCTGGGCGAGATGCTAAGTTCATAAATGCATAAGCTGAGGCTAAAATACCCGCGTACACCATATCAAGCGCAAACACATCCATAAAAAATAGCGGTAACATAGATACAACTGCAAGCTCAGAACCAAAAGTTGTAAAATATAAAATATTTAAAACAGCCACTTGCTTAAATTCATAACGATGAGACTCAGGTACAGGCTCTTTAAAAATATGACCATTTACGTCAAAGGTTTTATACACTTCGTAAATATAAAGCAGAACTAAAAAAGCATACACGGCAAGTACAAAGTTAGCCGAAATTAGGTTAGCACCGGTTGGTGAAAGCTTCCAAGTAAGTAATGCTAGTGCACCATACATAGGGATTTTCATAATAAGAAGTAATACAAAGTCGCCTTTACTGGTTACTTCCATTGCGCCTACTTTTTTAGGCTTAAAGTATGTACCGCCTTTTGGTGTATCGGTTACATTTAAGTACCAAATAATACCAAATATAACGCTTAATACACCCGTTAAACCTACTGCGTAACGCCAACCATCTTCGCCACCAAACATAAGTGCAATAATTGGCAATAACATAGCCGCTGCTGCTGAACCAAAGTTACCCCAGCCGCCATAAATACCTTCTGCTATGCCCAGCTCGTTAGCAGGAAACCATTCACTCACCATACGAATGCCCACAACAAAGCCAGCACCAATAAAGCCTAGCGCAAAACGCGCTATAGCGGCTTGTTCAAATGTGGTTGCCATAGCAAACATAAAACACGGAATACTACAGGTAATAAGTAGCGCGGCATAAACAATCCGGGGACCAAATTTATCGGTCAGCATACCCACCACAACACGGGCAGGAATAGTTAACGCTACATTTAAAATTAGTAATGTTTTAACTTGTGCCATGGTAATACCAAGCGAGCCCGCAATTGCACCTAATAAAGGAGCATGGTTAAACCATACAAAAAATGACACAAAAAAGACCATCCAACTCAGATGTAATACTTTCATTTTTCCTTTAAAGGATATTAAGTTAAATCCAGAACTCGGTTGCATGTTTATTTCCTCGTAAACGTATTATTGTTTTATAAATGCCCCACTCTTTTATATGAGTAGTAGCTCAAACTTTGTTAAATTTTAGTTAACCAAACACAGCAATTACTGAGCCACTAATTAAAAACCATATATTTCAGCTAGTTATATGTATTTATTATTTTAATGCGTTATAGTTGCACTATATGAGTGAGGGGGTAAGGGCTGTTACAGTGCAAATAAAAAGCGTTACTACTTGCTCTAGGATTTAACAAATTGGTATTGTTCAAAAAAAGTATGAGATATTTAAAAATGCAAAAAGCACCGTTAACGTACCAACAGCAACTACGCTATTCTCGGCATATTATGCTGCCGCAGCTTGATATAGACGGACAAGAGAAACTATGGCAATCGCATGCTTTAATTATTGGTGTGGGTGGGCTTGGTTGCGCGGTAAGTCAATATTTAGCGGCATCTGGCGTTGGCACGCTTAGCTTAATTGATAACGATGAAATAGACGTGACCAACCTGCAAAGGCAAATACTGTATAAAGAAAGCGACATTGGTAGCTCAAAATGCAGTGTTGCTAAAAAACAGCTTAACGCGCTTAATAGTGAAATAAACATAAATACTATTGAGGCATTTTTTGATGCAAATACCTCTACAGAGCAGCTATTTAATAACATTGATATAGTAATTGATTGCTCAGATAACCTAGCAACGCGTAATGCACTTAATAGCGCCTGTTTTAAAGCTAAAGTTCCGCTAGTGTCAGGCTCTGCAATACGTATGGAAGGACAAGTCGCGTGTTTTACTATGGATGAAAACAGCCATTGTTATGGTTGTTTATCGCAATTTTTTAGTGAACAAACACAAAGCTGCTCTGAATCTGGTGTGCTTTCTCCTATTGTGGGGTTAATAGGCAGTATTCAGGCAACTGAAGCGCTAAAAATGCTTGCTGGTTTACCCAGCGGCTTAAGCGAACACTTATTGCTAGTGGATGGTTTAAGTATGGAATTTAATCGTTTTAAAATAGCTAAAAATAGCCAATGTGCGATGTGCAGTATTTAGTTATTCTAGATTACTGATTGTTGTATAAAGCACATCGCCCACTTTAAAGTCGTTTTTGTCCCACACTCGTCTTGAAGCCAAGCAATACAAAGTTTGCCCGTCAACATTAAGCGTTAACTGCCACTTATTATTAATAAGCTCAGCTTGAGTTAATACCGACCTTAAAACATTACTGTGCGTTATTTGCTCAGGCTTTAACGCACTAAGCGACATTTGCTCACTTTCTATAATTAGCTTATTACTACTATCGACAAGTGCAGGAAGCACAAAAAGCGGTTGCTCACTTTGCTGTAATTGCAGTTGATATAGCCCGTAGTCTTTATCAAATTTAACCACATCGTAATTAATTAAGCTCAGCGGTGTTTGCCTGTCGTTTGCGTAAATAGCCTTTGCAACGTGCGCACTTGCACCTTGGTTTATCACCTTACCTTTATCAAGCTGAATAAGGGTATCGCAGCAAAATAGCAGCTCTTTTAATGAGTGACTTACTATTATAAATTTAATATTAAACTTAACGGCTAACTCATTGAGTTTAGTGAGCGTTTTAAAACGCAATGACCAATCAAGCGCACTAAAAGGCTCATCAAGCATTATAAATTTTTGACCGGCAAGCAAAGTGCGCGCAAATACTACACGCTGGCGCTCGCCACCCGATAAGCTTTGTACATCACGATTTAGTAAATCTTGTAATTCAAGTGTTTTAACAACGTATTGAAGCGTTAAGCTGGTTTGCTTATTTTCGCAGTGTTTTTGTGTAAACGCTAAATTACCTGCCACATCTAAATGAGGAAACAACGGGCACGATTGCAACTGAAGCGTTATACCGCGTTTATCACTTGGCAACTCATGCACTGGCTGATTATTAATATGAACACTTTTTGCAGGCTCTAAACCACTAATACAACGCAGTAATGTTGACTTACCGGAGCCTGAAGGACCGTAAACACCCAATACATTAAACGACTCAAGCTCAAGGTTTATATCTAAATCAAAATTATTGAGTGCTTTAAAAAGGCTTAACTTAATCATGTTATTGCTTAACCCCTACAATGCTTTTATTAAACTTAAATAACAGCACTAAACAGGCAAACGAAATAGCCAGTAAAATAAGTGAAAGCTGATGCGCCGCCGTATAATTTAACGATTCAACATGGTCATAAAGCGCAATAGACACCACCTGTGTTTGCCCCTGAATATTACCGCCAATCATTAATACCAAACCAAATTCACCCAATGTATGCGCAAAGCCTAAAGCAAATGCGCTACCAATACTGGGTTTTAAAAGCGGAATAATTAAATGCACAAAGCGTTTAAATGGGCTTAATCCAAGCGCAATGGCAGCTTCGTTATAGGTTTGATTAATATGCTTAAACCCAGCCACAAGCGGCTGCATTACAAAAGGCAGCGAATAAAAAAGCGAGCCAATAACCACGCCCTGAAAACTAAACGCAAGCTGCGTACCCGTTAGCCAAAGCCAAAACTGCCCAAAAGCGTGATCAGGCGAAAACAAAACAAGTAAATAAAACCCTAACAACGTAGGCGGTAGCACTAAAGGCATTGCAATTAATGCCTCTAAAAATGGTTTAAATTTACCGTTATAGCCAGCGAGCTTGTAAGCCAGTGGAATACAAAAAATAAGAAGAAGTACTGCGGTTATAAAGGCAAGTTTTATAGTTAACCACAGCGCGGTTAAATCACTTTGAAGCATTGTTGTCCTTTATTCTGTAACCTAATTCAATTAACTGCTGCTGCGTAGCTTCTGCCATTAAAAATTGCATAAGTTGCTTAGCGCTAGCATGTTTTTTAGTCGAGCTAATAATAACGCCTTGTTGAATTATATCGGGATATTGATTGGTAGGCAGCACGGTATAATCTAAATATTTTTGATCTTGCGTGTTACGGTAAGCCGCCTTTAGGGATGAAACAGCCACCAGCCCTACTCCTACATTACCACTTTGCACAAACTGAAACGCATGCGTAATGTTATTCCCGTACACATAATTTATTGGTTTTTTAAAATGGTTATTCGCGTAGTGCTCTGAGGCACGTCCGTATGGTGAAAAACGCGGATTAGCAATGGCTACTTTATCATTTACTTTTTCAGCTTTGGGTTGCCACAAAGCAAGTTCGCCTAACGCGTAAGTGATTAAACTGCTTTGCTCGGCATAGCCTTCTTTAATAAGCGATTGCGGTCGAAAATCGTCAGCCGATAAAAACACATCAAATGGCGCGCCATGCACTATTTGCGAATATAAAACACCGCTAGAAGCAGCTGATATTTTCACGTCAACATTAGGTAATGGGGATTTTTTTAGTAGGGTTTGCAATACAGTTTTAAAATTACTCGCTACGGCTACTTGCAGCGTTTCTTTTGCGTTTACGCTGCACGAAAGCATGCATGCTATACACAAAAAATAACCCAACCATGTATTGTAAAGCTTTGACATTGTAAGTATTGTTTCAAAATAAAATGATTTAAGTAAGCAATATATATGAACGATGTTTGCAATGCACCCGGTTTATTACCAATTGAAACTGCAATACAAAATATACTTGGCTCAATAACGCCTGTTAAAGACGTTAAAACCATCACTATAATGCAAAGTGTTGATCGCGTTTTAGCAAGCGATGTTAAATCAACTATAAACGTACCCGCTCATAACAACTCTGCAATGGATGGCTATGCGCTGTGTATTTCAGATAAAAGCTTAACTTATACACAAGTAGGTAGCGTGTTTGCGGGTCAAGTTTTTGAAGGAACGCTTACCCCTGGGCAATGCGTAAGAATAATGACCGGCGCCGCCATTGCACCAGGCGCTAACGGCGTTGTAATGCAAGAAAACGCCTCGGTAGATGGCGATAAAATTACGTTCACCTCGCAACCAGAGCTAAATGAAAACGTGCGTTTTGCTGGCGAAGATATTGCAATAGACGATGTTATTTTAAAAGCAGGCGATAAATTAAAAGCCGTTGATGTGGGGTTACTTGCATCGTTAGGGATTGCCAATATAGACGTGGTGAGAACTTTGAAAATAGCCGTACTTTCTTTAGGCGATGAGCTAATTGAACCTGGTCAGCCTCTTAAGCAAGGCGCTATTTTTGAAAGCAACCGCGCTGTTATTATTAGTGCGCTGCAACAAAAAAATATCGACGTGATCGATTTAGGAATAATCCCTGATGACAAAGACCTCATCACCAATGCATTTTTAAAAGCGAATGAACTCGCCGATGCCGTAATAAGCTCAGGCGGCGTATCGGTTGGAGAAGCCGACTTTACTAAAGAAGTGCTCAACGAAATTGGTGAAATTCACTTTTGGAAAATAGCCATGAAACCAGGCAAACCTTTTGCCTTTGGTAAACTAAGTAACAGTTACTTTTTTGGCTTGCCAGGTAACCCTGTGTCGGCTGCTGTTACGTTTAATCAGTTAGTAGAGCCTGCACTGCAAAAGCTGTCGGGGCTTGGTGTAGTAAACCCTAAAATGCGCTTTAACGCTGTTACTACATCCGTTATTAAAAAGCGCCCTGGCAGAGCTGATTTTCAGCGCGGTACTGCAACAATTAACGAGCAAGGTGACTTGATGGTTGCTCCGTTTAATAAACAGGGTTCGGGTGTACTTTCGTCGCTTAGTAAAGCTAACTGCTTAATTGTAGTGCCGGCACAAAGCGGCAATATCGAAAAAGGCGCAACAGTAAGTATTGAGTTGCTATAAAGCCTAAAATGCTACAGCTAACTGTATAATTTAGCTGTAGCGCTGCTGCAAACCTTAAAATATTCTTATATTTAATGTTTGAATTAAACAATTTAACTTTTCGCTACGCCCTACAAACCCTTCTTTGCTCAATCTATTAACACACTTTAGCGCATTTTTAGTCGCAAAGTATCTATCATAACTTAGGCTTCTTTCGCATTTAACACTATACGTTGAGGGCCAAGAGCCGCCGGCACCCGTTGCTATGCCAACAACGTTACATGTAGCATCTATATACTGCTCCCATGCTTTTATTTGTGCTTTAACTGCATCTACTTGGTAATCATCAGTTAGTTGCGGGTAGATCTCATCCATCATTTTACTGATTTTAGTTTTGTACCTATTACCCTCTAAATTATAAGTATTGCCGGTGTGCATTTCACCGCCTTCTGGCCAACCATCAGCGCTTTGTGCAAATGCGCCAAATGATGAAATAGCAAAAGCAAACCCAATAATAATTTTATTCATTTTAAATCCCTTTAATACCAATCTGCTTATATATGGGGTCTATTTAACGTTAAGAAAATTACGCTAGAACTAGGCAAAAATTTTTGTATCTAGTTGTTCTAAATAAAAAAATTTTAACGACGTTATAGTGCAATTTAATTCGTTAAATTGATCAAAGATTTATGCAGGTTGGTATAATAGTTAGACCAGATACCTGTAAAAAACGCCTATAAAAAATGCCGCTAAGCTTAACTGAGCGGCATTATATTATTCAATAAGCTTTTAAAGAGGCCTATTAAAAACCAAATATTTTTAAATCAAAAAACTTAGTCGCCACTGTATTTATAAATATTACAGCTAGAATGACAGGAATAAACGTTGAAAGTGAAAAGTTAACGTACTTTTCCATCAAGCTTCCCGCATAATTAGGCGAACCTAAGCTTAGCTCTTGTGTTAAGCGTGCTTTTTTCCAGCGGTACATTACAAACAAACACACCATTAAGCCATTAAGCGGTAAAATTGTGTCGTAAAATACATCAACAATAATATCAAAAAAGCTCTTACTAACGCCGCCATAACTGGTGAAAGATGTAAGGCTGTCAATCATACCAAACGACATTGTACATAAAATAGTAAGTACACCGGTTGAAAGTGTAAGGATGCCCAGTGCTTTTTTACGGCTAATACCTTTACGGTCGCTTAGTGTTGCTGTCGGTACCTCCACTATTGAAACAAGTGAAGTAATCGCTGCAAAAAATACCAATAAAAAGAATGAGAACGCAACAATAGACGCACCTACATAGCCAATATCATTTTGCAGTGCTAATAATATTTTAGGTAGGTATACAAAAATCATTGATACGGACGAGTCAGAAAGTGCTGATGGGTCTGTATTTGGGTCAAAGCTAAATATCGCTGGCAACACCATTAGCCCCGCTACAAACGCAACGAGTGAGTCAGTAATAGCGACCATTTTAGCACTGCTTACAATGTCATCTTTCTTAGAAATGTACGACGCGTAAGTCATTAATATACCCATACCCAGCGATAGCGAGAAAAACGCTTGGCTTAATGCGCCATTAAGTACACTTGCACTCATCTTAGAAAAATCAGGAATAATGTAGTATTTAACACCGGCCATTGCGTTATCAAGCGTTAATACATAAGTAACTAGAGCTAGTAGCATAACTAATAAAGCGGGCATTAAAAATTTGGCGGCTTTTTCTATGCCTTGTTTAACACCACCTAACAAAATTAAGTTCACCATAATAACCACAACAGCCATATAACCAAACACAGTGTAACTATTAATAAAAACACCAAAGTGGCCAGGATCTGCAAGTAAATCTAAATTACCGAGGCCTGTTTGCGTTAAATAACCAAAGATCCAAACCGTAATCACCATATAAAATACAGCAATCATAAATGGTGTAAGCACCGCAAAAAAACCAGCTAACTTCCATTTTTTATCGTTATTAGATAATAGTTTGTACGAACCAAGTGGATCTTTTTGAGCGTTACGACCCATTGCCATTTCAGCCATCATGACTGGTAAACAAATGAATATGACAAATAAAGCGTAAATTAATAAGAATGCGCCACCACCATTTTTAGTAGCAGAAACCGGAAAACCAACTAAATTACCAATACCAACAGCTGAACCGGCCGCTGCCATTATGAATCCAAGGCGGGAACTAAATCGTTCTCTATTTTCGCTCATGCATAAAACCTTTTTATTATTTTGTATATTTCAGCGACTCTACCAGTGTTACACAGAGATTTTCAAGCAATTACAGCTTAAAAATAAAATCGAAGTGTAAACCTGTGTAAATACGCTTTTAATTCACCAATTTTCAACGCTGTGGTAGTATTGCGTTAATCAAATTTAACAATTTTTATGAGATTCCTTATGTTGTACATGATTCACTCAACAGACGTTGAAAACAGCTTAGAGCTTAGAAAAGCAGCACGCCCGGCACATTTAGCACGCCTTAGTGAGCTTGATTCACAAAACCGTCTACTTACCGCCGGTCCATTACCGGCAGTCGATAGTGAAGATCCTCAAGAAGCAGGTTTTACCGGTTCATTAGTGGTTGCTGAATTTGAATCAATTGAAGCAGCTCGAGAGTGGGCAGCAGCAGACCCTTACGTTGCCGCTGGCATCTATGAAAATACAATTGTTAAACCTTTTAAAAAGGTATTTCCTGCTTAAAAAGTATTAAACCCTAGAGCGTGCGTTGCACTGTAATTCAGGGTTTGTTCACAGGTTTTTAATTAAAATTATCAGGATAAAAACGAATTTACCGTTTTTACTTGAATTTTAGTAACTTAGTTAATTAAACTAAGTGAGTCTGGTCTAGGAGTTTTCCATTATGCGCGTATTATTAAGCCTCGGTTTTATTGCTTGTGTTAGCTTAGCTAACTTTAGCCAAGCAGCAACCGCCACCCAAGCATCTCATGCTGAGGTGGACAAAAAGAAAGCCGTAATACTCGCAAAGAAAACAATTGGCGGTAAGACCTTAAAAATTACCGAAAAAACAGATTTTTATACCGTACGAATACTCAAATCTGACGGCCACGTCGTTGATTTACATATTAATAAAAAAACCGGCGAAGTGAAAAAGGATTAAAAATGCGAATTTTAGTTATAGAAGACGATTTACATTTAGCAGATAACCTACGTAATGCCTTAGAAAAAGAACGTTACAGCGTGGATTTATGCCACGATGGTGAAGCAGGTCTTTTCCACATTACAGAATACCCGCTTGATATGGCCGTAGTTGATTTAGGTTTACCTAAAATAGACGGTATTGAGCTAATTAATAAAGCACGAGCACAAGGCATTACTATTCCTATTTTAATCTTAACCGCGCGCGATCGCTGGCAGGATAAAGTAGAAGGTTTAGATGCAGGTGCTGATGACTACCTTACCAAACCATTTCATGTTGAAGAACTTATTGCACGTTGTAATGCATTAATTCGTCGCAGTGCTGGTAAAGCAAATCCAGAAATGACTGCGGGCCCAATTAAAATTCATACACGTTCTCAACAAGTATGGGTTGATGATAAAGAGCTTAGCCTTACAGCTTACGAGTATAAAGTACTTGAATACTTAATGGTAAATCCGCAAAAAGTAATTTCTAAATCAGAACTGACTGAGCATATTTACGACCAAGATTTCGATCTTGATTCAAACGTAATTGAAGTATTTGTACTACGTTTGCGTAAAAAGCTTGACCCTGATGGTGTGCTTAACCCAGTAGAGACACTACGTGGGCGTGGTTACAGGCTTAAAAGCCAGTGGTAATACCGCAAATATCGTTAAAAATAAGGCAAGGATTTATCCTTGTCTTTGTTTTATTAGTCGCACTCCCTATCTTATTTTATTCAATTGGCAAAGCGTATTACGCTTCACTTGTTGATGCGACTGAAAAAACTCTCGAAGCACAGCTTTACTCGCTAATATCTGAAGTCGACTTTACTGAGCATGGTATTATTATGCCCAGCACTATTTTAGCGCCTGAGTTAAACAGATTAAATTCAGATACCTACGCAATGATTTACCGAGATGATGATCCGGTTTGGAACTCAGAGTCGGCTGTAAATTTAAACTATGTACCTCAGCAAATAGAGACCAAAGCAGGTGCTGCCGACTTTAGGCGTGTAGAATATAATAATACCGCTTATTGGCAACTTAGCCTGACTGTAATTTTAAATAACATAGATCAATCAGAACAAGCTCGCTTTATATTAGTTAAACGTAATGACGCTCTACTTCGTTTAATGGATGGCTTTAAGCAAACCCTTGTAGATTGGATGTTTATAATGGGCATTGCAATTGCAGGCCTGATGGCGATTGGTTTTATTTGGAGCGCTCGCCCACTCCAAAGACTCGATAAAGAAATAAAAGCAATTGAATCGGGTGATATTCAAGAAATTAAAGGCCTCTACCCAGTAGAGCTGCAAACAATAAAAGCAGACCTAAATTTGCTACTTGAGTCGCAACAACGCCAAAAAGAGCGCTACAGAGCCTCATTAAGCGACCTTGCTCATGCACTTAAAACACCGCTTGCGGTACTTAAATCAAGTCCATTGGCAAACGATGCCGATGCACAAGAACAACTCGACCGAATTAATGTGATGATCGAGCACCAATTAAAGCGTGCTGCAACCGGTGCATCAGACACCTGGAAAAAACAAACACCTATTAAGCCAGTACTCGATTCAATACTCAGTGCTATGGCAAAAGTGTACCGTGATAAAGATATTATTTTTACCTGCACCGTAACCGAAAAAGATTACTTTTTAGGTGACCAAACAGATTTAATGGAATTACTTGGCAACCTGATTGATAACGCCTGTAAAGCGTGTCGCTCACAAGTAGCAATACAAGTTATTCAAAGCAAAACTTTGTGTATTGGAATTAGCGATGATGGCCCTGGCGTACCAGAGGACAAACGTGAATCTCTACTTACACGGGGTACTCGTCTGGATACATATGAAAGCGGACACGGCGTAGGGATGGCGATTGTATCTGACTTGGTTAAGTCCTATCGCGGTACACTTACCATTACAGAAGCTGATAACTTAGGCGGCGCTCAATTTATTTTAGAGTTTAATTACAATGACAAAAAGTAACCATTTATTACAACTAACTGCCATTGTGTTATTAGCTTCAAGCCAATACAGCTTTGCAGATGAGGCATGTACTTTAGCCGCTAAAGCAACAACCGATGAAGCTAAGCGATATATTCAATGCCTAGATAGCCAAATTGATAAAGCAAAACAAGCACAAGGCAGTTGGATACAAAAGCGTAAATATGAGCTAACTCAATCACAAGAAAGCACAGGCAATACGCAAGTACTGCCGTTATTCATGCGCAGCATTAAAAATAACGAAAAGTACCTTGAGAGCGCCTGCCAATGGCGTTACTTAATAAAACTTCCTAATGCGACAACCGCAGCCATTAGCTATAAACTGTGTGAAATTGAGCTTATAAATCAATTTACAGAATCACTAAAACACCCATTTTGACGTAACTTAAGCACACTAAACTAGTTACGTTTCTTTACTCACTCCCTATAGCTTACTTGACAATTTATTCACACCAAAACAAACTACCTACTAGTAGATTGCTAAAAACTAATGGATAAACAGATGACCAAACCAGTAATTATTATAGGTGGCGGACTTGCTGGTTTGTACAGTGCGTATAAATTACAACTACTTAATATTGAGTACTTATTATTAGAAGCTAAATCGCAATTAGGTGGCCGAATTTTTGCCGCGCAATCACCAATAAATAACGATGTTAGTTTTGATTTGGGTCCTACGTGGATATTTCCCCACCAACCAAAAATTCAAGCGCTAATTAAGTCACTCAACTTAAGTATATTTGAGCAATACAATAAAGGTGATGTGTTATATCAAGCACCTAACTCCAAGCAACCTCAACAAATTGCAGGCGCTGGAGATATGCAACTATTTAGACTCAAACATAGCATGAATACCTTAATAACTGCCTTATACGAGAAACTTAATCCTAATTCAGTGCTATTAGAACACAATGTCATTGAGCTTAAAAAGAACGATAATAGCTGGCAAGTTACTGTTAATCACTTAGGCAATATAAAGCACTTTGCTACTGGCAAATTAATTTCAGCAATTCCTCCTCGTATGGTTACAACGCATTTAACACCTGAACTATGGGCGACTCCAACACTCATAAACCGCCTCAGTAGTGTACCTACATGGATGGCAGGACAAGCCAAGTTTATAGCTACTTTTGAACATGCATTTTGGCGTAATAAAAACTTATCTGGGCAATGCTTTAGCCGCGTAGGCCCTATGGTCGAAATTCACGATGCCAGTGCTGAGGATAGTAATTACGCCGCATTATTTGGCTTTATAGGTGTCCCCTACTTATCACGAAACCAAGTAACTCAAGAGCAATTAATTCAAGCCTGTGCCCAACAGCTCAGCTACTTTTATGGTAAGGATGCTGAAAAGGCAACCGGATACTTTATTAAAGACTGGGCAGAGGATAAATTTGTAGCTAATAGAGACGATCAAACTCAGCCTTCACAGCACCCAGAATTTGATTTTTCAAACTTGGAAGAGCAATTAAGTAACCTCAATATTCATTTTGTAGCGAGTGAGTTTGCAAAACAAGAAGCAGGATATTTAGAAGGCGCAATATACGCAGTGGATGACGCTATTAAATCGTTTATTAATTAATAGCCCTGTATTTATTGATAACTTAACCATCAAGGGTTTTAATTTTACAGCCCTTGATGGTTATAAATGTTAGTTATTTTTAGTAACGTCTTCACCACTGCCCAATAAAGTGGCAACCCACTTGCCTTCTGCACTGGCTTCTAGGGCTATTTTTACAATCATTGTTAATGGTACAGATAAAAGCATACCCACAGTACCTAATAACCAGCCCCAAAATATTAATGATAAAAACACCACTAACGTTGAAAGTCCCAGCCCTTTACCCAAAAATTTAGGCTCTACAATATTACCCATTACCGTATTTATTGTTAAATATCCTGCAGCAACAAGTCCTGCCACTAATGGGCCTTGAGTAATAAGGGCAAGTAATACAGCTGGTACAGCCGCAATAATTGAACCTATATTTGGAATGTAATTGAACATAAATGCCAACACGCCCCAAAGCACAAAGTAGTCAACGTCTAAAATCCATAAGTAAAACGCAGCAATAATACCCGTCCCTAAACTTACTAGCGTTTTAATTGCCAAGTATGAATTAATAGATTCTAAAAAGCGGTCAATTTGCTTCATTTTACTATCAGGGTCTTCAAGTGCCATATGTATTTTCATGCTCAGCATTGGCCCTTCAAACAGCATAAAAACAACCGTTAAAATAATTAAAAACATGTTTGCCATTACGCCACCTAACCCAGTGAGCATATTAGTGGCCACATCAACCATTTTGCCAGGGTCGAACATATTAATTAACTGATCTTTATTGATCAGTATGTTGTATTGAGATGCTAAATCGACCAGCCACACAAATTCTTCTTTAAGTTGTGTTTTATACTCAGGAAGCTGCTGAGAAAAGTCGTTGATAGATTGCCCTACAAGCCCGCCAAGGCTTACCCCTAAGCCAACTATAATCAGCACGACCAACATAACAGCAATGCCTTTAGGAATTTTGTAGCGCGCAAAAAACTTGATAAGCGGGTTACAAATAATGGCAATAAATGCCGCCAAAATAAACGGAATAATAATTACACTCGCGGCTTTTATTCCAGCGAGGACCACTACTAAGGAAGCAAAAACTATTAAGCTTTTATTTACTCCAGTTAAACTTGCCAATTTATTAATCCTTTTATTAACTATATCGTCCCAGTGTAAGGCAAAAGGTAATTAAATGAAATAATTACGAAGTGATCATAAAAGCCTGTTTTACGTATAAATTTGCAAAGCTGTTTGCTAGCGAGTATGTTTTTTAATCACTTGCTTCTATTTTATTGTAAGGATGAATAATGCATATATTTATAACTGGCGCGACCGGATTAATTGGTAAGCACTTATGCCCTTTTTTACTTCATCATAATACTGTTACTGTACTTAGCCGCAATCCAACTAAAGCAAACGTATTATTAGGCCACAAAGTTAAAGCCGTAAGTGACCTTAGTGATGTTGACTTCAACACTGTTGATATCGTTATTAATCTCGCTGGCGAGCCGATTGTAAATAAACGCTGGAGCGACAAACAAAAGCAAATAATACGAAACAGTCGTATTGATATTACACAGCAAATTAGTCAAGCTATTAAAGCCTGTTGTATACCCCCGCATACTTTTATATCTGGCAGTGCAATTGGTTTTTATGGTCGACAAAATAGTAATCCTATTGATGAAACTTTTGAACGCCCACACGATGAATTTAGCCACCAGCTTTGTAAAGACTGGGAAAATGCAGCACTACTCGCCCAATCAGAACAAACCAGAGTATGCCTTTTGCGAACGGGTATTGTTTTAGCTAAAAAAGGAGGTGCACTTGGAAAAATGTTACCTGCTTTTAAATTATGCTTGGGTGGCCCGATTGGTAATGGCGAGCAAGGCATGTCGTGGATACACATCGACGATATGATTCAGCTAATACTCTTTATTATTAAACACCCAGAAATATCAGGCCCTGTTAACGCAACAGCACCCAACCCTGTAAGCAATGCTCAATTTAGTAAAAGCTTAGGCGAGGCGCTCTCTCGACCTGCATTTATCACTATGCCAACCCCAGTACTTAAACTATTAATGGGTGAAATGTCAGACTTACTAACAACGGGGCAATTTGTAGTCCCTAAAAAGGCACTCGTTAACAATTATCGTTTTCATCATCCTGATATAAAATCGGCTTTAGAAAGCTTGGTTTAGCGGGCGTTAATATTCGTTCAGTTAAAATCCCTTTCAAATTAGATATATGGGTAAATTACTACTTTTTACCCATATTGACCTTTAAACATTAATACATAATAATCAGCAAGTTTTCCACACCAACCACGCCTATCTTTAATAAAAGAGAATCTTAAATGCTACACCTGCCTACTGTGATCAGTCTCTCTTTTATTCTTAACGTATTAATAGGCTTGTTTTTTTTATCCGTACATAACTTTAAAAAACAAACATCATTTTTATTATTTGGCCTAGCATGCATTACCTTTGCATTTGCCGAGTTACTTGCCTGTTTAAAGTTAGTAATAGACGCGCCTTTTATTACACACTATTTGGCTGATATTTTTATATTACTAAGTCCATTGTTAATTATTATTGGGTTAAATAAATATAAGCACAGTAAGGCACTAAACTTAAAACCTCTTTATTGTCTCCTTGGATTAACGGGGGTTGCTTTATTACCCATATATTCAGACCCTGCAGGGCAAATGCTGACAAGCTTAATTATTTCGGTTTTATACCTATATTCCGCATATATTATTAAGCAGATGAACTTTGTAGCCACTTTGCAAAAAAAAGCGCTGATAGTTTGTTTTTCAATTCACAGCATTTTAATGCTCATACAAACAACACTATTGGCGATATCTATTTTTAGTATTAATTCGCCAAACTACATAGAGCCACTGCAACTTATCTTAAGTAGTCATTTAATTTTGGCCACTTGTAGCGCACTAATATTGCCATACCTGCTGGCTTCTAATACAGAGCATACACTTTCAAGCCTTGCTAACACCGATACTTTAAGCCAATTACTTAATCGCCGTGGCTTTTTTACAAAAAGTAAAGAAGCACTAAGTGATCCTAAGAATATAGACAAAAATGTGTCTGTTATTTTGCTCGATATTGATTTTTTTAAACGTGTAAACGATCAGTTTGGTCACGAAGCGGGCGACCACGCAATTAAGTGGATATCTCACTTTATTAAAGAGCAATTTTTAAATGTAGGTATTAGTGCCAGAATTGGCGGAGAAGAATTTGCCATTTTACTACCTGATTACACTCTTAGTGCAGCAAAAAGTGATGCTGAGCTATTAAGAAAGAATATAAGCACTCAAGCTTTTTATCATGAAAATCAGCATATAAAACTTTCCGTAAGCGCTGGGGTAAGTAATGCAATTAATGGGAATGCAACTATAAAAGAGCTGCTCGCTTATGCCGATAAACGCCTTTACTTAGCTAAAGAAACAGGCCGAGACAAAGTAGTAACCTTTGATGAAAAAAGCTTACTCACGAAAAGTTAATTGCTTTTAAGTGACTTATAAGCGCATTAAAAACAACTATATTTACACTACCATATTTTATCTAGCTAACACCTATCCATAAAAAAAGCCCTTCATTAGAAGGGCTTTGGTATACACACAATAGAGTTAATAAACTACTTACAAGACAGCGTAGCCTCGTCCGCTTTATTTGGTACAAACTGAATATTAGCTACAGAAATTGATGCTTGACCATTGCTGTGCAAGCTAAATGGGCTTGTTAGGCTTGCAAAATTAACACCCTTATCAGCAAAACAACCTAAATCGATTGATACTGACTGCCATTTATTTTCAATAGTTTTATCAACTACGTTTGCTAAATCAATGCTTGCACCACACTCACCAGAACAAGTCATAGCAAGGGCTACATCGCTCGTTAGTGCTTCGTTTAATTTAATATCAAAGCTAATCACACTGTTTGCTTCAACGTAGGCAATGGTATCTTCTGCAAAGCTTGTTACTATTTCAGCACTGGCTTTTTCTGCACCGCTGAAGTTAAATTGGCGCGCGTCTTCTTGTACTGTTTTGTCCTCAGTACGGTATTTAATTGCACCAAATTCATGCGTACTACTCGATACATCTAAAAGCTCATCGCCCGATTTTAACAATAAGCGCCATGGTGCTACAGGCGCACCAACAAGTATATCCATACTCGTAAGCCCAGAGTTATCAAGTTTAGAGTCTTCATCAAGGTCGTCAGCTAACACGTTTTTATCGCCGTACGATAAGCCAAAACCATAAGGAAGTAATGGATCGTAATTTTCATCGCCTTTATTAACCGCAGTTTGTACCGCTGATTTAGGCCAAGAAAACGATAATTTACCTCTAAAGTTATTTTGAATGGTGCCGTCTGCCGCTTTTAATAAAACATCAGCAATACCTGCGCCTTCTGTACCTGGCAACCATGCAGCTACAAACGCGTCAGATGCGTTAAGTTCGCTGTTAACCCACATAGGTCGACCTGATATAAACACAGATACAACAGGAATGCCTTGCTCTTTTAGTGAGTTTAAAAGTGCTAATGACTTTTTATTTCCGCGCTCAAACTCAAGGTTATCTTTATCGCCGTGCCCTTCTGCGTAAGGTTCTTCACCAAATACAACAATGGCAACATCAGGACGTTGCTCAAACGTACCATCAGCGCTTAAAGTAACACTTCCACCTGCTGCAGATATTTGATCTTCAAGCCCTTTATATATCGAAGTAGCACCAGGGAAATCAGCATTTTTATTATTAGTACCTTGCCACGTAATACTCCAACCACCCGACTGTTTACCTATATTATCGGCTCCATCACCTGCAACAAGTACGCGTTGATTAGCTGCGATAGGCAATAGGTTATTTTTATTTTTGAGTAACACAAGTGATTCGCGCACAGCTTGACGTGCTACTTCGCGGTGCTCTTGGGCACCAATTAGCTCTGTTTTTCCAGAGTAAAGACGCTTAGCCGGGCTTGGTTTATCAAATAAACCAGCGCGAAGTTTTACGCGTAATATTCTGCTCACTGCGTCATCAATACGCGACATACTAATTTCGCCTGACTTAACTTGCGCAATTGTATTGTTATAAAGAGGCTTCCAGGCACCTGTTGGCACCATGAAAATATCAAGGCCAGCATTAACGGCTTGCGCACAACTTTCGTTAGTACAGCCTTCAATTTGACCGTGACCGTTCCAATCGCCTACTACAAATCCATCAAAACCCATTCGTGTTTTTAATACATCAGTAAGTAGATATTTATTGCCGTGATTTTTAACGCCATTCCAGCTATTAAAAGAAGCCATAACCGATTGGCTACCTGCTGATAAACCGCCTACATAGCCTTGTGCGTGAATATCAAATAATGATTGTTCACTGTCGATATTATTACCCTGATCATCACCATCAACCGTGCCACCGTCGCCAATAAAGTGCTTAACGGTACTAATTACACGCTTGTCACTTAAAAAGTCGCCATCGGCTTTACCTTGTAAGCCATTTACTATGGCTGCTGAGTAATCATGTACAATTTTTGGATCTTCTGAGTAACCTTCGTAGGTTCTTCCCCAGCGATCGTCGCGCACTACGGCAACTGTGGGTGCAAATACCCAATCAATACCCGTAGCCATTACCTCTACTGCAGTAATCGATGCTATTTGCTCGATTAAATCAGGATTATTCGCCGCGCCTAAACCAATGTTGTGCGGAAATAACGTGGCACCAATTACATTATTATGGCCATGTACTGCATCGGTGCCCCACATAGTTGGGATACTACTGCCATCAACTGAGTCGTCGACAGAAGCTTGATAAAAGCTCTCTGCTAAGGCTACCCAGTCCATAGGTGTTGCATGTTTGTCGCCATTAGGAAAAGCACCACCGCCATTGAGGTAAGAGCCAAAACCATATTTACGCATGTCTTCAACGGTAATATCACGAATTTCTGGCTGAATCATTTGAGCAACCTTTTGCTCAAGTGTCATGGCTTTTAAATAGTTAACTATTTTAGCTTCAATATCGGCATCTTTTTTAACGGCAATATTAAGTTTTGGCCAAATTTGCGCTGTTTTAGATAACGTTTCATTAGTTTCAACCGATGTCACTGCGTCGTTTGAACAAGCCGATAAAGTACCTACTGATGCAATTAATGTTGCTAAGGCTATTTTATTAAGTGTAAAAGGGGTTTTCATTATAGAGTCTCCTGCGCATGAACTGGTTTGCTACCGCTTAAACCATAGAACACGATAAATATGTAACATAAAATAGGTAAAACATACGAAAGTTGAACACCCACACTATCAGCAAGTGCACCTTGTAAAAGTGGCACTATTGCACCACCTACAATCGCCAAACACAAAATACCAGAGCCTTGAGCGGTATGCTTACCAAGTCCATTTAACGCTAAACTAAAAATAGTTGGGAACATAATAGAATTAAATAAACCAACCAATAGTATTGACCACATTGCTAATTGACCCGACGTGCTCATGGCAATAATGACTAAAATAATAGCCATGGTTGCGTTAAAGCCAAGTACTTTACCAGCGGGTAGTTTTTGCATTACAGCAGCACCAATAAAACGCCCAACCATAGCACCACCAAAATAATAAGTAATGTAATGAGCTGCAACATTCTCTTTTAGCCCTGCTATATTTTCTTGTGCTAAAAAGCTTACTAAAAAGCTACCAATTGCCACTTCTGCGCCTACATACATAAATATACCCACAGCACCTAATACAAGATGGCGATACTGCCAAGCACTGCCTTCAATTGCCTCTGATTTTTCGGCTTCTGCTTTTTGCTCGCTCATAATGTCTGGTAATTTAAGCCAAGCAAAAATACCGGCTAGTAAAATAAGCATTGCAGCTAAAAGGAGGTAAGGAAGTTGAACTGACTCTGCATTTTGAGCCGGTGTTAAAAAGGCTTCTGACGCTGAGTCTAGAATTAACAGAGCACCAAATGATGGCGCAACAGTGGTACCTAATGCATTAAAAGCTTGGGTAAGCGTAAGTCGAGACGACGCAGTTTTTGGTGAGCCCAACAAACTTACGTAAGGATTAGCAGATACTTGCAATAATGTTATGCCGCTGGCAAGTACAAATAAAGCGAATAAAAATACAGGGTAACTATGTAAAGACGCTGCTGGGTAAAATAATATACACCCGACTGCTGCAATTAATAATCCAATCACGATGCCTTTTTTATAGCCCACCTTTTTAACTATATAACCACTTGGAAGTGACATTAAAAAGTAAGCGCCAAAAAAGCAAAACTGAACCAACATGGCTTGTACATACGTTAAGTTAAATACGGCTTTTAAGTGTGGGATTAAAATATCATTTAAGCAGGTTATAAATCCCCACATAAAAAATAATGTTGTTAGAGAAGTTAATGCAAAACTGTAATTTTTATCCTGATAGTTTTGCGACTGTGTGTGTGTTGTCACTGGTGCTGAACTTGCCATGTGTTCTCCGTATTTTATTATTATAAATCTATTCTTAAGGTGCCCTGTTTTAGTTTTCAGCTGTCTTTAAACCATCCAGAAGCATTAAAGAGTTGACCTAAGAATTAATAAACACTAACCTTAAATGTAAGCGCTTTCATATGCAATTAAATACGAACAAGCTGTATATTTCAACACTTTTTATTTTTTGTACCCTCATACAGCATTAATTAAGCAAAAACACAGAGCTGATTTCTCTGTAAATGACTAACAAAAGGTTTGTTATTAATGACAAAATTATCACTACCACCCCATTCACCGCTTTTATCTAAAAACTTTGTATACGGTGTGGCCACGGCTTCTTTTCAAATAGAAGGCGGATCACAAGATCGTCTCCCATGTATTTGGGACACTTTTTGCGATACGCCCAATAAAATAGTCGATAACTCAGACGGTCATACCGCCTGCGATCACTATAACCTTTGGCGTAATGATATAGACCTTATTGAGTCACTTGGCGTAGATGCTTACAGGCTTTCTATTTCATGGCCGCGCGTGATGACCCAAGACGCAAAATTAAATCCTGTAGGCGTGAAGTTTTATACTGATATTTTAGATGAGCTAAAACGTCGCAATATTAAAGCCTTTGTTACTTTGTACCACTGGGATTTACCGCAACACCTTGAAGATGAAGGCGGTTGGCTTAACAGACAAACAGCTTACGCTTTTGAACATTACGTAAATTTAATTACCAAAGCCTTTGGCGATCGCGTTCACTCTTATGCCACATTGAATGAACCATTTTGTAGTGCGTTTTTAGGTTACGAAATTGGTATTCATGCCCCAGGTAAAGTGGGTAAAGAATATGGCCGTAAAGCAGCGCACCATTTATTATTAGCCCACGGACTCGCTATGAGCGTATTAAAGCAAAACTCGCCTAATACATTAAATGGCATAGTGCTTAACTTTACGCCGTGTTATAGCCTTACTCAAAGTGACGAAGACTTAAAAGCCACTGCATTTGCAGACGACTATCTTAATCAGTGGTATATAAAACCAATAATTGATGCCCAATATCCTGATATAATTAATCAATTACCATTAAACCATCAGCCTGAAATTCTTGAGGGCGATTTGGAACTAATTTCTCAATCTATTGATTACTTAGGTATTAACTTTTATACCCGCCAAGTTTATAAAGCGCACCCTGCTGACATTTATGAGCCTATTGCACCTACGGGCCCGCTAACTGATATGGGGTGGGAAATTTACCCGCAATCGTTCACCGACTTGCTCGTATCGCTTAATAAAACATACACCTTACCGCCTATTTATATAACCGAAAATGGTGCAGCAATGCCCGATACGTATAATAATGGTGCAGTTAACGACTTAGACCGTTTAAGTTATTATAATACTCATTTAAACGCGGTTCATAATGCAATTGAACAAGGTGTTGTTATACATGGCTACTTTGCTTGGAGTCTAATGGATAACTTTGAATGGGCTGAAGGCTATTTAAAACGTTTTGGCATTGTGTATGTAGATTATAAAACCCAGCAACGCACTATTAAAAACAGTGGCTTAGCTTATAAAGAACTCATCTCTAAAAGATAAGAGCATACCCATAACTAAAAACAAGTATAAAGCGGGATAAATAATCATGGTCAGTGTAAAAGAAAAAATAGCGTATGGCTTAGGCGACACCGCCAGTAATATCATTTTTCAAACAGTTATGATGTTTTTAATGCTGTACTACACAGACGTAGTGGGTTTATCACCCGCTGTTGTCGGTACTATGTTTTTAGCAGTACGTATTTTTGATGCCGTAACCGACCCATTAATGGGCAACCTTGCTGACAAAACACATACGCGCTGGGGGCACTTTCGCCCCTACCTACTTTGGCTTTCACTTCCTTTTGCCATTATTAGTATTTTAGCGTTTACTACGCCTGATTTAGAAGGCACCGATAAAATAATTTACGCCTTTACTACTTACACACTTCTTATGGTGGCTTACACCGCTATCAATATTCCTTATTGTGCACTGGGCGGTGTACTTACTGCAGATGTAAAAAAGCGCGTGACTATTCAGTCTTACCGGTTTGTATTTGGTATGTTAGGCGGCGTAATAGTAGCGGGTTGTACTATGCCAATGGTTGAGTACTTTGGCCAAGGCGATGCAGCTAAGGGCTATCAATACACCATGACTGCAATGAGCATTTTAGGCTTTGTACTTTTTTTACTTTGTTTTTTAGGCACAAAAGAGCGTATACAACAGCCAAAAGAGCAAAACATTCCTTTTGCCCAAAGTGTTAAAGCATTAATTAAAAACGATCAATGGCGAACACTTTGCTTAGCTGCGTTTTTTTTACTTACCGGTCAAGTATTAAGGCTTACGCTTGCTGTTTACTACGTAAAATACTATTTAGGTCGAGACGATTTAATCACCTTATTTATGACACTAGGCGTTGCAGCAAGCATGCTAGGGTGTGCTTTAGCTCAACCGCTTGCAAAGCGCTTTTGTAAAATAAAAGCCTATATAAGCTTACAAGTTATTGCCGCCGCTATTTGTGGTTTTAGTTACTTTATTAGTAAAGATCAATTAGTACTCGCATTTACTGCCTTTATTTTATGGAAATTCTTTTTAGATATGGCAACCCCTTTGTTGTGGGCAAAAATGGCCGACACCATAGATTACGGGCATGAAAAAACAGGTGTACGCATTACGGGTTTAGTTTATTCAGGCGTCATATTTTTTATTAAAATGGGCGTGGCGGTAGGCGGCGCAATTGCAGGCTGGTTGTTATCTTTTTACAGTTATCAGGCCGATGCAGTACAAACTCTTGATACTCAACACGGTATTTTACTTTCATTTACTGTGTTACCTGCTTTTGGATCTTTATTTGTTGCCTACATAATGAAAAAATATACACTGACTAATCAGGTTGTTGAAAATATTCAATCTAAACTAACAGCTAGTTAAGATATATACTCTAAGGTATTATTTAGCCGAAGTAGTTAAGGATAAGCGAGTGAACAAATAACATGGCAACAATTTATCAAGTCTCAGAGCTTGCGGGCGTATCGTTAGCCACCGTTTCTCGCGTGATGAACAAAAATACCCGTGTAAGCGATAAAACCAAACAAAAAGTGCTTGATGCCATGGAGCAGCTTGGCTACAAGCCTAACTCAATAGCGCAATCTTTAGCCTCTAACTGTACTAACAGTGTCGGTATTTTAGTGTCTGAGTTACATGGTCCTTTCTTTGCCCAAATGATGGCAGGTATTGAGTCGGAGCTTCGTGCTGCGGGTAAACACGTTATTATTACCACCGGGCACAGTGAAGAAGACAAAGAACAAGAAGGCATTGAATTTTTAATTAGCAGACGCTGCGATGCTATTATTTTGCACGTTGAAGCCGTTTCAGACGACTACCTAATAAAACTAAGTAAAGGCTCTACGCCCGTTTATTTAATGAGCCGTTACGTAGAGCAACTAAAAGACAACTGTATCAGCCTAGATAATCAATTAGGTGGTTACCTAGCCACTAAATCGATATTAAATCAAGGCCATACACAAATAGCGTATATTGCAGGCCCGCAGTTTAAAGCCGATGCATTTAATAGACTTGAAGGTCACAAACAAGCGCTTACAGAGGCTGGTGTTAAATTTGATCCTACGCTTTATTATATTGGCGACTTTAACGAAACTGGCGGTAGTAAAGGCTTAAAACATTTTATTGAAGAAAAACTTAGCTTTACTGCACTGGTATGCGCCAATGACGAAATGGCCTCCGGTGCCATGAAGTATGCACGAGAGCACGGTTATAACTTACCAATTGATTTATCGATTGTTGGATTTGATAACGTTATTTTTGCAAACTACCTATACCCTACACTCACGACTATAGATAATCCGGTCGGGAAAATGGGCGAAATGGCAGCTAAATTAGTGCTTAAAGACGTATATCAAAATAAAAACCTTGTTATAAATCGCTTTTTTGAACCTACTTTAATGCAGCGCGATTCATCTGCACCACTTATCAAATAAAGACTAAAAGCGAATACTAATTTTGGTACAAAAAAGCGGCTAAATGCCGCTTTTTATATGTGAGCTACTTAACAATCCAAGGCGTTACTTTAATAACGTTCGATATATCGCCAAGTGACGCGGTATCATCTTCCCAGTTATCTTTAACTGCAAAATAACACACAGACTTTTCACACGTTATATTTTCATCATCAAATTGCATTGGGCTTTTAAATGTAACCGCTACGCCCTTTTGCTCTGGTAATAAAAACCACATTAATTTACTTACAAAAAAGCCCGACAAATCAGTTAACAGCTCATCAAGTTCTTCGTTAATGGTATATAACGACTGCTTTGAAAACGTTAAATCTTCAAGTTCGTTTGCTTCTATTTGAAGTTTTAATTGGCAATCATGATCTGGATTTTGTGGCTGCACCACAATGACGGCTTTATCTGTATCAAGTTGCTTATCGAACGGTAATAGTAATTGTGCTTTATCGGTGAAGTTAAGTGGGTACTCGTTTCTTTCAGTTAAAATAGTGCCGCTTTTAATGGCACACGCTTCGTTAGTTGCTATATCACTTATATAAAAATTAACTCGCGCATATTGAAAGTCGCCTTTGTTAACAACTTTTAATCGGTCATAAAAACCGTCATACGACATCACAAATTCTCTTGCATTAACATTAAATGCACTCATGCCCAGCAGCACTAACGCAATGGCGTTGGTGCAATTAAAAATGTATTTATTCATCAAAGTAGGCTCTATTTTGGCTAATCATCGTGTTTAGCTCTTCTATATACGCTTCACCGCGCTCAGAGTAAGACATTAAACCATGTGTAAGTTCAGTCGCTAAAATTGGTTTTTGCTCAAGACGTAAGTTTTCACGTATTGCGCGTAAATCTTTATAAGCAGGATGCGTATTTATGTTTTTAAAATAAGAGTTTATAGCAGCTCTTACCGATTTAAACGCAGCAACTTCGTGTGCAGCTCCAGTATTACGGCGTTTTGGTACCATGCCACAACCTTTTGTGTAACACCACTGACCAAAAAAGTTAAGGCCAATACGTGCAAAACGCGATGTGCCCCACGCCGATTCATTTGCAGCTTGCATAAGCGCTAATTCTTTAGGGATTATATCAACACGGCGTAGTGCTTGCGTAAGTATTAGCGTATCAATGGTGGTTGGTA
The DNA here is from genome assembly GCF_014164325.1 of Pseudoalteromonas sp. SG43-4. Classification (NCBI taxonomy): domain Bacteria; kingdom Pseudomonadati; phylum Pseudomonadota; class Gammaproteobacteria; order Alteromonadales; family Pseudoalteromonadaceae; genus Pseudoalteromonas; species Pseudoalteromonas sp. SG43-4. The sequence goes on along the minus strand of NZ_JACJFB010000011.1, from coordinate 32,836 downwards.
AGCCGTACGACTTTAATATTGCTGCAATATCTTTGCTTTGCTTTTTTTCTAAAGGTAATTCGTTTTGTAGCATCATGCGTGCTATTTCAAGCTTAGCGCGTTGCTGTAATATTTTTTTGTTTTCGGCTTCAACGTGCGGACGAATAAAGCTAAAAAATGCATGTTTTTTTTCTTTAACATCACTAAATTCTGAAAACTTTGGCAGTTTTACATTATGTAATGGTTTTTCTTTTTTCTTCACTTTTTTTGGTTGTTCTGACGTTTGTTCATCTAGTTCAACATCATCATTTTGTATAAACGGATATGCAAGCGCCCATACAAAAAACACGGTTAGTAAAAGCTTAAAAATCGTTTTTAACATGTATTCTCTCTTTGAAACAACAACTATGCATGGTTAATACACAAGCATACGAAGGCGCATTATACCTAAGCCACTTTATAAACGCGAATAACTGGGATTTGATGACCTTTTACGGTTGAATTTTCAGCAGTGGATTTGGGTTTTAGATAAAACAGAGCCTATGTAGTGCATTTGTTCATTCGCAATTTATAAGTCCATGGGTATACTGAGCAAAGTTTAATAATATTAACTATGTGTGAGTAAGCAGTATGGATAAACAATGGCAAAGCCGAATAATAGAGCAATATAAACATCGTCCTAACGATAACCGCTCGCCGTGGCAGGTCGACCGTTCGCGTATTATTCATGCCGCAGCATTTAGGCGTTTGCAAGCTAAAACCCAAATTATGGGTATTGGCCTAAACGATTTTTACCGCACTCGCCTTACCCACTCTTTAGAAGTATCGCAAATTGGTACCGGCATATTGCGCCATTTAAAAGCGCAACATAGCGACTTTACGCACTTTCCATCAACTGGACTGCTAGAAACACTGTGTTTGGCTCACGATATTGGCCATCCGCCTTTTGGTCATGGTGGTGAAATAGCGCTAAATTACATGATGCGCGATCACGGTGGTTTTGAAGGTAACGCACAAACACTGCGCATAGTTGCAAAACTTGAGCCCTATAGTAATGGGCACGGTATGAACCTAACTCGTCGTACTTTATTAGGTTTTATAAAATACCCCGCGTTTATTAATACGCTTTGGCATACCATTCCCGATGCCACAACCGGTCGTGCATTTATAAAAGCAGATGATTGGCGCCCTGCCAAAGGGTTATACAACGACGATGCAGCCATATTCAATTGGATAGTAGAACCACTGAGTCAAAACGATAAAACATTGCTAGGTAACCATGCCGCTATTGATAAGTACCGCGCTAAAACAACGTATAAATCGCTCGACAGCGCCATAATGGAACATGCCGACGATATAGCATACGCGGTACATGACTTAGAAGATGCCATTGCAACCCACGTACTCACATTAGACGATTGGCAAACCCATGCTCTGCCCCATTTAAAAGCACTAAACTTTGACTGGCTAAACGACATGCTTGAATCGCTGACCCAGCGCTTGTTTTCAAAAAATGATTATGAGCGAAAAGATGCCATAGGTGAGCTGGTTAATACCTTTATTATTCATATACATTTGGATATTCAAAACGATAACTTTGAATGCCCTATTTTAAAGTACACCGCTAAATTAGATGCCCAATACGACAGTGTATTGCAAATACTTAAGCATTTTGTGTTTCAACGTTTAATACGTGACCCCGAAATGCAGCAAATAGAATTTAAAGGTCAAAATTTGCTAATAGAGTTATTTACCGCTTTTGCTAGCGATCCGCTGCGTTTATTGCCCGAAACAACACAAGCACAATACATAGAAGCGCAAAAGCAAAACCAAGGGATGCGTATAATTTGCGATTATTTGAGTGGAATGACCGACGAGTACGCCTATAAAACATACCAACGATTGTTTTCACCTGTGCAGTAGCTAACTGCTAACTGCTAACATTGAAAAGGCCGAGTAAATTTAATTTACTCGGCCTTTTTGCTCAGCTATTAAAGTTAGCTATTTTGTTAAAGCGCTTTTATAACGACTCTACGCCCATGTTGTATAACGTAAAACCAAATATATCAGCGTACTGCTCAATTGTTTTACTCGTTGGTGTACCTGCACCATGCCCTGCGTTTGTTTCTATACGAATAAGCGTTGGGTTATTACCTGTTTGCTTTGCTTGAAGCTCAGCTGCAAACTTAAACGAATGCGAAGGGACAACGCGGTCATCATGATCGCCAGTTGTGATCATAGTAGCTGGATACTCAACACCTGCTTTTACATTATGAAGTGGTGAATAACCTTTAATGTATTCAAACATTTCTTTACTTTGCTCACTGGTACCATAGTCGTATGCCCAACCAGCGCCGGCAGTAAATGTATGGTAGCGCAGCATATCAAGTACGCCTACAGCAGGTAGAGCCACTTGAAATAAGTCTGGGCGCTGCGTCATTACTGCGCCAACTAACAAACCACCATTAGATCCACCGCGAAGTGCTAAGCGCTTTTTAGACGTGTACTTTTTATCTTTTAAGTACTCAGCCGCCGCAATAAAGTCGTCAAACACATTTTGCTTTTGCAATTTAGTGCCTGCATTGTGCCAGTCTTTACCGTACTCACCACCACCGCGAATATTAGCGACGGCGTATACGCCACCTTGCTCAAGCCATACTGCATTAACGGGGCTGAAGCTTGGCGTTAAACTAATATTAAAACCACCGTAACCGTATAAAATTGTAGGGTTTGATCCATCAAGCTTAATGCCTGTTTTATAGGTAATTACCATCGGTATTTTAGTGCCGTCTTTTGATGTGTAAAACACTTGCTCAGACGTGTAATCATCACTATTAAAATCAATAGCCGACTTACGATAAACACCCGATTCACCCGTAGCTACATCAAACGTATAAGTAGTACCTGGTGTTTTGTAGTTAGTGAACGAATAATAAAGCGTTGTTTGATCTTTTTTACCGCCAAAACCACGTGCTGTACCCACGCCTGGCAATGTAATTTCGCGAATTAGCTCGCCTTTTTTGTTGTACTGTTTTACCTGCGATATCGCGTCAACCATGTAGTTGGCAAAAAAGGTATCGCCGCCTTTTGTAAGATTTAGTACGTTTTTGGTTTCAGGAATTAAATCAACCCAATTTTCAGGGCTTGGGTTACTTGCATCAACCGTCACTACTTTTTTGTTTGGTGCATTAAGGTTAGTAACTAAAAACAGCTTGCTGCCTTCGTTATCAATAACTGATGTATCTGAATCAGTATTTCCTACAACCGTTACAAACTCACTGTTTTTATTTGTTAAGTCCTTTATAAACAGCTTATTGCCTGAAGTAGACGTACTAGCTGAAATAAGTAAGTAGCGGCCGTCATGAGTTACATCAGCGCCTACATAGCGATGTTTTTGCTCATCAGTTTCACCAAATACAACACTATCTGCAGATTGTGCAGTACCTAGCTTATGGTAATACGCTTTATGCTGATCTGTTTTAGCCGACAGCTCACTGCCTTTAGGTTTTTCGTAACTTGAATAATAAAAGCCCTCGTTACCTAACCAATCAATGCCACTAAATTTAACGTCAACAAGCGCTTCTTCAACTTGCTCTTTAGTATGTGCATCAATAACTATAATTTTGCGCCAATCGCTGCCGCCTTCAGATATTTGATACGCGAGTAATGACCCATCTTTTGAAAACGATAAACCCGACATAGACGTCGTACCATCTTCACTAAACTTGTTTGGATCTAAAAATACTTCAACGTCGCCACCATCTTTACTGCGGTACAAAACATATTGATTTTGCAGACCATCGTTTTTATAAAAATAGGTGTAATCGCCTTCAGTAAAAGGAGGGCCTATTTTTTCGTAGTTCATTAGTTTTTCAAGGCGCTGCTTTAACTTATCGCGATAAGGAATTTGTTCTAAATAAGAAAACGTTAAATTATTTTGCGTTTTAACCCAATCGGCAGTTTCGCTGCTCATGTCATCTTCAAGCCAACGATATGGGTCACTAACCGCTTCTTCAAAGTAGGTATCTACGATATCGCCTTTTTTTGTTTCTGGGTATATAACTGCGTTAACTTGCTTCATAGGTGCTTTTACTTCTTCTTGAGTTACCGTATTAGTTGGCTCTGTACAGCCGCTAAGCGCTACAATTACAGCACACGCTAGAGTATGTTTAAACATCCCGAGTTCCATTCTTATTTATTAATAGTGCGCCTAAGCTATTAACTTTTAGCCCTTTTGTCTATATAGATGCGTTAAGCGCCATTTATCGCTGTAAACAAATGTAAACTTACGCTTTAATAGCATTACCCTCATTAAAATAAAAAACAATAAAAGAGCACACTATGCAAAGTACAAACCCCACGTTTAAAAGCTTTAAAGCTTTCTATCCTTATTATTTAAAAGAGCATCGCAACGTGATTTGCCGCCGCTTACATTTTATAGGAAGCACCCTCGTTCTTGTTGTAATCGCAATAGCATTATTAAAACAACACTACAGTTTATTGTGGCTATTACCTGTTATTGGATATGGGTTTGCGTGGGTCGGGCATTTCTTTTTTGAAAAAAACCGCCCTGCTACTTTTAAACACCCTTTTTACAGTTTGTGGGGAGATTGGGTAATGTTTAAAGACATACTTATTGGAAAAATTAAATTTTAACACTATTTCTAGCACTCTTTTTTATACCAATTACTTATAAAAACAAAATTACTTCATGCTTTAAAGTATAGGTTCTAATAAGTAGTACATAATTTATAACACACCCATTAAATGTTAATTTAGTTAACATTTAATGGGTGTATTTTTATTTTATATTTTTAAAAATATTTATAGCTCAACAGTTGTTTATTGCCAGCCCAATAAAAATGGCTTCCTACAAATAATTAGTTAAATCTACCAACCTCATCTTACCAGTTAATTAAACGTTAAATTTAATTTTTAAATATAATTCATTATCCATCAATTACTTAGCAATTACCTTCGCTATATAACTAAAACAATGGTCATTATAAAAAACAACTAAATGTAATTATAAAAACCCTTAAATTAATTGAATGTTATTCAATTGACTGGCTTTGTTAATTAAGTATATGTTCAAGGTAACAAAGAGGTTTAATCTTTATCTTTTTGTTCAAAACTAAAATAATTCAATGGGTATGGGGAAATACAGCATGAATAGAAAACCGTTATTTAAATTACAGCAGTCGGTACCACAAATATTACTCGCCATGAGTGCATCAGCTGCGCTACTTGGTTCGCTCTCAGTAAATGCTGCAGAGCAAGACACCAAAGCAGAAGAAAACATCGAACAAATAAGCGTAATTGGCTCTCGCCGATTAGGCCGTACAGTAGAAGACAGTGCAGTACCCATCGATATAATTGGTGCAGATGCACTTAAAAACTCAGGCTTTACTGAAACGAATGCCCTACTTAGCAATTTATTACCTAGCTTTAACTTCCCGCAAGCATCACTTACTGATGGTAGTGACCATGTACGCCCTGCTCAACTTCGTGGTTTAGCACCCGATCACACTTTAGTGCTTGTTAATGGTAAACGCCGCCACAGTAATGCATTACTTAACTTAAATGGCTCAACGGGTCGTGGTTCATCATCGGTTGATTTAAATGCGATACCTGCAAATGCTATCGACCGCATTGAAGTATTACGTGATGGTGCAGCAGCCCAATATGGCTCTGATGCTATAGCCGGTGTTATTAATATTGTGCTTAAAAGTGCCAGCAGCGGTGGCTCAGTGGCGGCTATATATGGTGCTAACGTAACCGAAATGGACGGTGTACCACAGCTTGAATCTGTATCTGAAGGTAGCGACGGAAATTTAGCATTTACCGAAGGTGGCGATCGCTCTTTAACAGACGGTCAAACATTAACACTGCAAGGTAATATGGGTTTTGAGCTTGGCGATAATGGCTTTTTAAACATTTCAACGGAATACCGCGACCGCCATTCAACTAACCGCTCTGACTACGATAATCGTGAAAACTACGCACGATTAGATGATGGCTCTCTCGACCCACGTGAACTTACCGTAAATCGATATAACCATAACTTTGGTAATGGCGATGTAGAAGACTTTTCAGTGTTTTATAACGCAGGTTACCAATTAACAAACGAAGTAGATTTATATTCGTTTGGTTCTTACAGCAAACGCGAAGGCGAAGGCGGTGGTTTTTATCGCCGTGCAAGCGATAGCCGTAATATAGAAGAAGTTTACCCTGATGGCTTTTTGCCTGTTATCACCTCAGACATAGATGACTTTTCACTGGCACTTGGCGCTAAAGGTTTTGTAAGTGAATGGAATTACGATGTATCGGCTGTATATGGTCAAGATGCATTTGAGTTTGGTGTTATAAATAGTTTAAATACCTCATACGGCCCGACTAGCCAAACAAGCTTTGATGCCGGAACACTTACCTACGATCAACTTACCTTAAACGTTGATTTTAGTCGCGAAGTAGACGTCAGCTTTTTAGAAAGCTCGGTAAGTGTAGCTGTAGGTGCTGAGTATCGCCGCGAAGGATACCAAATAGATGCAGGCGAAGAAGCTTCATATGCACAAGGCACATTTGGCCCAGGAGGCGCAGTAACCGACCCAGTCGATGGCCCATTTGGCGCAGCGGGCGCACAAGTATTCCCGGGGTTTACACCCGAATCAGAGGGCGATAATAGCCGCCATAACGTGAGCTTGTATATAGACCTTGAAACCTACCTAACCGACGATTGGAATTTAGCGGTTGCCGCCCGTTATGAAGATTACTCAGACTTTGGCGATACACTTAACGGTAAAGTTGCGACTCGTTATTCATTAACTGAAGACTTAGCGCTGCGCGCCTCTGTATCAACTGGCTTTAGAGCACCTTCTTTGCAGCAACAATACTTTACCTCAGTGGCCACTGTATTTGTTGATGGCGAACCAACCGAAACAGGTACGTTCGCACCAAGCAGCGATGTAGCAAAAGCACTGGGCTCACCTGGTCTTGATGCAGAAGAAGCAACAAACTACGGCGTTGGTTTTACATGGTCTACCGACTTTAATTTCAGCTTGTCGGTTGATTACTACCAAATATTAATTGATGACCGTATTGTGTTATCAAACAACTTATCGGGCGATGCTATTGCCGATTTACTTCAAGGCACAGGTGCTAATCAAGGTCGTTTCTTCTTAAATGCAATTGACAGTAAAACCCGTGGTGTGGATGTGGTTGCCTCTTATAATGTAGCAACTGATGGTTATGGCGATTTAGCCTTTAACCTAGGTTACAACTACGGTAAAAATGAAGTAACAAATATTATCGACCCACCAGCAGAGCTGCAAGGTGCAGGGTTCGATCAAGATAACCTGTTCTCAGGCACTGAGCTGCGTCGTTTTGAAGTAAGCACACCGCGTAATAAGTACAACTTAAGCGCAACATGGACTAACGACGACATACGTACCACGCTTAGAACAACACGTTACGGCGAAACTCAAGACCCTTCAGATATCCCAGAACGTAACGAAGTGCTTAAGCCCAAATGGATAACCGACTTAGATGTCGCCTACTCGCTTAGTGAAAACTTATCGCTGAGCTTAGGGGCTAATAACATTTTTGATGTTTATCCAGATGCAACCCGTGAAAATGTTGACGATGTAACCACCTTCTCACGTTTATTTGCTTACTCTAGCTTCTCGCCGTATGGATTTAACGGACGCTACGTGTACGGTAAAATAGAAATGAAGTTTTAATAAGCGCAGCTTAAAGTAACCAAACACACAAAAGCCACCGATTAGGTGGCTTTTTAATGCGAGTTAGAATCAAATCTATAATTAGATTTTAGTTAACCAGCCGTGTTTGTCTTCACTTTTACCCCATTGAATATCGTTCAATGCTTGGCGAAGGCGTGCAGTCGTTGGGCCTGGCTCGCCAGTACCTACTTTGTACTCTTTATCGTTATGAATAAACGTACCCACAGCAGTTAGTACAGCAGCAGTGCCCGAAAGCGCCGCTTCAGTACCTGGTTTAGCAGCACGCTCTAATAGCTCAGTAACGCTAAAGTTACGTTCGCTTACCGTCATACCTAAATCTTTTGCAATGGTTAAAATACTATTACGCGTTACACCATGTAAAAACGTGCTATCAAGCGCTTTAGTAATAATTTCGTTGCCATCAATAAGTATAAAGTTAGCAGCACCGGTTTCTTGTACGTCGCCACCTGGGCAAAACAAAATTTGATCAGCTTGATACTTTATACGTGCAGCGCTAATAGGTGCTAGTGCACTGGCGTAGTTACCACCACTTTTTACCATACCCATGTGCGGAGCGCAGCGCATGCCATCTTCTTCAAGCAGTACACGTAGTGCAGTTGCACCACCGGCAAAGTAATCACCTACTGGCGATAGTAATGTGTATAAAAGCGAGCTCATTGATGGCGCTGCGGCTTTACCAATTGCAGCCTCTGTACCAATGTGCGTTGGGCGAATATACATAGAACCCGGCGGTAATGGCGTTTCATCTGCGTATTCACGCATAATATCGATAATCATCGTTTTTAGCATATCGCTGTCAAAACTCGGTAAGCTTAATAGCGCTGAGCTTTGTTGCATGCGTGCAATGTTTGCATCCATTCTAAAAAGATAAACAGAACCATCTTCATGGCGAAAGGCTTTTAAGCCTTCAAAACATGTACTTGAATAATGAAGAACGTGCGCACCAGCATGAAGTTCAAGTTTATCGGAAGGGACAATTGAGCTTTCGCTCCATTTATTATCAGAAAAACGAGCTTGAATCATCTGCGGCATAAACACGGTACCAAATGCGGCCATTTTAATCTCTCTTGTGTGGTCTATTTCCCTCCATTGTATGACAATCACACGCTATTTAACCATAGCTAAAGTAAGGCTTTTTTAATTAACTATGAGAATTTTTTGCAAGTGCTGTTTACTAATCAACCGCATTGGGTGCTATAAACAAAAAAATCGACCTATGCTGCTACATAGATCGATTTTTTAAAACAAATAATTTATTTAAACGAGTATTTAATAATACGTTTTAACACCGACGTATACTGTCTAAAAAAGCCACCAGTGTGATAATCAATACCGTGTTTTTGCAAAACAGCTTGTACTTGAGGTGCAACTTCTTGATAGCGCGAAGACGGCATATCTGGAAATAAGTGATGCTCTATTTGGCAGCTCAAATGCCCTGTTAAAACATGAAACCAATGCGACCCTTTAATATTAGACGAGCCCAGTACTTGGCGATAATACCACTGTCCTTGCGTTTCGTTTACGCAGTCTTCTTGTTTAAAAGTTTGCGTTTCTTCAGTAAAGTGACCACAAAATATTATGGTTGATGTCCATAAATTACGGATTAAGTTAGCTACCAAGTTACCCGCTAATACCCATAAAAATAAAGGCCCTGCAAGTAACGGAAATATCGCATAATCTTTAATTAACTGGCGAGCGCCTTTACTAAAAAAGCGCTGCTTTAATGTATAGTGTGATACAAGCCCTTCACGGTTTTCTTTCTTTTTACCGATAAAAACACGCTCTGCAGCTAACTCGTGATACGACACGCCCCACTGAAATAACACACTTAAATTAATATATGTAAAAAACTGCCATACATTTTTAAAGCGCCATTTAAAATCATCGCTTAAACGCAACAAGCCATAACCAAAGTCTCTGTCTTTACCAATAATATTAGTATACGTATGGTGTTCAAAGTTATGAACGCGGTGCCAACTTTGTCCATCGCACGCTATGTCCCACTCATAATGTTGTGAGTTAAGTTGCTTGTCGTTCATCCAATCGTATTGACCATGCATTACATTGTGGCCAATTTCCATATTGTCTAAAATTTTAGCAAGCGCTAATAGCAGCACGCCTGCAACCCACAATAGTGGCTGAATAAAACCAAGCATAAGCAAAATTCGCCCGCTCCATTCACACACTCGCTGTTTGCGCACAACAGAGCGAATATAGTCAGCATCTTGTTGGCCAACTTTGCCAAGGGTGTCCATTTTAATGGCATCTAGCTCGCTTGCGAGCATGTCATAGTTAATGTTTTTCATAATTGTAACTCCAAATCACTAACAGGTTGGCTTACGCAAAGTTGTATTAATTGCTCGCCGTTGTCACTCAATTCACCTGTTTTTAAATTACGTACCACGCCTGACTTTTTAATACATTGGCATTGATGGCAAATACCAATACCGCAACCGCGTTTAACGGGGAGCTTTTTTTCTTCAAACTGAGTCAGTAAAACATCGTTGCCCGATACAACATGGGCACTGGCGTTAATTTTTACATTAAATTGGCTGTCGTCGTTTAAGGTAGGCAGCGCTAAACCAAATGCTTCTTGGTAATAATTTAGCTTATGCGTTTTAGCAAAATCGCTCACCGTTTGCATAAATGCTGCAGGGCCACAGCAGTAAATATCTGGGTTTTCCCACGGCTTAATATTGCTGGTTATATCGCTTGATTGCTCACGCGTTAATAATAAAAACGAAAAATGCTCAAATTGCGCTGCCAACTCACTTAGCTCATCAACACATTGATGCTCAGTGGCTTTTGCGTAATACACTAACGACACTTTTTGCGTAGTTTGGCTTAAGTAATCATCAAGCATAGCCAGCATAGGTGTTATACCCGAGCCGCCTGCAATAAAAGTGGCTGGCGTGTGTGTGTTTTTAAACACAAAGTCGCCGCTTGGCGCAGAAATATTGCACCACAACCCCGCTTTTAATGCACTGCTGAGTAAGCCTGTAAAGCGCCCTTGCGCATTTGTTTTGATTAGTAAGCGCACCAAACCTGTATTTTTAAATTGCTGAGCGCTTGAGGCCACGGTAAAAACGCGTGTTAATAATCGCCCATTAATTTCAACCGTTAAACTTATATGCTGCCCTGACGTATGCGCCTGCCATTGTTTGCTTGGCTTAAGTTGCACACTTAAAAAACCGCCATCAAGTACAGCTGTACTAACTACTTGCGCTCTAAACTGCCCTGCACGCCAAGCAGGTTTAAACACCTGCATTACGGGCTCTATGTAGCCTGCAAAACTTTGATGGTGTAAAAACCATTTTGAAAATTGGTTTAATACTTGAGTCATCATGGTTAAATCTCTATCAAATCTTAATTACTTTGAACTTACACGTGTACGCCCAAACTTCAGCGCACAAGTGTACGCTCAAATTCTAAGTTTTCAACCCCAATAGAGTAATTATTCAGTTTTTTATTAGCGCTAATTGCTAAAACAATTTCCTGTTAAAGGTCATCGTATAAAAATAGAAGTGTGTGTTTTTCATTCAACTCAACGCTTAACAAATTTATTTATGCCATGTTAAGGTTATATAAGACTGAATTAATTTTGGAAGCCATAATGATAAATTTAATGTCACATAACACACTCCCTAAACTAATAAGTGCAGGCTTAGCCATTGCTATATTTGCTACTAACGCACCCGCGCATGCAAAAAGCGATTACGTAAAAAACTATAAACAGCTCGATACTTTAGCGCTTAGCGTTAACGCAGTAACAGCGGCAGAAGGTGTAGTTATACCTTGGGCTATTGAGCCTTTAGCTAATGGTGATTTATTAATATCTGAGCGCAGTGGAACGTTATTTTTATTACCTAAAAATACCACTACGTTAACTAAAGTCTCTGGGCTGCCCGACATTGACGCTAATGGCCAAGGTGGATTACTTGATTTAGCACTACACACCGACAGTAAACAAAACCAATGGCTGTACTTTAGTTACGCAAGTAGTGAGGGCAAAGGAAGCGGAAGTAACACCGCCTTAATGCGCGCCAAGCTAAGTGACGATCATATGCAGTTGTCTGATCAGCAATTGCTATACAAAGGCGAGCATAATAGTACCAAAGGCCAACACTACGGCAGCCGTATTGTGTTTGATGATGAAGGTTATGTTTATTTTTCAATTGGCGATCGCGGCTCGCGCGACATAAACCCACAAGATCTCACCCGTGATGGCGGTAAAATTTATCGCTTACACGAAAATGGTAATATCCCAAGTGATAATCCGTTTGTTGAACAAAAAAATGCAAAACATGCGGTATGGTCTTATGGACACCGTAATCCACAAGGTATGTGGATTGATAATCAAAATAATATTTTATGGTCTCACGAACACGGGCCACGCGGCGGCGATGAACTTAATATAATAAAAAAAGGCGCTAACTACGGATGGCCTTTGGTCAGTTATGGCGTTAACTACAGCGGCACCAAGTTTACCGACCTTAAAGAAAAAGACGGCATGCAATCGCCTGTATTACACTGGACCCCTTCAATTGCCCCTTCCGATATGTTGTATGTAACGAGTGATAAATACCCAAAGCTTAAAGGTAAGCTATTATTAGCATCAATGAAATTTGCATTTATTAGCGCATTGGAAATCTCAAAGGGTAAGGTTGTTAAGCAATATAAAGTACTCGATGGAATAGGCAGAGTACGCAGCTTAGCCCAAGGCAGTGATGGTTTTATTTATTTAGGTATTGATGGGCAAGGTATTAAACGCCTAGAGCCAGAAACGTAAGTACTAGAACCAGAACTAGCACACAGTACGTTAATAACTACACCGTGTTTACTTTGCGCTTTAAAAGCGCAAAGTAAACATTTTCACTAAACAAAGAACTATTAAGCCCATTAATGCGTACACTAACTACATATAATTTAATAAATTAAGAGAATACTAATGTTTTCATTTTTAAAGCCTGATCCCGTAAAAAAACTGCGTAAAGAATACGACGTAAAACTAGAGCAAGGCATGCAGGCACAAAGAAAAGGCGACATTAAAAGCTTTGCCATGTTAAGTGCCGAAGCCGAAAAAATCTGGAGTGAAATAGAAACTCTAGAGGCAAAAAAAGCTAAATAATACCAATCGTGTTAAGTTATTAGACATTTATAGCGACGGATAAATAGAGGGATAACAAGGCATAAATTTCGACATGTAGTTGCTCTACATGAGAAATTTATAACGCCGTTAACGCTTTATTTAGCACGCTAGAAAGGCTAAATATTTAAGTCGATTGGTATAAGTACATCGTGTCTGCCCTGTTTTAAAAGTAGGAAGACTCGTTTAGTAAATAATTAATGATCTCGTTTTTACAGCTTCCACCGTCCCTAAACCACCTTTTATAATACGCCTACACAAATAAGTGTACTTAAAGCGGTTATTTGCATTATCGCTGGCGTTTTTTAGTGACTATAAAATGATTTAAAATCGGGTTTGGTTTTCATTTTAAATACTTAATTGCTGCATTTATGTACCGCACTGGAGCTTTTCCTCATAAGTCTAAAAATGAGGACGTTTCCTCATTTGTGCATATTATTAAAAGAACAGCCCGCCTTAAAGTTTATAACTGGCAATGTGTTACAGGATTTGTTATTAATATTAAAAAATAATTAAGGGGACATACATTGCTCATAAAAAGAGGAAAGTGTCCTCTGATAAAGCCGTTGTGTACCTAGGATGATGCAATGAAACTTTTAGTATTTGTTTTAATATTCATTTTTTCTGCAGGTCTTAATGCGAAAGAGAATGACTGGACTCTACGTGCAGAAATTGAAACTATGAGAACTGTTGATCGAGTTTGGCTAAACAACCAAGGCGAGTTTTATTGGGCTACTTCATTCTTTTCAAATGCCATGCCTTGCAAAACAAAACTTGAACAAACTGAAATAGATGAGTTATCACAATTGATTCAAAGTTTACCAACAACCCCATATGAGAGAAAGTTCAACAACCAATGTAAAGATGGACTGCATTTCTTTATTTTTGCATCTACCGAATTAGCAGGCGGCTCTTTAATTGAAGTTGGCAAAAAATTTCCTAATTCTAAACACTGTCGAAAATTACCTGTCAATAAATCATGGGACGACTTGAGCTTAAAATTGCATGAGTTAACTCAAGATAAGTTTAAAAGTTGCAGACAAAGTATGTGGAAATAGTTACATAATCGGGTAGCCGGAGGCCTCCAGCCCCCACACCCCCCATCATGCGGGTCCGCAATGGGCGGTTCATCTCCCGTAATGAATACCGATTCAAATATCTCTCAATGACATTAAACCTTGTGATGCTAAATAGTCATTGACTAGCGCAATGTTAATTCCTTTTGTTTTTGAGCTTCTACAAGGGCCTTTGCTGGTGATAACGCAGGCTATGGCGAGTCGTTCGCTAACACCTCGTTTTATTAAACTGCATACTTTCGTGCGTGGTTTACGCCATTGCCGCCAGTAGCAAAAGCCACCTATATACCTATAATCCCTTTCAAAACGCGAATAAAAAAAACACTAAATACTTTTCAATATTCTGCGTAAAAACACAGTAATCAATTGAACCAAAATAGGAACTCAGCTATGGTTTGTTTATATAAAAAACGAGTTAATCTAAAGGCTCGTTAGGTGTTTCTCAGGTTTGGAGTTCAAATGGGATCTAAGTTTTGGTTCGTTAGAGCATTAAAAGTATTTCTTGGAGTAGCAGCCTTACTTTTTATAGTTGAGTTGCTTAAACAGCATTCAGTTCAAGAAGCATTAATTTTTGCTTGTACTTGGTCTTTAATTACAACAACAGTGTTTATATGTTCAAGATTATATCAATCACGTAAAGGTGTAGGGTGTGCTTTATGTAATGATATTCCAGACAAAAGTGATAAAAACACCTAACAAGATCTTTAAATTTATCATGGTCTTCCCCCCGCTTAATAGACCTCACTATTATTTTCATCATACACATTCTCAGGATTTATTTGCATTAGCAATGCGGGGTTGTCTATAGGTTTAAACCCGTATTGTGCATAAAGCCCGTGGGCATTCGATGTCGCTAACAAAAAGCGCCTGAGCCCTTGCAGCTCAGGGTGCTCCACTATCGTTTTAATAAGTAACTTACTCAGCCCATTACCTTGCAAGTGCGGGGCAATAAATACATCTGCTAAATAAGCAAAGGTTGCTTTATCGGTCACGACTCGGGCAAAGCCAACTTGCTCGTTATGAGCGCTGTAAACACCAAAGCACATTGAGTTATCAATAGCTGATTGCATCACGCTTTTAGGAATGCCTTTGGCCCAATAGCTATTAGCAATAAAGTTATAAATAACGTTAAAGTTAAGTTTGCTTTTGTCTGTGCTAATTGAGTAGTTACTAATATTTGCGGTCATAAGTTAGTAGTCTTTTTTACCAATGTTTTTATAAACATTTCTATAGAACGTTCCTATAGCCTATAAATAATCTTTAACGTTTTTTAGCTGTTTGTCGTGTACTTTTGAAAGTACTAATAGCGAGCAAATAGCCCCAAATAACGCCAGTCCCATATCTGATTGGGTATCCCACACGTAACCTTGCGTGCCTAAAAACGCTTCTGCGTTTTCGCCGCTTAATACTGCAACCCACCATTCTATTAATTCGTAAAACGCGCTAAATGCTAAACATACCGAAATAACAAAGGTGATTAACCAACCTTTGCCGTTTACTACTTTTTTGCGCAGTAAAATTTCGCGTGCTAGTAGTGCTGGTACAAACCCTTGAAAAAAGTGCCCTACTTTGTCGTAGTTATTACGCTCGCTACCAAATAGGTTATCGAAAAAAGGGACTTCGGCGTAGGTGTAATGCCCGCCAATCATCAGCACTATGCAATGCGCTAAAATAAATGTATATAAAATAGGGGTAAGTTTAAAATGGCTATAGGTACTTGCTAGCAGCACTAAACCAATAATTGCGGGGATAACTTCAAGCAGCCATGTAAATTGATCTTTTGGGTTAATACCAGACCAAATTAATACAATAAAAAACAGGCTCAACCATAAATACTTCATTTAGAATCCTTTTCTAAATTGATCAAATTTACGGCATTTTACGCCTTTGAAATAAACGACGCTACCTATAGTTTGTTTTTGCAGTAATGCGATTAAACAAAGTAGGAAAAAAGCGCTTAATTGTAGGCGCCCAACCACTCAAACCTTTGCCAATAATCACTTCGTCTTTTTTATTGCTAATGGCACGAATCATTTTTGAAGCCGCTACGCTTACATCCATCCCATTTTCTATCGATTCTTCTGGTTTATTTTGAGCTATGCCTTGCTCGTTTAGTGAGTTATGCGCAATTGCTGTTTTAATAGAGCCTGGGCAAATTGTTAAACAATGAATGTTATGTTGTGCTACTTCTGCTCGTAGGCAATCCATAAAACCAACCACCGCATATTTAGAACCCGAATAACCTGTTCTAAATTTTGACCCAACTTTACCCGCCACACTACTAATAGACACAATTGAGCCACTGCGCCTTGCCACCATAGTAGGCAATACAGCTTTAGTAAGTGCAATTGAGCCAAAGTAATTAACCTCCATTAATTGGCGGTACACGTTAAAGTCGTTTTCTAAAAATAAGCTACGCTGCGATACGCCGCCGTTATTAATTAAAATATCTATTACAGGAAGCTCGCTCATGTTTGCTGTTATTGTACTCAGTACATGCTCTGGCTGGGCTAAGTCCAGCGGCACAACCAAGTGCCCTTCGCCTTTAAGCGTTGCTTTTAAATCGTTTAGTTTATCTACATTGCGCGCCGATAAAATAACGCGCGCTCCAAGCTCGGCAAATTGTATAGCAAGCTCTTTACCAATACCTGACGATGCCCCGGTGATCCACACGGTTTTATTATTATATTGCATGCGTTATCTGCCCTTTTATTGTTATTTATTAGGTTTTATAAAGGTACTTAGTAAAGTATTTTACGCCTTTGTAGGACCTGCTATTGCGTTTACTTCATCTTCTAATGTTTTGTAAAAACCCATTAAAAATAGTAGTTCAACAGTTACGTACAAAGGGCCTATAATTAAACCAATTAGATCATCTACAAACGCCGGTTTTTTACCTTCGTAATAATGCCCAATAAACTGTAATACCCAACCAAATACAAACACACCTACGCCAATACTCAACCAAGGCCAAAACGCCATTGCCGCAATAGGCTGAGCAGCAACAAGGAGTAAAGTAAATATTACGGCCATAATAAAGCCAAGCGAAAAGCTTAGCATAAAATAATAAACAACCGACGCTAATACAAAAAGTTGTGCGCCATCAATTACTACACTACCAAGGGGTATTTGAATACGTGCTAGTAAACACAACGCCGCAAATACAATGAGCGGAATACCAATAAAGTGCGTTAGTACATTACGTTTAGAACGATGATATAAACCATATTTACCAAGTTGCTGTTGAAGTGTTTTCATTGTTTTGCCTTTATTTTTATATTTAAAACTTACTTTAGCAAAAGTAAGCACAGCAACAATGTCAGGTATCCGACATTGTGTAAATTAAACAAATGCAGAAATTATTTTACCCGGCTCATGCTCACCTTTCATATCCGTTCGCTCGCGCCCTTTTTGATACTCTTGCTCAAGCATTTTTTGAAGTTCCTCTATTTTATCAGCAATTGCGCTAGGGTCTGTGCCCTGACCTTGTAGCTCTTTAGTGAGCTCTTCTATTGTCGCTTTTAGCTCGTCTATCTTGTTTTTGTTTACGCCTAAGCGCTGATAAACCAGCGCTTCTTGGGCACTTTCTAAAAACGTTTGATCTTTAGGCGTTGAGCTTATGCCTTTAACACCATTTGGTTTTTCATTAGGGAGGGTATTAGTTGCCGCAACTTCGCTTGAACCTGCCGCTTTATTTACTGTTGGAGAGTTATAATTACTATATTGATTTTTAAAGGTTATTGTAGTCATTAGCTCAAATCCATTGTTGCATTACATATTATGTAGCAATTTTGGTTCCAACTAAATAAAGCAGCCTCTATTTAAGCTTGTGTAGCACGGGCCTGTAACTTTTGTTTATCTAAAACAGTTATGCGTTGATACCCCAAACTAATAGCTTGTAAGCTAACAAGCTGTTGCAGTATTTGATTAATAGTTTGGCGCGTTAGGTAGGTCATATCAGCAAGTTGCTGCTGAGATAAAACAAGCGGTGTTAAGTGCTCTGTATGTTCGCTAAGCATTAAAAGTCGATTGCATACTTTTTGCTCAGCGCTTAGTAATGCGTGATCTTCCATTGAGGTAAACATTAGGCGTAACTTTTGTGCCAGCAATAAACCAAACTCTTGCCAATATTGTGGCTGTTCGTTTAATAGCTGTTCAAGCGCGCGTTGGGGCACGTAAAAAAGCACAACATCAGTTTGTGCATATACATCGTGAGTGCGCAGGCCACCATCAAACAAGGTAACTTCGCCAAACCACAGTGATGAATCAATAAAGCTCAATACGGCTTCTTTGCCTTCGTTACTTACGCCACTAATACGCACCACGCCGCTAAGCACTGCATAAATTCCATCGTGCTTATCACCTCGCAAAAATAATGATTGCTGAGCCTTTAGTGAGAGCGTTTTGCCCTGCGTTAATAAAAAGCTTTTTAAATAAGCGCTACGGTTTTTAAACCAATGCCCTTGCTCTATAACGTTTTGCTGCTGTGGAGTCATTATTTACTGCATTTGCTTATTAAATGGCTGTTTTTCGATAACCAATTTTTTAGGGAAATTTAAATCGGTTGCTATAACAAAATCATCGTAAGGATCATTACCCGAAAACAGCTCAGTTATTAATGTATCGTTTTCATAAACATTAACGGTTACACCGCTGCCCATACCGCCTGAGTTAATAATATAGTAGTGATATTCGCCGTTACTAAAAAATAAAATACTCTCGCCAATACGCCCTACTTGCCTGTAGTAACTGCCAAATGGAGCATTCGGTGTTGCTTCTTTTTCAAGCCCTATGTCATTAACTCTACCAAATCGATAACTAAGCGATGAGTCATCTTTTGCAACACAAATAGAAAGCACTTTATCGGTAGGCTCTAACTTGTAGGCTGTACTTTCATCTGGGTTACGCACAACTTTATGCATTTTTGCGTTAATGTAGGCTGCTTCATTACTTTTACAATGTGTTGCTAGCATACCGACCACTAAAGCGGGTTCGTGTGTTTGAGCTGCTGAAGGCGTGTTTACTTTGAGATTAGAGGGTGAGTTACTTACATTATTATTTAGCTGAGGACTACCTTGAATTGCCATACTTTGGTCGTCACAACCAAACAATGCAAACAAGAAGAAAGAATAAAAGCTCGCTAAAAATTTAATGCGCATAATAAAATCCATCTATGAGAGAGCCTTTAAAATAGCGATAAAACTAGCGACTCGCAACACCTTATGCGCAATACTTTATAAGTTTATTTTTAAACCATCTTCTGCAAAAGCTACGTTACTTTTTAGTGATTTAATTAACGATTTTTTAAACAACTTCTGGTTTTTAATGACCGATACATAAACTGAGATAGAACCGCCGCTTGATGCGATTGCTTCAATTGCGTTGTACATAATCACTACATCGGCATTTTCGCTAAGTTAGCAAATGTACCTATTTTTTGTTGAGTGACCAACGGCCGATTTATTAATTTTAGCTAGTATTAAAAGCTGATTTAAACACCTTATAAAAATGTGTAAATAACTAAATTAATCAATAATTGGTTTTCTTATAATAAAATATTGTTACAGCACTATTGCAAACGGCTTTTTATAACCAATTGTAATTTATGATTTAAATAAAATTAAATCCAAAAAACATACATTTTAAAAACAATTTAGTCTCATTTTATTAAAACAACAGTTGACCCTATTCAAAATATAAACTAGCATTTCTGGAAGCGCTTCCACAAAATCTATTTAAACAGATCTCTCTGGAAGCGCTTCCACACATTTGACAATGTTTATAACTACACAATAACAGCCCCATACAAGCTGTTAATAATAATGATAAAAGCGCGAGGGAAACCGAATGTCCAACCATATTGTAAGAAAAACAAAGATAGCGACCAGCCTATCTCTGATTTTAGGTGCATCAATCTCTTTGCCTGTATATGCACAAGAAGCAAATACAGATGTTGAAGTAATCCAAGTTACTGGTTTTAAAAGCAGTATTAAAGAGTCGACTCGTTTAAAACGCGACGCCGCCGGTGTTGTAGATGCTATATCAGCTGAAGATATTGGTAAATTCCCAGATACCAACTTAGCCGAGTCGCTACAGCGTATTACGGGTGTGTCGATTGATCGCTCAAATGGTGAAGGCTCTAAAGTAACGGTTCGTGGTTTTGGCCCCGACTACAATATGGTAACCCTAAACGGGCGTACAATGCCGGCGGCATCTTTGCCTGCAGGCGGTGGTACACCCAGCTCTCGTGCATTTGATTTTGCAAACTTAGCGTCTGATAGCGTTAAATCGGTTGAAGTATATAAAACTGGTAAAGCAAGCATTGCATCAGGTGGTATTGGCGCAACAATTAATATTAATACGGCTCGCCCGCTCGACAATCCAGGCTTTGTTTCAAGCATTGGCGTAAAAGCATTACACGACTCAACAAACCGCGTTGGTGATGACATAACACCTGAGCTTTCGGGCTTAATTAGCTGGACCGACAGTGAAGCTAAATTTGGTGCCTCGTTAACTGCAAGCATGCAACAGCGCGATAGCTCATCAACAGGTGCGTTTGTAAATCAATGGAATACATCAGCTTTTGACGGCACAATCCCACAAGCTGCAGACGATATTGTTTTAACTAATGCACCCGCCGTTGGCCAGCTTTATTCAATGCCATCAGATTTGCGCTACACCATTGCCGACAGAGAGCGTACTCGTACAAACGCGCAATTAACGCTGCAATACAGCCCTATTGACGATTTAACAGCCACGCTTGATTACACATATTCTAAGCAAGATTTATTCGAAGCCCGTGCTGAGCAATCAATTTGGATGGATAACTACAAAAGCGCGCTAACATTTGACGACAACACGGTAAAAACCCCTATTTATTACCGAGAAGAACGTCGCGATCAGCAAACACGCGATTTAGGCTTAGCATTTCAAGAGCTAAACCAAGTTAACCAAAACGACTCTATTGGTTTAAACGTTGAATACTATTTCAATTCAGAATTGAGCTTTATGTTTGATGCGCACAATTCAAAAGCCACTAGCAAACCAGATGCACCTTACGGCAGCTGGGTAAACGCAGGCTTGGGAGCAAACGTAGTTAACGCACAAGAAGTTGATTTTAGCCGTGAGCTTCCATCAATGAGTATCGATTTTGATGATTGCCGCCGAGACAACCTAAATTGTAATAACACATTAGATGCCTCTGATGTGGGTACGTCTATTTTAGATTCTAACTTTGCTCGCCAAGAATCTGAAATTACAGAATTTAGAATCCATGGTAAATACGAAATTGAAAACGGCGCAATTGACTTTGGTATAGAGTCTCGCTCTATGGAAAGCCATTCACTGCAATCACTTACACGTAATACAATGGGTAACTGGGGTATCGAAAACCCAGGCGAACTACCTGATGGCTACCTAAACCCAACAAACTTTTTAGCTGAGTTTGACGACTACGATACATCGGGCTCATACAACCAAGGTTACACCGGCAGCGCATCGCAAATTGGTTACTCGGCGGGTGAAGAATACGGATTTAACTTTGCAGCCGATGGCGCATTTGCAACTAACCGCACCATTGAAGAAGATATAACCGCAGCGTTTGTGCAATTTACTTACAACGGCTACATTGGCGATATGCCATACAACATTGTTATTGGCGCGCGCCAAGAGTCTACCGACATTACCTCAACGGCTAATATCGATTTACCTAACGCAGTAGCGTGGGAAGGTAATAACGACTTTAATGTTCGTTTTGGCTCAGATAAAGAAGATTTCACCCTTAAATCTAGCTACGATCACTTTTTACCAAGCTTTGACTTTGACATAGAAGTAATCGAAAACGTAAAAGCGCGTTTTTCTTATAGCACTACAATTGCTCGCCCAACTTACGACAACTTAAGTTCAGCAGCG
The DNA here is from genome assembly GCF_014164325.1 of Pseudoalteromonas sp. SG43-4. NCBI lineage: Bacteria > Pseudomonadati > Pseudomonadota > Gammaproteobacteria > Alteromonadales > Pseudoalteromonadaceae > Pseudoalteromonas > Pseudoalteromonas sp. SG43-4. The sequence continues at coordinate 10,964 of NZ_JACJFB010000011.1, read as the reverse complement.
ACTGTTGGTGTACCGGGTGCCCCTACTCTTTTAGCAGGTTCTTCACCGGCTACAGCGTCAACGGGTAATCCTGGCTTAGTGCCGCTTGAATCAGACAATATTGATGTATCGGCTGAATGGTACTTTGCAGAAACTAGTTATGTGTCGGTAGGTTATTACACTAAAGACATCGAAAACTTTATTGGTTTGACACCAATGACGCAAAACTACTACGGATTACGCGATGCAACAGCGGGTCCTCGCGCACAAGCTGCCATTGCTGAACTAGAATCTCGCGGACTTGCCCTAACCGATTCAAACTTATTTCAAATGGTTGCCGCAACAGAAAACAACGTTGATTTTGACTCTATGACTTACGAAGAGTTTGAAGCCGCTTACGATGTAATTGCTAAAAGCGATGACCCATTACTAGAATTTACAGCGCAAGTACCTACCAACAATAAAAATGCCACCATTGATGGTTTTGAAATTGCCTTTCAGCACTTTTTTGGTGAAAGCGGTTTTGGTGTGCAAGCAAACTACACCACAGTTAATGGCGACATAGACTTTGATGTAAACGCTGACCCTACTACAACACAATTTGCACTAGTGGGTTTAAGCGATACAGCTAACTTTATTGCAATGTACGAAAACGATGATTTTCAAGCACGTATTGCTTACAACTGGCGTGATAAGTTTTTAAATAGCGCAGCTCGATACGTAAACGAGCCAGGCTTTACTGAAGAATATTATCAAATCGACTTTAATGTTGCGTACAACTACAGCGAACAACTATCGTTTTTTGTTGAAGGCCTTAACATTACTGAACAAAACAGCCGCGAACATGGCCGTACGTCAGCACAATTGTGGAACCTACAACAGCTAGGTGCACGTTACAATATTGGTATGCGTTACAACTTCTAAAGGTAATACAAAGTAAAGCCGTTAGTTTATACTAGCGGCTTTTTTGTATTTAAAACAGTATTAATGCTAGTTTAATTGTTATCAACTTTAGGGTGTTAACTCATGACCAAACCAATAACAAAAATAGTCGTTTTAGGTGGTGGTACTGCCGGCTGGCTAAGCGCAGGCTTATTAGCCGCCGAACACCCGCACCTTAATGTAACGTTAGTGGAGTCGGCAAACGTGCCTATATTGGGTGTGGGCGAAGGCACATGGCCGTCAATGCGCAACACGCTGCAGCGCATTGGCATTAAAGAAATTGATTTTATAACCCAGTGCGACGCGTCATTTAAACAAGGTTCTAAATTTATAAATTGGCGCAACCTCAGCGAGGGAGAAAACTACTACCACCCTTTTATGAATCCACAAGGCTACGAGCACACTAATTTACACGCCAGCTGGCAACGTATTGCACCTGATCAAAAATTTGCCGACGTTGTTAATATGCAAAGCTTTGTATGCCAAGCAGCACTTGCACCAAAGCAATTACAAACACCCGAATATGCAGCGGTCACCAACTATGGCTATCATTTAGATGCGGGTAAATTTGCTGAGTTTTTAAAAAATCACTGTGTTAAAAATCTAAACGTTACACATATTATTGACGATGTAACCGAGGTTATTAACGACGAACATGGCTATATTGCTTCATTAAAAACAAATAATAATGGCGATATAACAGGTGATTTATTTATAGATTGCTCAGGCTCTCGTGCTCGTTTAATTGGTGAGCATTTTAATAGTGAGTTTATAGCGCAAGATCATATTTTATTTAATAACAGCGCTGTTGCGGCGCAAATACCTAATGCACACATCGATCAGCCAATTGCCTCTGCTACGCTATCTACAGCGCAAAGTAACGGCTGGATTTGGGATATAGCCCTGCCAACACGCCGTGGTACAGGTTATGCATTTAGTAGTAAATATCAAAGCGATGAAAGCGCAACAAATACACTAAAAAGCTACATAGCCAAAAGCACCAGTGAGCAACAAGCTGAGCAACTTACCTACCGTGTATTAAAATTCAGCCCTGGTTACAGGGAACAATTTTGGATTAAAAACTGTGTTGCCGTGGGTATGTCAGCTGGCTTTTTAGAGCCGCTTGAAGCGTCAGCTCTTGCTATGGTTGAACTTTCAATTAACATGATAAGCGAGCAACTACCGCAAAACCGCACCCACATGAGCCAGCTTGCAAGTCGTTTTAACAGCCGCTTTAGCACTCGTTGGCAGCGCGTTATTGAATTTTTAAAACTTCATTATGTACTAAGCGAGCGCGACGACACTCCCTATTGGCAAGATATTAGTAATTTAAATACCGCGCCCGAGCGCCTGCAAAACTTACTTAAACTTTGGCAATTTCAGCCCCCTAGCCGCTTTGATTTTATTGAAAACGAAGAAGTGTTTTCATCAAGCAGTTACCAATACGTTTTATATGGCATGGGCTTTGATACACAAACAGTCTCTGCACAAAATACATTTAACGACCCACGTGCTGGGGATTACTATTATCAGCAAAATCGCGAAAAAATAGCGCAGTGTTTAAATGGACTGCCAAGTAATCGCGCGCTTTTAAATCACCTTTTATCAAATAATGGGCAGCCACATAATGACTAAAACAAACGCTGTTAAAAACGTAGTAATTGCTGGAGGCGGCACTGCAGGTTGGATGGCCGCAGCGGCACTTGCTAAACTAGTTGGTAACAATATAAACATAACCCTTGTTGAATCTGACGATATTGGCACTGTGGGTGTTGGCGAAGCTACAATTCCGCCTATTCGTACATTTCATAAATTGCTGGGTATAAACGAGCAAGCATTTATGAAAGCCACTCAAGCAAGCTTTAAATTAGGTATTAGCTTTGAAAACTGGGGCGATGAAAACACGCATTATATTCACTCATTTGGCGCAACGGGCAAAGAATGTTGGGCGGGTGAATTTCATCACTTTTGGCTGCAAGGTAAAGCACTTGGAATAAACAACCCATTTGGCGATTACTGCTACGAGCTGCAAGCGGCTAAAGCCGGTAAGTTTGCGTTTAATCAGCAAAACCCTATTAACTATGCCTACCATATGGATGCCACGCGTTACGCGCAGTTTTTACGTGAATTTTCAGAGCCACTGGGTGTAAAACGCATTGAAGGTAAAATACAAAAAGTAGTAAAAAACCCTAAAACGGGCCATATAGAATCATTGATTTTAAATAATGGCGAGCACATTAACGGCGACTTTTTTATTGATTGCACTGGCTTTAGAGGCTTGTTAATAGAGCAAGCATTACATACTGGCTACGAAGACTGGTCGCATTTACTACCGTGTAATAGCGCCATTGCGGTGCAAACAAAATCAACCAGCGAGACCGTATTACCACTTACCCGATCTATTGCCCACAAAAGCGGCTGGCAATGGCGTATACCGCTGCAAAACCGTGTAGGCAACGGATTAGTTTATTGCAGCCAATATATGGATGACGAGCAAGCCAAAGCGCTCTTATTAAGTAACATAGAGGGCGAGGCGCTTACAGAGCCACGTATTATTAAATTTAAAACAGGGCGGCGCTTAAAAGGCTGGAATAAAAACTGCCTAGCGCTTGGCCTTGCCAGCGGTTTTGTAGAGCCACTTGAGTCCACCAGCATTCACTTAATTATGTCGGGTATTATTCGCTTTATGCGTTTATTTCCGTTTAATGGCATTACCAATCACGCCATTGACGAATACAACAAACAGCTTAAAAGCGAAATTGAAAATATTCGCGACTTTATTGTGCTGCACTACAAAGTAACTAATCGCGATGACAGTGAGTTTTGGCAGCATTGTAATGCCATGGAAGTGCCAAAAACACTTCAGCATAAAATTGATTTGTTTAAACAAACCGGCCGTGTATTTTTAGACGATGGCGACATTTTTAGAGTCGACTCGTGGGTGCAAGTTATGCTTGGTCAAGGTATTGAGCCTAATCAACATCACTTAATAGCCAGCATGATGAGCGATGAAGAACTCACCCGTTTTTTACACGGTATTAAACAGCAAATAGAACAGCGCGTTAGCCAATTACCGCCTCACCATGAGTTTTTAAAGCAGTATTGCCCAGCATAAAAAACCCTTATTACTAAGGGTTTTGGTTACACACAACAACTTTAGGTTTTATTATTCACACTTAACCACGGCGCTTTTAGCGCTTTGTGGTTCAAAGCTAATATCTGCAACTGAAACGCTAAGCTCTCCTGCTGTTTTAATAATAAAAGGGCTGGTTACTCTGGCAAAATCAACGCCCTTTTTAGTAAAACACGTTAAATCTATACTCATGGTTTGCCATGTATTTAAAGTAGCATTTTCAAGCTCATTGGTAATATCAAATTCGCCACCACAACCTTGTTCGCACTTCATTGCAAGGTATGTATGTGAGCTAGGTATTTGGTTTACTTTATAGCTAAAACTAAGGGCCGAATTTGCTTCAATGTAGGCCACTTTGTCTTCGGTAAAGTTACTATTAATTTCGATGTAGCTGGCTGCAGTGCCATCAAAATTAAATTGCATCGCATCTTCTTGAATGGTTTTGTCTTCAGTGCGATAAGTAATGCCACCGAGCTTTACACTGTTACTGGCTACTTGGTGCTGCTCGCTATTTGAATTTAAAAACAAACGCCACGGCGTTTTAAAACTGCCATTAAATATAGATAGCGGCGCAAGGTTACTAATATCAACACCTGAGTCTTCATTTAGATTATTGGCAAGCGTACTTTCATCTTTATAGGTTAAACCAAAGCCATAGGGTAATAATGGTGAGTAATCAGCATCGCCCTTATTTACTGCGGTTTGTAGTGGCGATTTAGGCCATGAGAAAGACAATTTACCTTTAAAGTCGTACTGTACCTGCCCACTTGCATCCGCTAATAAAACATCTGCAATGCCTTGTCCTTCAGTGCCAGGAAGCCATGCTGTTACAAATGCATCTGACGCGTTTAGCTCGCTGTTAACCCACATTGGTCTGCCCGATATAAACACAGAAACAACCGGTATATTTTGCTGCTTTAATGTTTTTAATATTTTAAGAGAGCGTTTATTGTTACGCTCAAACTCAAGGTTGTCTTTATCACCATGCCCCTCTGCGTATGGTTCTTCACCAAATACAACAATGGCTACATCGGGTTTGGTATTAAATTCACCCGTTGGGCTTAAAATAGCGTTACCGCCAGCAGCCTCTATTTGTGTTTTTAGCCCCGCATAAATAGACGTTGCCCCAGGAAAATCTGCATTTTGATTATTAGTTCCCTGCCACGTAATGCTCCAACCGCCCGATTGCTTGCCTATGTTATCGGCCGCATCGCCTGCAATCAGTATGTTGCTTGATGGATTAAGCGGTAATAAATGGTTGTTGTTTTTAAGCAGTACTAACGACTCTTGTACCGCTTGGCGGGCAATATCGCGATGTGCTGGCGCACCTATTAGTTTTAATTTACCTGAATATTTTCGATTTGCGGGGCTTGGTTTATCAAATAAACCCGCGCGTAATTTAACGCGTAAAATACGTGCCACGGCGTCATCTATTCGCGCCATTGTTATTGTGCCCGCTTTTACTTGTTTAATTGTATTTTCATAAAGTGGCTTCCAAGCACCCGTTGGCACCATAAAAATATCAAGCCCCGCATTAACAGCCTGTGGGCAACTTTCATTTGTACAGTCTGCAACTTGTCCGTGTCCGTTCCAATCTCCTACAACAAAGCCATCAAAACCCATTTTTGTTTTTAATACATCGGTAAGTAGGTATTTATTGCCGTGATTTTTTTTACCATTCCAGCTATTAAACGATGCCATAACCGACTGACTACCTGCGGTTAAGCCACCTATATAGCCTTGCGCATGAATGTTATATAACGTCTCTTCGCTATCAATGTTGTCACCTTGATCGTCACCATCTACCGTGCCGCCATCGCCTAAAAAGTGCTTAACGGTACTAATTACGCGTTTATCACTTAAAAAGTCCTCATCGGCTCTGCCTTGCAATCCGTTTACAATTGCGGCTGAATACTCACGTACAATTGCAGGGTCTTCTGAGTAGCCTTCGTACGTTCTGCCCCATCGGTCGTCGCGCACAACCGCAACAGTTGGTGCAAATACCCAATCTATGCCTGTTGCCATTACTTCTATTGCCGTAGCTGCTGCAATTTGCTCAATTAATGCAGGATTATTTGCTGCACCTAAACCAATATTGTGCGGAAATAACGTCGCCCCAATCACATTATTATGACCGTGTACCGCATCAGTGCCCCACATAGTTGGAATTTTACTGCCATCAATTGAGTCATCAACCGATGCCTGATACATACTCTCAGCAAGTGTTATCCAATCGGCAGGCGTTGCATGCTTATTAGCATTAGGGAACGAGCCACCGCCATTTAAATACGAACCAAAACCATATTTACGCATGTCTTCAACACTAATATCGCGAATTTCAGGTTGGATCATCTGCGCTACTTTTTGCTCAAGCGTCATTGTTTTTAAATATTGTTCAATCGTATTTTCAATTTCAGGCGTTTTCACTACTTTGTTTTTAAGCGTTGGCCAAAGTGATAAATCACCTTGCTCATGTTCAGCCTTTTTGGCCACCGCGCTTTCGTTATTATTAGCGTTAGCTTCTTGTTTATTACACGCACTTAGAACGCATAATCCGCCTATTAAAATAGGGAGCATTCGTAACCTATTAGTGTTTAAGCTTTTTTTCATTTTTATAGCCCTGTGTTGTGTCAGTGTGTTTTTGTGCAGCACCTATTTGTTATTTAAATTTAACTATTGACCTACTTAGCAATAGCCACTAACCTAAATATGGAAGCGCTTCCTTAAAGTTATTAAATACCATCCTTAGTGATTAATCAAATTAAATATGGAAGCGCTTCCAATATTGAATTTAATACACGCTATATACAAAGCAACCTTTACCAAAAAGAAGCAGAGGTTTTCTCTTAATGAAACAATTATCTTTACCTAGTGGCTCACCCCTTTTAGCCAAAAGTTTTACCTATGGTGTAGCTACGGCCTCATTTCAAATTGAAGGCGGCGCAGCTGATCGCTTGCCATGTATTTGGGATACCTTTTGCAGTAAAGAAGGAAAAATAGTCGATAATTCAAATGGCGATGTAGCCTGCGAGCACTACACTCGCTGGAAAGACGATATAAACTTAATTGAATCATTAGGTGTAGACGCTTACAGACTTTCGATTTCGTGGCCGCGCGTAATGACTAAAAGCGGTCACTTAAACCCGACAGGCGTTAAGTTTTATACCGACATTTTAGATGAATTAAAACGCCGTAACATTAAAGCTTTTGTAACGCTGTACCACTGGGATTTACCACAACATATTGAAGACGAAGGCGGTTGGCTAAACCGTAACACCGCTTACGAATTTGCGCATTACACTGATTTAATTACCAAAGCATTTGGTGACCGCGTACACTCGTACGCCACCTTAAACGAGCCGTTTTGTAGCTCTTACTTAGGTTACGAAATAGGCGTACATGCGCCGGGTATTGTAGGTCGGGAGTTTGGTCGTAAAGCTGCGCATCACTTATTACTGGGCCACGGATTGGCTATGCAAGTACTTGCTAAAAATAGCCCAAATACATTAAACGGTATTGTACTTAACTTTACGCCTTGTTACTCAGTTACCCAATGCGAAGAAGATTTAAAAGCGACTGCATTTGCTGATGACTACATAAACCAATGGTACATGCAGCCTGTAATGCAAGGTAAGTACCCAGATATCATTTCGCAATTACCTAAAGCCCACCGCCCTGATATTTTGGATGGAGACATGGAAATAATTGCTCAACCACTAGATTACCTAGGGGTTAACTTTTATACCCGCATGCATTATCAAGCAAGCGAAACCGACTTTTACCATGAGCTGCCACATAAAGCGCCAATGACCGATATAGGCTGGGAAATTTATCCTAAAGCACTTACAGAGTTACTTGTATCGTTAAACGAAAAATACACCCTACCGCCTATTTATATTACCGAAAACGGTGCAGCCATGGCTGACGAATTTAAAGACGGTGAAGTGAACGATAACGACCGTATTGAATATTACCACGAGCATTTAAATGCCCTACATAACGCAGCTGAGCAAGGTGTGAAAGTAGATGGCTACTTTGCTTGGAGCCTAATGGATAACTTTGAATGGGCTGAAGGATATTTAAAACGTTTTGGAATAGTACACGTAGACTACAACACACAAAAACGAACTGTTAAAGCCAGCGGTAAAGCGTACAGTAACCTAATAACTAGCCGATAATTTTTCGGCTTATAACAATAAGAACACGCACTGTGAACAAACTCCCTTTATACGAAAAAGTCGGTTACGCCATGGGTGATGCCGGCGCTAACTTAGTGTGGCGCGGCGCGCTTGCTTATTTAGCGGTGTTTTACACCGATACATTTGGCATATCGGCGGCTGCCGCTGCCATGTTGTTTTTAGTGGTAAGGCTATCTGATGGCGTAACCGATATTATTATGGGTATGATTGCCGACAGAACGCAGTCGCGCTTTGGTAAATTTCGCCCATGGATACTCTACTCGGCACCATTTTTGGGCTTGTTTATGGTGTTGTGTTTTACTACACCCGACTTTAGCACTACCAACAAACTTATTTATGCCTACGTAACCTACATAGGTTTAACGCTTGCTTACACTGTAAGTAACGTACCTTACTCGGCACTTATGGGCGTTATGACACCAGACGATACAGAGCGCACAAAGCTCTCTGGTTTTAGGTTTGCAGGTGCGTTTACTGGTGGTTTATTGGTTATGGGTTTTTTACCTGAGCTAGTAGCTTTTTTTGGTGGCGGCGACAACGCTAAAGGCTATCAGCTTACTATGTACTTATTTGCCAGCTTACTTATTATTTTAATGATTATAACGTTTGCGACCACTAAAGAGCGTGTAACACCGCACGCTTCAAATGAAGGGAATTTAAAATCAGAATTATTTGATTTAACCAAAAGCCTGCCATTTATAATCCTACCTTTGCTTGCTACTACCTTGTTTTTTTATTACCGCGATTTATACAGCGGCGTATTTTTTGCCCTTGTTATGGCTGCAATGACATTCGTTATTAAAAAATTACTCAATAAAGATAAGCAAAGCTTAACGGGATCACAACGCGACATGGTTGATCTTCTGACCAACAAACCTTGGCTGGTATTACTTGGCATTGGTTTTTTAACCATGATGTTTAATGGCATTAAATACGGCGTAATTGCGTACTACTTTAAGTACCACGTAGCCAATGAACTCATGGCTGGGCAATACTTTATTGCTTTGTTGGTTGTATCTATATTTGGCGCACTTGCCACAGGTAAACTGGCCGAAATTATGGGTAAACGAAACCTTTTTATTGCTTCATTAATGCTAAGCGGCATACTCACTACTGCATTTTACTGGGTACCTAGTGATAACCTTATTGCTGTATTTACCTTTGGTTGCGCTGCTGAATTTTTTGCCGCGATGATGCCAACATTATTTTTTAGTATGCTTGGTGATTCAGCCGATTATTCAGAGTGGAAAAACAAACGCCGCGCTACAGGCTTAATTTATTCAGCGGGTACATTTGTGCAAAAAACCGGTGGTGGTTTTGCAGGTGCATTAGTATTAGTGGTACTTGCAGGCTACGGCTATAACGGTATGGATGAGCTAACAATCACACAAGCCCTACCTGGTATGCAGTTACTTATGAGCTGGATACCCGCCGCATTTGCTTTTTTAGGCGCCGCATTGATGCTTATTTATCCGCTAACCTCAGCGATGACGCAAAAAATAACAGAAGACTTAGCAATTAGACGCAGTAATGTGTAAATTAACTTTTAATGACCCTTCGCACTTTATATTTTTTATAAAGTGCGAGTAAAAATACATATAAGCTAGGACATCAATGGCGACAATTTATCAAGTATCAGAAATGGCAGGTGTGTCTTTATCAACTGTTTCAAGGGTACTTAACGACAACGACTACGTAAGCAAAAAAACTAAAAAAAAGGTATTAGAAGCAATGAAAGAGCTAGGCTATCAGCCAAGTTCTATTGCTCGCTCTTTGGCGTCTAGCACTACAAACAGCGTCGGTATTTTAGTTTCTGAGTTGGATGGTCCGTTTTTTGGTCAAATGATGTCAGCCATTGAAGAGCACCTTCGTATTGCGGGTAAACACGTTATTATTACACCTGGGCACAGTGACGAGAAAAAAGAAAAAAGCGGCTTTGAATTTTTAATAGGCCGTAATTGCGACGCTATTATTGCCCACGTAGAAGCGGTATCAAACGAGTATCTAATTGAGTTAAGTAAAGGCAAAACCCCTATTTACTTGATGAGCCGCTACGTTAAAGAAATTGAAGAAAACTGCATTAGCCTCGACAACGTAATGGGCGGCTACTTAGCCACTAAAGCCATGATCAACAAAGGTCATAAAAACATTGCATACATAGCAGGCCCGCAGTTTAAAGAAGATGCGTCAAACCGTTTAAAAGGCCACAAAAAAGCCCTCGCAGAATACAACCTAACCTTTGACGAAAACTTATTTTACATAGGCGACTTTAAAGAAACCGGCGGCAGCGACGGCTTAAGGCATTTTATTCAAAATAAAGCGCAAATAACCGCCCTTGTATGTGCCAATGACGAAATGGCATCGGGTGCTATGAAATACGCCCGCGAACACGGTTTTAATCTACCAAAAGATTTAGCCATTATTGGGTTCGATAACGTAATTTTCACCAATTACCTCTACCCAACACTGACTACAATAGATAACCCAGTTCCCGAAATGGGCCGAGCTGCGGCTAACTTAGTACTTAAAGACATTTATAAAAAAAGCGGCATAACAGTAAAGCACGTGTTTCAGCCAAAGCTTATTTTAAGAGACTCAACACCGGATATTAATTAACTTTAAACCTAATTTAAATCTAATTTAAATCTAAGTTATGTAACTCATTACGTACCCAATGCGTATCTACGTATTGCTCTACGTATTGCTCTATG
>NZ_JACJFB010000010.1:0-162121 GCF_014164325.1 Pseudoalteromonas sp. SG43-4 | reverse complement strand
AGTGGCTATTATTGCCTGTATAAGAAAGCTTATAGTAATCATAAATTCTATGGTGAGGGATGGTGTCATGTGGGATCCTAAAATGGTTTGAAATTAGGAATTGACACCATAGTCACTTGTTAGGTGATTTAGGTGCAATCGTGATTTATATACCATCCTTTACCAAGATCTGTAATCTCACGAGCATAACCTGGTTTCAGATCTGTTTCGGGCATTGAACCATCACCGTTAATATTAACGGTAGTCAAACAGCCCGAAACAGCTAAACCACTTCTGTGCACCATAATACGTGTCCAATTAGGTGTGTTTGAACAATGCTCTACACGTTCAGAACCAACCTGTTTAAATAAAGCCAAGTATTGTTTGTATCTATCACTTGAAATACCAACCTCTCTCAAAACAATTTCAAGTGACACCTTTCTGTCATAGTTTTGGTTAGTATTCCATTTATTATCATGTTCCCAAAAATCGCCTATGTGGTCAGTACCAACAGCAAAACACGTGTTAGTTTTAGTATCTTCTTTTATCATTGAATCTAGCTGTTCAAAAGAGGCTTTGTTTTGGACAAAACTTTCTTTAATTTCATCAATATTGACTGGTTTGCCACAAGCCTGTAAAAGCAAAACTAAAATTAGAAAACAACTCCGAACTTTCATAATCACCTAACGCCTCGTTAAGAGGCAAATAATTGTTGGCTAAAATAAGCGACGCAGGAGCAAAAGCCAACTGTTATTTGTCCTGCTTTAACGACTTGTTAGCTATACTTTACACCAAACCTGACTCTTGGCTTATACATAAACTACCAACCATTAATAGCATAAAACCAGGTATTGAATGGCAAAGTAATGATGGGAATTTCTTAACATTATTATACGAAGGAACAAAAAAATACGGATCTAATTGCTGCAGTTTTTTATATATTGGAAATAATACAGGCTTAAAGAAAGAATTATATGCTTTAGCTAAAAACAACTTTAAACCTGAAACATACATTAAGACGAATGTTGAAGCCCCAAGAAACTCTACCAATACCATGAGTTCCATACTTATTAATATCTCTGGTCCGGCAGCAAATGCAACAACAAGAATTGCTAATGAATACCAAATGCCTTTTGATATTATTTTCTTGATCCAATCAAACACTAAACTCTCCTTGTATAGCTAACGCCGTTTTAAGCGGCAAATTGCAGTTGGCTAAAATAAGTGAGGCACGAACAAAAAGCCAACTGTAATTTGTCCGTCTTGAAAACCCTTGTTAGGTTCACATTACATCTTCACGAGAAACATAGGCAACATTGTTTGTTGGAACCACATCTAACGTATTTGGAACCTTTCTATATTCTTTTTCTGGGAAGTGCCAAATATTTATATCCGCATTAGGATATGTATCATAATGCAATGCATCCCAACCTAGGCATTCAGCTATTTTGTTAATAGCTAAAACTTTACCTTTATGTATTTGTGCCTCTGGATGTAAAAACAAATTATGAGATGCATTGATTGCACCAGTAAAAAGATCAGCAACCTGAATTAATAACTCAGATTTTGAATCACACTTTTTAACTTCAGTAATAGAGCCAAGTCTATCTTTAAGGTTGTGGTTACCAATAATTTCGACAACCTCAGCGTGTTTACTATATGAATCGGATTTATCATCAATTTTAGCATTTATGTCTGATTTCAATATTCTTGCACAATATGACATTAGCATTGTATATGATTTATAAAATGCTACTTCTTCATTTGCTTGCCAATTATAGTAAGGTTGTTTCCAAGATACTTTGCATATAAAGCTTGCTGGTGAATTAGTTATTAATTGAGTTAAATCAATAAGAAGGTTAACCATTCCATAGTTTTTTTTAATACCTGACCATTTAAGCTCTCTTTCATCAGGTAAGTTATGTTTTTTAAGTAGATGACGAACCTGCTGCTCAAAGTCATCTAAAAAATTATTTGGTACTAGCAAACAACCAATTGTAAAACACTTATCTACAGCAGATGTACCACTTTCATCTGCGAATAATGAATATTCCATCAAACCTCCTTGTGAACCTAACAATTTAATAGTGCGCTCATCGCGCATATTTCTGCCAACGATACGCTCATGTATTTTATAAATCTTTTTTACCAAATAACTTAACACATTGCTATATATAATTTTTATTAGCATTCAAACTCTCAATAAAAGACAAAATGCGCTCGTCGCTCATTTTCTTGAATATGGGAGCAGCACAACTATACTGTATATAAATACAGTTATATTGTTGGTGGTAATATGAAAACACGCTCTCCATTTTTAAATTATATAGCCGATTATATGTTGGTACGTCAGTATTCATTACGCACCGTAGATACTTACCTAAGATGGATTGCATCTTATATCCATTTTCATAATAAACGCCATCCCGCCTCAATGGGGGACAATGAAGTCGAACGCTACTTAGAACATTTAGTGTTAAAGCAAAACGTTGCACCACGTACGCAAGCCACCGCACTCAATTCATTGTCATTTTTATACAAGCACATAATAAAAAAAGAACTCTCATTAAATTTAAATTTTGCCCGTAGTAAAAAACAAGCAAAGCTCCCTGTAGTGATGACCCCAGAGGAAGTTAAAATGTTGATGGCTCATTTAAATAAGCGCTATTATTTAATTGCAGCCCTTATGTATGGAAGTGGCTTAAGAGTAATGGAAGCGGTGCAATTAAGAGTAAAAGATATTGATTTTGATTATAAATGCATTCAAGTATGGAATGGAAAAGGTAATAAACACCGCATTGTTACGCTGGCCACAGAGCTAATTCCTATGCTGAGAAATCAAATTTTGAACGTTGATGACTATTTAAAACTGGATTTAAATAATACGGAATATTCTGGCGTATGGATGCCATATGCTTTAACAAAAAAATATCCAAGTGCCGCAAAATCGCTTGCGTGGCAATATTTATTTCCTTCTCATATATTAAGTTCAGATCCTCAAAGTGGTGAAATAAGGCGACATCATTTTCATCACTCTTGTATTAGAAAAGAGATTAAAAAAGCCGTCCAAAAATCAGGGTTAACAAAAATAATAACACCTCATACATTGAGACACTCTTTTGCTACTCATCTACTGCAAAGTGGCGCCGATATAAGAACTGTTCAAGCTCAGCTTGGCCATTCTGATGTTAAAACTACACAAATTTATACCCATGTACTACAGCAAGGTGCTAACGGGGTTGTTAGCCCTTTTTCAAGATTATAAGCGTCTCTTTTTAATCCTCTACAGATACATATTCACTTTCAAACCAATACCGTCATCTATTTCTACTTTAAATAACACATAAAAAAGCCCCGCTTGTTTTTACACAAGCGGGGCCCCACACTAATTCTTTACTCAACAATAAAAGCGCCGATACTGCGGGCGCTTTGCATCATTGAATTTAATTTTATTGATTAACTACGCTTTTAAGCGGGTTAATTGGCTGTGCGTTATCGTCTAGTATGTTCATATCAAAATCGAACTCATCTACACGAATCGCCTTTTCACGTTTGATGTTGTAATCAATTAACTGAACGTGTTCAGCTTGGGTAATTACGTTTGCCGCTAGTGCGTTATCAAGTGTAATGTTAAAACGTGCACCTGGCTTAATTACTTTAGCACGTAGTGCTTTTTTAACTTTAGCCAGCTCGCCAAGTGATGCCATTTTAGCTTTGTAAGCTTGCTCATTAATATGATGGCCATCGCCCACTACTGGTTTAACTAAATGCGTGATTTGCGCTTTAAATGCGGTATCTAGCTGAGCTTGCTTAGCTAGTTCGCGGATTAAATCGTCGCTAATTTTTGGCATTTTAGTTGAGTAGTTCATTGTAATGAAACGAATAAACTTACGTGTACCACTTGCAGGGAAGTTATCTAAAAACTTATGCAATGCTTCTTCAGCACTTTGTAGTGCAAAACGAGTCGCGTAATGGAAATACGGCGCTGCTTGCTCACGGTCACTACTTGATACTTTTTGCTCGTAGTATTTAATTGATGCCATAGCTGCATATAAGAAGCTCATTACATCACCTAAACGTGCCGATAGCATTTCTGCTTGTTTTAACTTACCACCAAGTACAAGTAACGAAAAGTCTGCGTACACTGCAAGTTTTGCAGATAATTTATGTACTGCTTTTTCGTAGTCACGTACTTCTGGTAATTCAGAATTAGCACTTGCTGTAAATGGTAAAACACCAAGGCGGAAAGCACGTAAGCTGTTTGCTGTGCTGTAGCCGATTGTTTTACGCAAAATGCCGTTAAATTCTTTATCTGCGCCTTTGTCTTCACTGTGAATTGACTCAACCATAGATTGTAAATATGGGTGACAACGCATAACACCTTGACCAAAGATCATTAGGTTACGTGTAAGAATGTTCGCGCCTTCTACCGTAATGGCAATCGGCTGAGCAACATAACCACTTGCTAATGTATTTTGTGGACCGTTTTGAATCGCTTTACCCGCTTGAATATCCATTGCTGAATCAAGCACGTCGCGACCAAGCTCTGTCATATGGTATTTAGCGATTGCTGTAACAACTGATGGTTTTAAGCCCATGCCTAAGCCTTCAGTTGTAAGTACGCGCATTGCTTCTTGTAGGTATGTTTTACCTGCAATGTCGGCTAGTTTTTCTTGAATACCTTCAAACTGGCCAATGGCTAAACCAAACTGTTCACGCACTGCTGCGTATTCAGATGCTGATTTAAATGCAACTTGTGCTGTACTAACACCTAGCGCAGGTAATGAAATACCACGGCCAGCACCTAAACAGCTAACCAGCATTTGCCAACCACGGCCGATGTTTTTCTGTCCACCAATAACAAAGTCCATTGGTACAAATACTTTGTTACCACGTGTAGTACCGTTGTAAAAACGAATACCCATTGGGTCGTGGCGATTACCAAGCTCAACACCTGGGTGCTCTTTTGGAATAAGTGCACAGGTAATGCCTAGGTTTTCTTTACCACCTAGCAGACCATCAGGGTCAACTACTTTAAATGCTAAACCAAGTACGGTAGCAATAGGCGCAAGTGTAATGTAGCGCTTGTCCCAGGTAATTTCTAAACCAAGGACTTCTTCGCCGTTGTACATACCTTTAGTTACTTTACCAACATCAGGAATACCACCTGCATCAGAACCCGCTTCTGGGCTTGTTAATGCAAAACATGGAATATCTGTACCATTTGCTAGGCGTGGTAAGTAATGTGCTTGTTGTTCTTGCGTACCAAAGTGAAGTAATAACTCACCTGGCCCTAGCGAGTTAGGAACCATTACGGTTACCGCAACTGCTGAGCTTTTAGTCGCAATTGTGCCAACAATGGTAGAGTTTGCATAAGGGCTAAACTCTAAACCACCAAACGACTTAGGAATGATAAGCGAGAAAAAACGCTCTTTTTTCAAAAATTCTAAGATGTCATTTGGTAAATGAATGCCGTTTTGAATCACTGAATCATCAATCATGCCCAGTAGTTCTTTTACTGGACCGTCTAAGAATGCTTGCTCGTCTGCGCTTAATGTAGCAGCAGGTACGTCGCGAAGTGCACTGAAATCAGGTTTACCTTGGTAGATAGAACCTTCAAGCCATACATCACCCGCGTCTAGCGCTTCTTGTTCTGTGATAGAAATACTTGGTAATACTTTTTTTAGTTTTGTACGTAAACTCATGATTGAACTCATCCGACCAGCTAAATAATACCTACATTACGTCATAAAAAATCGTTTAGATCAATTACTCTATTCAATTAATTAACAGTTTTTTCAATTTATTTTCTTTACCTGAACGTAAACTGTTGAAACACAAAGGCTTACAGTTGTACGCTGAAAAAAAGTATTTTGACTAAAATGATGAATAAAACAGCAAAAGCGCTAGCGCTGTATCTATTTTTTGATGGGCATAAAAAAACGCAGCACAAATAGGCTACGTTTTTATTCAATTTGTAGAGGCTACATTATCAGTTAATCTAGCTAAAACTACTTAAATTTAAATCAAATTGTATAAGCGCTTCACTTAGCAACTTTAACAATTTGCTTGCCGGTAAAACCACCAGCAAGTTGTTTATTAAGCGCTTGCGATACTGACTCAGCACTAAAGTCTACGGGCGTTATTTCTGGGTGTTTAATGTCGCCACTAACAGCTCCTTCAAGTAACAGGTTGCCCATAAAGCTCAAGCGTTGTTGTGCACATAAACTATTAGCAAGCCATGCACCACCAATCGATACAACGCTAATATTCGGCGCTCGGTGATACATTAAGTCTTGATCAAAATAAGGTAGCGGATTTAAGCAGGCAATACGTCCGCAAAAACGCATTAACTCAATATTACGCTGAGTACACTCTCCACCTATCGTATCAATAACCGCATCAAAGCCTTGCGGGCCAAGTTCTCTGCGGATTTTTTCGCATAGCTTTTTATCGCTATAGTCAAAAACCACATCAGCGCCTAGCTGCTTAACCAATTTATGGTTACGCTTTGATGCGGTGGTAAATACATCTGCACCACGCTGTTTTGCATATTGAATAGCAAACTGCCCTACCGCTCCGGCTCCGCCTTCAATAAAAATAGTATCGCCTTCACTAATGCCTATTTTATCTAAGCTGATAAGTGCTGCCATACCGGCGCATGGAAGTGTTGCTGCTATGGCCGGATTTAAACCGCTTGGCACAACCGACACTGCAAAGTTAGGTACTTTGGTGTATTCGCTCAAAGCACCTTGCTCACCAATGTTGGCATGCCACATAACCCGCTGGCCAACATTTGGAAACACACCTTTATTAGCTTTAACCACAACACCTACAGCATCTAAGCCTAAAATGTGTGGATACTGCCATTTACAAAAGCCTGTTTTAGCAAATTGACCATCAACTGGATTTAAACCAACGTACTCTACTTTTACAAGCAGCTCGTTATCTGCACAGTCTGGAACAGGCAGC
Source organism: Pseudoalteromonas sp. SG43-4 (assembly GCF_014164325.1). Taxonomy (NCBI): domain Bacteria; kingdom Pseudomonadati; phylum Pseudomonadota; class Gammaproteobacteria; order Alteromonadales; family Pseudoalteromonadaceae; genus Pseudoalteromonas; species Pseudoalteromonas sp. SG43-4. Next base: position 155,170 of record NZ_JACJFB010000010.1, on the reverse strand, counting down.
TCAGCATCTGCTAAGTCAATTGCTTCATTTGGTTCTGGCAGTACAATAGCGCGCATCGTTTGCGGGATAATGTATTCATGTAAATTTTCAGTATTTGGCATCAATATAACTCTACTTATTAGTGTCGTTTAACGCATAACTCCATTGGCCATTAAATGACTGGTAAGCATTTACTTTGGCAAGCAGTGAAGAAATTGTTGTTTCAACAGCATTTTCTTGTGCTATTAAAACATCCTGACGCGCATCTAACAACTCAAGGTAAGGAATTTGGCCTTCTTCATACATTGCTTGGGCTTGTAAAAATGCTTTATTAGCAAAGTCATAGCGCTCATCTGCAAAGCGTTTTTGCTGTGCCTGATTGACCAACAATTGCAGTGAAAGTTCACTTTCACTTAGTGCAGTTAATACCACTTGTTGATAATCGCTGTATGCGGCTTCACTTAAAAACTGCTGCGCGTCGCGCTGTGCTAATAATGCTGGGTAACTTAATAACGACCATTGTAACTGCGGCGCTACTTGCCACTGCTGATCAGTATTTTTTAAGCCTGTGCTGTCTATACTCACAACCCCTGCAAATGCAGATAAGCTAATATCTGGTAATAACGCTTTGCTAGCTGCAACACTTAAACTATTTGCTTGGCTAAAGTCAAACAGTGCACGGCTAATATCAGGACGTAAGGCAATGGCATTATTAGCGTTTTTTAATGCTACGCTAAAGTCACGTTCAAGCACGCCTTGCTCGTTTTCAATAGCAATATTTTGCGCTAACTTACCGCTTAGTACTGCAAGCGCAGATAAATCGCTGTATTTTGCATACTCAATGGCAGGCATGAGTGCTTGTTGCTGCCTAAGCTGCGCCATAGTACGGTTTAAATCAAGCTCGTTTGCAACACCTTCGTCAACACGGGCTTGAAGAACGTCAATACTTTGCTCAAGCGCTTCAATTTGAAGTGCTACAATGTGTTGTTTTTCAACATTACCTTGATAACTTACAAAGCCTTTAACAACTGACGAAACTACTTCAATTTGCAGTAAACGTACTTGCTCTGCTTGGCTCATGGCCGATGCATTTGCAGCATCAACCAACGCCGTAATGCGACCAAATAAATCTAGCTGCCAATCAAGTGCAACGTTTGCACTTGATTGACGGTCAAACACGCTTGGTGCATCGCTTCGAGCTGCGCCAACATTTACGCCACCTTGTGGTAGGTATTGAGCTTTTTGCTCTCCTAATCGCGCTAATGCACTTTTAAGTGTTAGCTGGCTTGTTTGCAAATTATAGTTATTTGCAAGCGCACCAGTAACAAGCTCATTTAGTTGATCAGAATTAAGCTTTTTCCACCAGTTTGTTTCATCAGCAACGCTAACGTTACTAGCAATATTAGCTTTGGCAACAAATTCGTTAACAGCTTTTTGCTCGCTCATGGTGTCTATTTTACTCGCGCACCCTGCTAAAAACGCAGCGACTAATACCGCACTGACAGTTAGACTTGTTTTAAGCCTTTTTTGCATTAATTTAGTCATGAGTATTCTCCTGCGCTTTCTCTTTTTTGTTAGTCACTAACATATAAAATACCGGCGTAAACAATAGACCAAACACGGTTACACCTATCATGCCTGAGAATACGGCGTTACCCATTGCGTGTCGCATTTCGGCGCCCGCACCGGTGGCAAGTACTAACGGTACAACACCTGCTGTAAATGCAATCGACGTCATTAATATTGGGCGCAAGCGCATACGACATGCCTCAAGTATTGCCTCTAAGTGCGATAAGCCTGAGTCGTGTCTATCTTTTGCAAACTCAACCATCAATATCGCATTTTTAGAAGCCAGCGCGACCAGAACTATTAACGCTATTTGGGTGAATATGTTGTTGTCAGAGCCAACAAACCACACGCCCAACAAGGCTGAGAAAATAGTCATTGGTACAATTAATATAATTGCCAGTGGTAAACGTAAGCTCTCGTACTGCGCTGCAAGTACCATAAATACAAGTAATACAACTAACGGGAATACATAAACCATGGTGTTACCGGCAAGTACTTGTTGGTACGTTACTTCAGTCCACTCATACTCAATACCTGTTGGTAGTGTGTCTGCGAGTACTTTTTCAATAGCAACTTGTGCTTGATCAGAACTATAACCTGGCGCTGGGCTACCATTTAGTTCTGCACTTGGGTATCCGTTGTAATGCATAACACGGTCAGGACCAATTGTTGGTGTTACTGTTAATACAGAGCCTAGTGGCACCATATTACCTGAGCGGTTTCGTACTTTTAAATTAAGTATTTGATCAGGGTCTAAGCGATAGTCAGCATCAGCCTGTGCATTTACTTGGTACGTACGACCAAACATATTAAAGTCATTTACGTACACAGAGCCTAAGTAAATTTGCAGTGCATTAAATACTTCATCAAGTGGAATACCTTGAATAAGCGCTTGCTCACGGTCAATATCAATATCCATTTGTGGAACTTGGATACGGAAACTTGAGTACAGGCCCATTAATGCTGGGTCTTGTTGCGCTTTACCAATAACGGCTTGCAGGCTATTAAATAGTGCCTCAAATCCTTTATTAGCTCTGTCTTCTATTTGCAGTTTAAAACCACCTGTTGTGCCCAAACCTTGAATTGGCGGCGGTGGAAATACCGCTACAAATGCCTCATCAATTGCAGCAAAACGTTTATTCAACTGCGCCGCTATCGCCATCGCTGATTGGCTCGGATCGGTACGTTTGTCAAAGCTCTCAAGTGGTGTAAATACAATGCCGCTGTTAGGGCTGTTTGTAAAACCGTTCACTGATAAGCCAGGAAAAGCAACAGTATGTGCAACGCCTGGGACTTCTAATGCAATTTGCTGCATTTGAGCAAGTACGTCTTCAGTACGATCAAGGCTTGATGCGTCAGGTAACTGCGCAATAGCCACTAAATACTGTTTGTCTTGCTGTGGAATAAAGCCACCTGGTACGGTATCAAATAACTTAATTGTGCCGCCAACAAGTGCAATATAAGCCACCATTACAACAACGGTCATACGGATTAGTTTTTGTACCAGTTTTTCGTACCCTTTAGCACCACGATTAAATACGCGGTTAAATGGTTTAAACAACCAACGACCAAACAATTTATTAAGTAAACGCGTGAACGCATCTGGTTTTGCATCGTGAGATTTTAATAACAATGCAGCAAGCGCAGGCGATAACGTTAATGAATTAAACGCTGAGATAATCGTCGAAATTGTAATTGTAAGTGCAAATTGCTTATAAAACTGACCTGATAAACCGGTAATAAACGCAGTAGGAATAAATACGGCACTTAGTACTAGCGCAATGGCAATAATAGGGCCTGTTACTTCGCTCATTGCAACGCGGGTTGCTTCAAGTGGCGATAAGCCTTTTTCAATATTACGCTCTACATTTTCAACAACTACAATCGCATCATCTACAACTATACCTATGGCCAATACTAAGCCAAACAACGACAAGGTATTAATTGATACACCTAACCACTGCATTACGGCAAATGTACCAATAAGTGAAATAGGCACAGCAATTAGCGGAATAATAGATGCACGCCACGTTTGTAAAAATACAATAACAACAATAACTACCAGTACAATTGCTTCAAGCAACGTTGCAATTACCGCGTCAATTGAGCCGCGAACAAATACCGTAGGGTCGTACACAATGTCGTATTCAACACCAGTAGGGAAATCTTTAGATAAGCGCGCCATTGTTTCGCGTACTTGATCAGAAAGCTCAATAGCGTTTGAACCTGGGCGTTGAAATATTGGCATTGCAAGAGCTGGTTGGTTATCAAGCTCTGCACGCAGGGCGTAAGTGTCTTGACCTAAATCAACACGGGCTATATCAGATAAGCGCGTTAACTGACCTTCGTCGCCTACTTTAATAATAACTTGTTCAAATTCTTCAATACTGTTTAAACGACCTTTAACGTTTAACAATATTTGAAATTGACTGTCGTTTGAAATTGGTTGCGCACCTAAGCTACCTGCAGCAACTTGCTGGTTTTGCGAGCGAAGTGCTGTTACAACATCTGTTGCTGTTAATTCGCGTGCAGCAAGTGCATCTGGGTTTAGCCATACTCGCATTGAGTATTTGCCAGCACCAAACATGCGAATATCACCTACGCCTGGTAAGCGCGCAATTTCATCTTTAATGTTTAAATCAGCATAGTTAGATAAGTAAGCTGTGTCGTGCGTTTTTTCAGGTGAGTATAAATGCACTACCATGGTTAAATCGGGTGATGACTTTTCAGCCACAACACCTAAACGTTGTACTTCTTCTGGCAAACGCGGAAGTGCACTGTTTACACGGTTTTGTACTTGTACTTGAGCACGGTCTAAATCGGTACCTAACGCAAAAGTTACCGTTAGAGTCATACGGCCATCACTAGTACCTTGCGAAAACATATACAACATGTTTTCAGTGCCGTTAATTTCTTGCTCCAGCGGTGTTGCCACTGTTTGCGCAATAACGGTAGGGTTAGCACCTGGGTAGTTGGCGGTAACAACAACTGTTGGAGGAACTACTTCTGGGTATTCACTTACTGGTAATTGGAATAGTGATATGCCACCAGCAATTAAAATAACCAACGAAAGCATGGCCGCAAATATTGGACGCTGTATAAAGAAATGCGAAAATTTCATCAATAAACCTTATTGCTTAGCCACAAATTGTGCGTTGTCGTTTGACAATGTAAATGCTACACCGCTGGTATCAATTGTTACGGTTTGCGGAGAGATTGGCATACCAGGGCCTACGCGAGCAGGGCCATTTACGGCAATAACATCACCTTCATTAAGGCCTGATGTGACCGCACGTAATGCACCGTAACGCTCACCTGTAGTGATAAGCTTGTATTCAAGTACGTTGTTTTCGCCAACGGTTAGTACAAAGCGATTTTTTAAGTCAGTACCAATTGCACGTTCTGGGATAATAATAGCGTCGCTAATAGAATTGGCTGCAAGCTTGATACGTGCAAACGAGCCTGCGCGTAATTGGTTGTTGTCTTCATTAAATACCGCACGTACACGTAATGTGCCCGTTGATGAATTAATTTGGTTATCAATAAAGTTAATGTAGCCTTTGTATGCAAAATCACTTTGACCGACTTTTTGCATTACAACAGTTTGGTGGCTCGCAGCAGTAACGTCATTAAAAGAGCTATTCCATGTGCGCTCATCAACATCAAAATAAGCGTACATAGCTTGGTTTGAAACAATCGATGTTAATACGCTTTGACCCGCAAGTACGTTATTACCTTTAGTAATATTTGCACGAGAAATAATGCCATCAATTGGTGATACTACTGACGTAAACTCTAAATCAAGTTCTGCTGAGGTAAGTTGTGCTTGCAGTGCTAAAAGCTGTGCTTCGCGTTGGCGCAGTGTTGAAGTACGCGCTTGTGCTTGCTCAGTAGAAATTGCCTTACGGTCTAATAAGCGTACCGCACGTTTGTCTTCACTTTTAGCTTGCTCAAGTGCGGCTTCTGCACTTTTAATTTGCGCTTTTAAGCTTGCAACAACCGCTGCAAATGGGCGAGCATCTAATTGAAATAAAACATCGCCTTCTTTAACCACGTCGCCTTCTTTAAATTCAATGCTATCGATGATTCCTGATACACGCGGCATTAAAGCAACTTCTTGTGGAGACTCTAAACGAGTTGTATATGTGTGCCAGCTCTGTACCGGCTTAACAAGCACCTGTGCTACATCAATTGGTTGAAGTTGCTGTGCAGGTGCTGATTGAGCTGTGCTCTCATCAGCACAACCCGCAAGTGTTAAAGATGCCGCAGTAAGTGCAGCAGCAATTAGATGTTTGTTCATGAAGACGCTCCATTGTTAATTAGCCTCGCATAATACGGATTAAACCCGTGTGTAAAAACCATAGATTTTTAAATTCATTAATGCCAAAATGGCATCAATAGATTGGTTAAGGTGTAATAATGGATACAACAAGTCGACTTTTAATGTTACTTGAAGTAGTTGAGCAAGGCTCTTTTGCTAAAGCTGCAGAAATACGCAACATAGATCGCTCTGTTATATCTAAACAAATTAGCCGTTTAGAGGATGAGTTAGGCGTTAGGTTACTTAACCGAACTACCCGTTCATTTTCGCTCACAGCGGCAGGCGCCGAAATGATCAAAAAAGCCGCTGAGCTTAGAGAGCTGCTCGGCGAAACCGTGCGCATGGCTGAAAACTACCATTTAGAGCCGCGCGGCGTTTTAAAAATCACTTCATCAACACTTATTGGTCGTCGTTATTTACAACCTGTACTTAATGATTTTCAAAAACGCTTTCCGCAAGTAGAAGTTGAACTGCGTTTAGACGATAGATTAGTAGATATAGTCTCTGAAGGATTTGATTTGGCTTTTCGTGTAGGAGAGCCTAAAGACTCGTCACTTATTGCACGTAAAATAGCGCGTAATCGATTATTAATTTTAGCTGCGCCACAGTTTATTGAAACTTATGGTATGCCAAAAACAATGGAAGAGTTAGCGAAATTACCAGCAGCAAGCTATGCCAGTAACTCTATTCGAGTAGAAGCAATTGATTATTACGATAGTAAAGGTGAGCGCTGCGAGCAAAAAATAAAAAGTGTGTTTAGGGCAAATGATGCAGAATCATTGTTAATGAAAACATTGTCGGGCACAACTTACTTTGTCGCCCCTGCATTTATTATTGGTGATGAAATAATACAAGGTAAGTTAGTGCCTTTATTGACCGATGTAAAACTGATGGAATTTAGCGCTATGTATGCCGTATACCCGCATCGAGATTTACCAGTAAGAACCCGATTATTTTTTGATGCTGTACGTGAGCATTTAGGAAAAGATAAACCGATTTGGGAAAACGGGATCCCTAACTTTGAACAAATGTACTAAGTAGCACGACTTACGCAACGACTGCCTGGTAATCATTTTCTTTTTTAAACTTACAATACACTTTATTGCGACCAAATTGCTTTGCTTTGTATAACTGTTTATCAGCTTGATTTACAAAGCTTTCCAATGAATTGGTACTTTTAAATTTTGCGACACCAATACTGGTTGTAACATTGATTGCAAGGCCGTCAATGTCAAATGTGGTATTTTCAAAACGTGCTCTTATTTGTTCAGCGGTATTAAGTGCAGTCTCTTCATTTGCAAAAGAGCTAAATAAAGCAAACTCTTCACCGCCTACTCTAAATACATACCCTCTACCAAGCACAACCCTTAGTAAAGTGGCCACTTCGATAAGTACTTGGTCACCGACACCATGGCCATGCTCATCATTTATCTGCTTAAAAAAGTCTAAATCGAGTAAAAACAAATATAACTGTGACTTATCTTGTAGTTCAACTTCAAAGTAGTGGTTCATTGAAAGGCGATTGCCTGCACCCGTTAGTGGGTCAAGTAACGCTAAATTTTTAAGTCGCCTTGAAAAGTGTGAACGGCTCCCTTCAAAAACATGAGAAATCGCCCAAATACTTAAATAAGCACAGAGTAGATTAAGAGATAAGTTAAAAGTCTCAAAGGGGGCAAGAGTAGACTGACTACCTAAAATAAACACTTGGATCACTAATAAATTTGCAGAGAAAATTACACCATATTGTTTACCTAGTAACAGGTAGTACAAAATAGGTAATGCAAACGACCATACAAACACACCATTACTAGGCGTTGCTAAGGATGTACCTATAATAATAATTAACGTTACCAGTGCACACATTATTAAGGATTGCCAAAACTGTAGTGGACGGCGTTTAAGTGAAATATAAGTAAATATACAATAAATGGAAAAACAGATTTCGATATAGCCAAGCAATGGAAAGTTATTTACAGTTAAATTAAATCCCGCAAATCCAACCGATAAAACACCAAAGCAAAGGCACATTCCTCTTAGAACGTCCTTTCTTAATGATTTAGTGCTATTAAGGGCTGCGATATCCATTCTAATCACTTAATAAAAATAAAAATAAAAATTAAGTTTAACGTGAAAATACAATTTAACAAGCTTTGTTGCTCTAAAACCATGTAAACACACCCTTTTATTGGTGATTTAGGGACACGTTTGATGTTTTTGTTTACAAATTAGCTCTAACAATTAACCACCTAACATAGATAAATTAGTGGTGATGCCCGTATTACCTTGATGCAAAAGATGAGTTGGCTTCTTAGTTTTAATATAACGAGATAACAATGCCATTAATTCACTATTCGAACTGTTGTTCATATATTCTCTTAGCGAAATACCCTCTTCAGAAAACAAACACAAGTGCAGATTTCCTTTTGCTGTAACCCTTAGTCGATTACAGGTACTACAAAAATCATTGCTGTAAGGCATTATTAAACCAATTCTGCCTTGATAATCAGGGTGGGCAAACTCTTGAGCAGGACCTGCTGATGCACTACGCGCAACTTGCTGCCAACCCGTTTGTAATAGCTGAGTTTTTAAAACTTGCCCAGAAACATGGTTAGCATCAAAAAAGGCTTTGTTGTCGTTTGTTTGCATCAATTCTATAAAGCGGATGGTAACGGGGCGGTGTTTAACCCAATTTAAAAATGTATCAAACTCTTTTGCGTTGTATTGCTTCATCAGCACGCTGTTTATTTTTACCGAATCAATACCCGTTTCAAGCGCAGTATCAATACCTTTCATTACTGAGGTAAATTTGTCATGCCCAGTAATGGTGTTAAACATGCGCGAATCTAAACTATCAATGCTTACATTAATGGCGTTTAAGCCTACATCTACCCAGTCATGAATATTCTTATGAAGAGAAAAACCATTGGTGGTCATTGCAATTTTTTTTATGCCCGCAACATCTTTTGCCGCGCGAACAACATCTATAAAGTCTTTTCTAAGGGTTGGCTCTCCGCCAGTGATCCTTACTTTTTCAATACCATGGTGTGCAAACGCTTTAAGCGTATTGCTAATTTCATCAATTGTGAGGAAGCCACGGTCGTGACCGCCCTGATAACCATCTGGTAAACAATAAACACACTTAAAATTACATACATCCGTAATAGACAAACGTAAGTAACTAAACTCTCGCCCTGTTGGGTCGATTAGCATAAATAAACCTTAACTAATATCAACACGTAATAACAACCTAATACCAATTTGCACTAATACTTAATCGTTTAATTAAGCAAACTGGTATAAACAACGCTACCTATTGATACATAAATAATAATTACATAAATATATTTAATAACTAAAGGGGCTGCATAAAGCATACCCCTTAGTTATTTTTGTTTTACGCTTCTAAGCCTTTTTTAAGTTCGCTTGGCTTCATTGGTAGGTCACGTAAACGCACGCCTACAGCATTAAACACTGCATTACCAATAGCAGGAGCAACTCCTATCACGCCAGGCTCACCTAAACCAACTGGAAACTCATCGCTTTGTAAAAACTCGATGTCCATATCTGGCACATCTTGCATTCTTAGCGGTAAATAAGTATTAAAGTTAGTCGCAGATACTTGCCCATCTTTATACGTATTTGATTCATGCAATGCAAGGCTGCTGCCCCATAGTAACGACCCTTCAATTTGCGCTAGTGCGCCATCTGGGTGAACTATTAAGCCCGCATCTACAACAACATAAAGCTTTTTAAGCGTTATTTTACCACTATCACGGTTAACGTGAACATGCGCTGCGGTTGCAAGCCATGCTGGCATAGTACGTTCTTGCCCTGAGCTTACAGAAAAACCAATGCCTTCGTCTTTCGCTAATTTTACAGAAGCTACTTTGTCAGACACCGTTTTAAGCACATTACGTAAGCGCAGTGCTCCGCCAACGCTCTCAGGTGCTTTACCCGCTTGCTTGCCTTTACCATCTAACATTTCAATTCTAAATTGAACAGGATCTTTGCCTTGCTTATGGGCAATTTCATCAATAAACGACTCAAGACTCCATGCAATCCAACCTGGCCCTACTGAACGTAACCAACCTGGATTAAAGGTGCTTTGTGCAACTTTGTTATTAATAGCGCGTGCACGATGACTGCTCATGCTATACCAATGATCAGCGCCTGATGCCGAAAATGCATCAAATTTACCTTTGCCATCAACACCCGGTGATAAAAACCCTGGTGCCATAGCTTTAGTAGGCCAACCAGCAGCAAATGCATGTTCCATTCCTGTGAAGGTACCATTTTTATCAAACGACGCCGTCATTTTTGCAGCAGATGCTGAGCGAGACTGATCGAATAAACTATCGTCTGCTCGTGTAAATACCAGTTTTACTGGTTTACCTACTGCTTTTGCAGTTAGAGCTGCAGGTACAGTCCAATCACCAAATAATCGACGACCAAAACCACCACCTAAATAATAAGGACGAATAATTACTTTGTTTTGTTCTATATCGAGTGCTTTAGCAAGCGCTGGTAACGTAAGTGACTGCCACTGGTTACCTGTATGAATAATCCAATTTCCGTCTTTAAACTCTGCAACCGCATTTAATGGCTCTAGCTGATAATGACTCGCTGTCGCTGTGGTATACATTGATTCTAACGACTCACTAGCGTCTGCTTGAATTTTCTTTATATCGCCTTCATCAACAAACAAAGTACCCGAGTCGCGTTGCTCGCATAATCGCTTACCTTCTTTTTGAATATCAGCTTCAGATATATTTGCCGACTCACCCTTTTTATAACTCACCTTTAAAGCATCTACTGCTTTAATGGCACTTGGGTAACTATCAGCTAATACAACAACCCAGCCTTGAACTGTGTTACTAGGGTCATTTAAAATTTCATAGCCTTTGTAACCTTTAATTGCTTTTGCTGCACTATCATCAACGTTTGTTACTGTACTGCCATAACGAGTTGGTGGAATAACTGGACGCGCGTACAGCATGCCTTCAACTTCTACATCTATCCCATATACTGCTGTACCATTTGTTTTGGCTGGTATATCAAGCGCTTTAAAATCTTGTTTAAGCCCAGTTAAATGACGTTTATTAGCAGGTTTTAGTGGAAGGTTTGCAACTTCATCACTAGTAAATGTACGATTAAATTCGCCCTTTTTAACTATGTCTGCGTAACTAACCGATTTTTCGCCTGCAATAATATAGCCCTTTTCAGCACGACATTTATCTGCAGGCACGCCGAGCAATTTAGCTCCAGCTTCTATTAATGCAATTCGACCCGCAGCGCCGGCTTGGGATAATGGCTTAAAGCTTTGAAATACAGACCATGAACCACCCGTTACCATAAAGCCCCATTTTTCATGAGTATCTACGTAGGTAATTGATACTTTATCCCAATCACATTCAAGTTCATCAGCCACAATCCGCGCAAGAGCAGTACCGATATGTTGACCCATTTCAGCTTTTGCAATACTTACTTCTACAGCGCCGTCGGTGCTCATAGTCCACCAAATGGTGGGTGAAAAAGCTTGTTGCGCAATTGATTCTTTTGCACTGAGCGAACCCGAAAATAACGCAGGGGCAAACGCCATGACTAAGCCTGCGCTAGCAGTGCCAATCATAAACGAGCGACGATTTAAATTAACGGTTTCGCTATTTTTTTGAAATAATTTTTTCATTATCGGCTCCAGTTAAGCGTCTTGTGCATTTGGATCAAATATATTTACTACACTTTGTGACTCATCTGCAGCGCGTTGAATAGCAGTTTTAATACGTTTATAAGCCATACAGCGACAGTAGTTACCATTCATATGGCTTACTATCTCTTCATCTGAAGGACTTGGGTTAGCTGCCAGTAATGTAGCCGCTTGCATTATTTGCCCAGACTGACAATAACCGCACTGTGGTACTTGCTCTTCAACCCATGCTTTTTGAAGTGGGTGTTCGTTATTAAGCCCTTCAATTGTGGTAATGTTTTTTCCTGCAATAGCGCCAATTGGTAAAACACAGGAGCGAGTTGCTTGCCCATCTAAATGCACCGTACACGCACCACACATTGCAATACCGCAACCAAACTTCGTACCTTTTAATCCAATTTCATCGCGAATAACCCATAATAATGGTGTATCTTCACTTGCGTGTGATTCAACCACCTTGCCATTAATTGTAAACGTCACCATAGCTTGCCCCTTGATTAAGCTTTATAACCTGCGTTTAAATTGTTTAATTTAAACGCAGGTTATAACAGTTAAGATTGTTGTAACTACTAATCCATAACACATATAGTTACCGCATCAGCTACATTAACAGCTTAATACCATAACCACTGCACTAAAGCGTTAGCGCAGCTAAAAATTATTTTGCCCTACGACTACTTTTTCACTCATTTTTAGCTATAAAATTACTTAGCTGCTTTTGAGTATCTATATCTACACTCGCACTACTTAAACTAATTGTATTAACGACCTCACTGCTGGAACGCAGTAATTGCTGCGCACCTCTATCTGAAGTTAAGCTTGCAAGCTGAGATAAATCAACCGCTGGGAATATAGCGGGTACACCTAAACGCTCGCCATAGTTTGCGCACCAGCGCGATGGATTACGTTTAAAACCAGTAACTAGCTCACTTAAGTGCGCTACTTTTAGCTCAACCTGATCCGCAAGCATAAATAAAATCCCATCAAAGGACTTATTTTTAAACACAGTTTGAGAAGCTGTCGCGATTGAATTACCCAAACCTTGGCTCCATTGCTTGTTCTCAATCAGCTCTATGCTTTGATAACCTGCCAGTGCCTGCGCTACTTCTTTATGCCATGCCCCGGTAACTACATACACGGGCGTGTCATCAAGTGCTTGAAGTGTATTTACAGCATGCTCAATCATTGTTTTGCCAAAGCCAATATCAGCTGTTAATTTACAGCCGTTAAAGCGAGATGATTGACCTGCGGCTAAAACAACTTTTGCAATTAGCACGGCTCTTGCCCCCAATGACTTAGTGATTGGGCATCTTTATCACACAGCACTGCATGTATTTCGCTGATCAGCGATAGTGCAATACTCTCTGGCGAGTCGCCGCCTAAATTTAAACCGACAGGCCCAAAAACAGGAGACTTAATTTGTGAAACACGCGTATTTGCGTGCTCTAAAACTTGTTCACGTCTGTGCTTAGGACCCAATAATCCTATATATTTAAACGGAACATCTTTAAATTGAGCCAACGTACTGGCGTCAAGTTCAACGCTGTGAGCCATTAAAATAGTCGCATCGACTTTATGAGTTATGCAATATTCTTTTAACTCACTCGGTGTGATGCGCAAAATAGCATCTGCATTTTTAAAATATTGTCTTTTTGCATTAGCCGCGCGTGTATCCCATACAGTTACACTCCAACCAAGTTGTTTGGCAAATGTATAAACCGGAACTGCATCTGCGCCGCCACCTACTATTAATAGATGGGGCGGTGGATAAATAGAGGTTTGCAAACTCGTAGCGCCTTGTAATTCTACCAACTGCGCTTTGCGGTTCATTGATAAACCATGCAACTCATTATTTTGCGTAAATACACCACTACCGGCTGGCAAAATGGGGCTTACTTGTTGAAGATATCGCCCTGGTTTATTCTCATTAAGTGCTTTAGATACAAGCTCTAACTGTAAATAGTCATTAGCCTTATGAATAGGCTGCAGTAAGATATGTACTATGCCTCCACAACCAATGCCAAGTTGAAATGTTAAATCGTCTTCATCGGTAGCATCATAACTAATGGTTTTACTGCTTAAAGTACTCATTACTTGTTTAGCATGGCGCTGTATGTCAGCTTCTAAACAGCCACCCGAAAGCATCCCTAAGCGCTCGCCTAGGCTCGAAATAAGCATCATAGCACCTAGCTTTCTGTAGCTAGAGCCTTCAATTTTGTACAAAGTAGCTAAAACCCATTCTTGGTTGTCCCTGTTGGGATACCAAGTGTTTAAGATACTTTTCAAATCTGTAACCATATATTGCCCTTTAAAAAGCATTTTTGCGTTTAAAAACAAATCAGCCTAAACAGCTAATTTAAAACTTAATAATTCACGCACAATTTAGTTTTTTATTATATCGTTTAAGGTCTCAATTAACTCATCAAATTGATCATTAACGCTTTGGCGTTGTTTATCATTTAAGGTTGAGTTTAATTCGTAGAGTAAATTTATATATAAATCTAAGTTTGCTTCATTGGTTTTCAATAGTGCATCGCTCATATATAGTTCGCGCTCTTTAATAACTGTACTCAACTGATTTATAAATTCTTTTTTTGTAATTTCAGCATTTGTAAATACCTGTTTGGCCGCATTCAAACGGGTTTGCTTGTACTCTAACCACAACGCCTCTGAGTCTTGATGTTGCTCATTAGTTGATTTAATCAGCGCTTTTTGTTGTTTACTAAGCTTTCCTATCCACTGCTCGTAGTATTCAAATTGCTCTTCCAAACGCTCATCTTTTCGCTCAAGCGGGCTTTGTTCGTTTAACTCTTCACGTTCGTCGTTAATTTTTATTTGAATATTGTTTAAAAGCTCTTCTCTTTGCTCACTTGATAAGGTTGCCCCAAGCTCAGCTAAAGGCATGTGCGCGTATTCAAGTAGGTTTTGCCAATGCTTTTTAGCAAAAACCACCTGCTCTTTTAACTGATCAATGCTTAGTGTGGTGTTAAAAAGTGCCTTAATATTTTGAATGTCTTGTTTGTAGGCAGGCAGCTGCGTACTTCTGTGCCAGGCTTGGGTCGTGTTAATAATCTGTTTGAGCTGCTTATTTTGTGTTTTATTTAAATCAATATAATCATCTACCCAAAATGACGAAAGCCAGCTCAAGTTGTTATAAGTGAATGAGGCTGAACAGCTACACAAAAATACCATGCTGATAGCAAAGCATGCATTTATCACTTTTTTAGCTTTAAGATTATTAAGCATCACTTTCCTTATTTAAAATTTTATACTCATGAAAATCTTATTTGATAATAATTATCATTAAGTATTGACTTGCGCGTTAATCTAACTAATAATCATTATCAGAAACAAAGTGTACCGACCTCAGTGCCTATGGAAGAATATTCAGCAAGGATGCTGACACATTAAAAGAAGAACGTGCCGCTTCGTGTTATTGCTTACTCGACCCAAGTAATAACACCAAATATCACATTTACTTGCTACATTGCTCATATTAGTGACGGTTAATATGACTCAAAAAAGCCCTAACGGGCTTTTTTTATATCTTTAAATTTTCTATAAAATCTGTATCTTACACTTCTTAAACTCATTAGCTTGCCTTGAAAGTCCACCGCGGTGTTATTTACATTTTATACGCACGATCTTATAAGGTACCGCCTTGCGTTTACACTAAAGCTGGCGTAAAACATAACAGTAGACCCCTTTTTTTGCATCTATTTATAGTAGCCGATTTAGTCTTTACATAAATGTATTGGGTATTAAACGTTTATAATGTGCAAATAGTGCAAAAATTTAATAAATTAGCATTTAGCTATGGCCTGTTGAACTTTTAGGATTAAAATTTGTTCTATCTAGGCGCTATTTAATCGCCGCGCAAAGTTTGTAACTTAGTAAGCTCATTAAAAAACCGAGCAACAAAGAGCAAACCGCCTCAAGGGCGAGCCTAAATAGCAGTGGGTGTTTAACCTAAAAAATGTACTGGCTCTAAAATCTATCGAAACTATTACTAATTGGAGACATTAATATGTCACAGTTTAATTTAAAAGCACTCGTTCTTGCTGGCGTTTTACTTGCCAGCCCTTTCGCTCATGCAACATTAGAAGATGGCATAAGAGCAGCTAACGAAGGTGAATTTGCAGTCGCCCTAAAAGAATTCCAATACCTAGCAGATAAAGGTTTTGCGCCAGGAATTTACGAACTAGCCAAATTATACGAAGGTGGATACGGTGTAACACGCGATTACCGCAAAGCAGCTGCGCTTTATCAACAAGGCGTTAAAAAGAACCATGCTGATTCGATGTTTGCTCTAGCTGTTTTATAC
The DNA here is from genome assembly GCF_014164325.1 of Pseudoalteromonas sp. SG43-4. Classification (NCBI taxonomy): domain Bacteria; kingdom Pseudomonadati; phylum Pseudomonadota; class Gammaproteobacteria; order Alteromonadales; family Pseudoalteromonadaceae; genus Pseudoalteromonas; species Pseudoalteromonas sp. SG43-4. Next base: position 139,273 of record NZ_JACJFB010000010.1, on the reverse strand, counting down.
GATGAAGGTAAAGGCGTAAAACTTGATCATCAAATGGCAGTTACCTTATTTGAAAAAGCAGCTAAGAAGAATTTACCTGCAGCTCAATTTAATTTGGGCGTAATGTACGCTAATGGCGTGGGTGTTACACGAGACTATGAAGCGGCACGTAACTGGTACGAAAAAGCAGCTGCAAACAATTACTCTTTAGCGCAATTTAATTTAGCCCTCATGTATTTTGAAGGACTAGGTATGCCAAAAGATCTTGAAAAGTCATATATTTGGAATACTATCGCTGAGTACAACGGTAATATGCAAGCGAGTCATAGCCGTAAACTTGATGAGCGTAAAATGCTGCCTAAAGAAATTGAAGCAGCTAAAGAAAAAGCCGATGCCATTTATGCAAAAATACAAGTGGGTACCTATGCTGGCGAAGGTCGCTTATTTTAAAGTCTTATTTTAGAGTTTAAGACCGTAGCTTTAAACTAATCTAAAAAAGGCTGAATTACATAATGTAATTCAGCCTTTTTAATATATCTTGATTAGCAAGTTAACACCTATTCAACTTTACCAAATCAGCACCCTATTATTTTATGTAAAGCCACTTTAGAAGCTTAATAATAAGTTTGCTTTGTTTTAGTAGCATAACAATGCGAGGATTAAACGAGCCCGATACTAACGTATTTTTAGCATGGCTAAACGTTAAAAAACCTTCTATACCATGATAATGCCCCATTCCTGAATGGCCTACACCACCAAAAGGAGCATCGTCAGCAGTTACTTGCACTAAGGTATCGTTTATTGCCACAGTGCCACTGATTGTTTGCTTCATAATGTATTCTTGAGCGTGCTTATCTTGGCCTAAAATATAAAGCGCTAATGGGTGGTGATGAGCTTTAATATAGTCAATTGCGCTGTCGAGCTTTTCATAACTCATTATTGGCAGTATTGGACCAAATAACTCATCTTGCATAAGCTGCATTTCGTCAGTTACTTGAGTCACTAAATGCAGCCCCATACGATGCTTTTCTTCGTCTTGCTGATGATTGTGTTCAAGTGGCTTAATAATGTTTGCACCCAGTTCTTGGGCTTGCTCTAAGTAGGTTGCCAAACGTTTATAATGCGCATCGCTAATGATAGAAGTTAAGTTTTTACCTTCAACACCGTCTTTAAAATGCTTTTTATACAACTCGCATAATTGCTGAATAAGCTGATGCTCAAGCTCTTTGGGTACAAATACGTAGTCGGGTGCAACGCATATTTGCCCTGCGTTGGCCATTTTACCAAACAGTAAGGCTTGTGCCGCTTTTTTAATATCGGCATTTTGCGTAATAATAACTGGCGATTTACCACCGAGTTCAAGCGTTACCGGCGTTAAATTACGACTCGCTGACGCCATTACTAATTTACCTACGTTCGTAGAACCCGTAAATAATAAATGAGCAAATGGCAGTGATGAAAACTGTGCTGCCACATCACTCGCCCCTAGTATTATTTTACAATGAGCTTGCAGATCATCTTTAAATATTTTTTCGATAACGGCGTTTGTATGAGGTGTGAATTCGCTTAATTTAAGCATCACTCTATTACCGGCAGCTATGGCGGTAAGCACAGGTACTAACGCTAACTGAATGGGGTAATTCCACGGTGCAATAATACCAACCACACCTTTGGGCTGATAATTAACACTTACTTTTGAAGGCCATAAGCTTAAACCCACAGAGCGATTACTTGGCTTTGCCCATTTTGGCAATTTTTTAATAATGTGCGCGAGTGTTTGCACTGTAGGTAATATATCGCCTAGTAATGTATCGAAAGCGGTTCTGTAACCAAAGTCTTTTGAAGCAGCATCTACTAGCTCTTGCTCAAGTTCAACAATACGTACACGGAGTTTTTTCAATAAAACGAGACGTTTATCAATTGGCAAGTAAGGCGTTTCGAGAAAGCTTTTTTGCAATTCATCAAACTGGGGAATTAAAGGCATTGCCTGTGATGTCTCAGTGCTCAAAATAGGTTACTCAATTTTTAAAGTTATTAACGACTATAACCTTGTTCTGTTTTTCGAGCAATAACACTAATTATCTAAAAAAGAGCTTCTTAAGCAATATAAATAAGCATAAAGAGTAGCTTTGTTTAAAACTGTAAATATAAACAAAGCTACTCTGGCATAGGTTGGTTAGAACTAATTTAGTTCAGCTTTAAAAGCCAAATACTTGGGCTGCAATCGTCATTGTAACCAACGTAATTAATACAATAGCCACAATGTTTAGCACAAAGCCCGCTCTTATCATGTCGCGCATTTGAATTTGCCCTGAGCCAAACACAATAGCATTTGGTGGTGTCGCTACCGGCATCATAAACGCACAACTACACGCTATAGCTGCAGGAATAACCCAAACCAATGGTGAACCTGTTATAGACTCTGCAACGGGCCCTAACAAAGGAAGAAAGCCAGCTGCAGTTGCTGTATTGCTTGTGATCTCAGTTAAAAACGTAATTAATGCCACAACAACAAGTACACTCATAACAAGTGGAATAGTGCTGGCGCCTTCAATTAGGTGAGCAATAAATTCAGCAAGCCCTGATGACTTAATTTGAGATGCAAGTGTAAGCCCGCCACCAAATAATAATAAAACGCCCCACGGCACTTTAGCTGCGCTTTCCCAATCAAGGATACGCTCATCTTTGCCTTTATTCGCTGGCATTACAAACAACAGCAATGCCGCTGCAATTGCAATAGTAGTATCTGAAATATTAAGACCTGTTATATCACCTAATAAAGGTCTAAATATCCAACACAGTGCTGCTAAAACAAACACAAATAACACGCCTTTTTCGGCGCGCTGCATTATACCTAGGCTTTTTAACTGCGTTGAAAACACCGCTTTTGTATCAATTTTTTGATCGTTTTTAACATTAGCATCTACTTTATACGCAAATTTAGTAAGCCAAACCCAGCTAATAATTAGCATGCCTAAAGACAGTGGTACGCCTATAATCATCCATTGCGCAAAGCCAATTTCTATTTGGTAACTATCTGACAAGTAAGCAGCCATTAAAGCATTAGGCGGAGTACCGATTAAGGTAGCAATACCACCAATACTTGCACCATAAGCGATTGATAACAGTAAAGCCTTACCAAAACCTTCATTACTCGGGTCTGATTGCTTAACTAAATTAGTAATTGAAAGCGCAATAGGCAGCATCATTACAGCTGTTGCGGTATTTGACATCCACATCGACAAAAATGCGGTTACCAGCATCATGGCTAAAATTTGCAAGCTTGGCTTTTTACCCGCATATAACATGGTGCTTAGCGCAATACGTTTATGTAACCCCCAACGCTCCATAGCAATAGAAATTAAAAAACCACCTAAAAATAAAAATATTAGCGGGTGCGCATACGGGGCAGCCACGCTTTTAATTGCTGCTATATCAGCCAGTGGTGATATTACCAGAGGGAGCAAAGCAGTTGCTGGAATTGGTACTACTTCGCTCACCCACCACGATGCCATCCAAAATGCTAAACCTGCGGTTTTAAATGCCGCTACAGACATACCCGTTGGTGGATCGAGTAAACATGTCATTAGCATTACTACAGGGCCTAGTATCAAAAAAAGCCATTGGAAATTTCTTTTCTTATCTGGTTTTTGCGTGAGTATATTATCTGTCATGACAGGCCTCTAAAATTTGTATTTAAGACCAAGCGCAACACTGCTGTCGTCTTGTTCTTCTAAATTAAGGTCGGTGTATAAAAGGTAAGCAGTTGTTTGCTTATCAAATACATAGTCAAGGCCCGTAGTCCATTGCGTTGCCTCAGAAGTTTGACGAAGTAAAGAATCATCTTTAGCAAACTGTAATTTAGGTACCCATTTATCAAGCGTATAGCTTGCACTTAACACATAACCGTTACCTGATTTTATACCATCTGTTGATTCAGAATGCTGATATAGCGCACCAAGCTGTAATTGTTCAAATTTATAGGCTGCTGCTATTCGGCTCGCATTAATATTATTAAGAGAATCAACATGGCTTAATGATAAGTAATATGAGGTGTTTTTTAAGCTACGATCACCATAAATAAAGGTTGCTGCAAATCCAGCTTCATTATCTTTGTTGTCATCTTTTGGAGCGTAAGTAAACGAAAATTGCGTATTATGCCAATACTTAGAAGTGTATGTTAGCGTATCACCAAGTCTATCTTGTCCTGCAATAACTTGAGCTATGTCACCTTGGGTTTCATTAAAGTTATCAACTTTGCCTTCAGAGTATTTAAAGCGAGTATCATTTCTTCCCACTACAAGCTCGCCAAATTGACCTTTTAAACCAAGGTATGTATTCCTTGCACTAAATGGCTCTTCGGTGTCATCTTGCTCAAAGCCTTTTACTTGCACTTCGTATTTAAAAACAACGTTTAAATATTCATTTAATTTGTGTTGCCCTTGAATACCTATACGCGAAAATGGCGCTTCAATCTGCGTGCCTTCTTCTGCGTAACGCATAATACCCGTATCTGTATTAGCAATTTGCACTTCGGCTTTACCATAAACATCATATTCAGTAGCGCAAGCCGTGTACGAGTAAAAAGCAAAGCTACTTATTGAGGTGAGTAAAATAGTAGAGTGTGTAAACTTTATCATTATGTGTCCTAATTATTAGAATCTACTTGTTGTCAGACCTAATAAGGCAACTTTACTGCCAATGGTAAAATACTTCTATATTTCAGATAGTTAATGGGTATTGCGTATAAAAAAGAGAATAAATGTGCGGTTTCCCACACACCATAAAAACGAAGTTGTCACATAAACCACACAATTTAGTCAATAAACATATCGCGGTTTAAATTGTATTTACTCATTTTATCGTAAAGGGTTTTACGAGCGATTTGCAGTGTATCCATCGTATTTTTAATACTGCCATGGTTACGCTCTAGGGCTTCTTCTATTAACGACTGCTCATAAAAAGCAACTTTTTCAGATAAGCTTAAATCGGGAGAAAGCTCACCTTTAGCCTGCGTTTTACTAACACTAAAAGCAAGTTCTACTCCTAATAAAACCGCGCGCTCAGCTTGGTTTCTAAGCTCCCTTACATTACCAGGCCAGTCGTACGCTAAGAGTCGCTGTTGTATTTCGCTATTAAGAGGTGCTGGCGGCTTGTGATAGCGTGTTGCTGCAATAGAGCTAAAATGCTTAAACAGTAATACTATATCTGCTTTGCGAGCTCTAAGAGGCGGTATATCTACTTTTACCAAGCTTAGTCGATAATATAAATCTGCTCTAAATTCACCTTTTTCAACTAATAAAAGCAAATCTACTTTAGTGGCTGCAACAATTCTTATATCTAATTCAATTGCTTTATTATCACCTACTGGAGTTACTTTTCGCTCCTCTAATACGCGTAATAATTTAACCTGCAACGACATTGGGGTACTTTCTATTTCATCTAAAAAAACTGTACCACCTTGTGCAAATTCAAACTTTCCCTTACGAGTGTGAGTTGCTCCGGTATAGGCACCGCTTGCAGCACCAAATAACTCACTTTCTATCAACTGCTCAGGCACCGCGCCGCAATTTATAGCCACAAAGTTACTTGCTGAGCGAATACTTTGATCGTGTAAGTAACGCGCTACAAGCTCTTTACCCGTGCCAGTTTCACCTTCAATCATTACATCAGCTGGGGTATCAATAACCGTATTGAGTAAATGCATCATATCTTGCATTTTAGGAGTATCACCTAGTATTCGTACACCCGGCGCTGAGGTTTTTTGTACAGCAAGTTTTAGTGCACGATTTTGAATCACTAAGCTACGCTTGTCGCATGCTCTTGCTATGCAATCAAGCAATGTTTCGTTTACTGGTTTTTCAAATAAGTCATACGCGCCTAATTGCATAGCTTTAACAGCAATAGTTACATCGGCGTACCCTGTTAAAAATATAACCGGCAGTTCACTATCAAATGCCGTGACTTGCTCAAGCAAGGTAAGCCCATCCATTGCCGGCATATTTATGTCACTCAGTACAACGCCCATAAAACGTCGATTAAGCTTTGTTAGAGCCGTACTTGCATCATTAAAACACTCAACTGTATAGCCTTCGAGAGTAAGTAATTGTTTTAATGAATCTCTGATCATCGCTTCATCATCAACTACAATGATGTGCTTACACGGTGAGTTTTCAATCATCTGTTTTATCCTGCGTGCTTGATAGACTGATTATAAACTCAGCCCCGCCTTGCAGTCGATTGTGCGCACTTAAAGAGCCATTAAACGAGTCAATGATTTGTTTTGAAATAGATAATCCAAGGCCTAAACCGTTACTCTCTTTAGTACTATAAAAAGGTTCGAAAATATTACCAAAAGCATGTTGCTCTATTCCAGGCCCTGTATCTAAAATTGAGAGTTTTACTCGATTATCAAAGCACTCAACATTAAAACTTAATTTACGTATTATTGCGCCATTCATAGCTTGGCTCGCGTTAGTTATTAAGTTAACCAACACTTGCTCAAATTTAAGTGAATCAACCCACACTATTAACCCACTATCTAAATTAGGCTGCTCTACGTGTACGTTATCTTGTTTTAGTTGTGAGCTGGCAATCATCAAGGCGTTATTTAATAAACCAGCTAACGGATAAGGCCTTAATTGAGTTTGTGATGGTTTGCTAAAATGTTTTAGCTGCCCCACTATTTTGTGTACGCGACCTACAAGCCCCTCAATCACAGTTATGCTTTCGCCAAGTGCGGTGTAATTTTGCTTAGCGAGTAAACGTTTGGCGCTTGCTAGGTAAGTATTCATAGCGCTAAGGGGCTGGTTTATTTCGTGATTAATACCTGCGCTTAACTGCCCAATTGTTGCAAGTTTTGCTGATTGAACTAATGCAACTTGCGTTTTCTCAAGCTCTTGTGTGCGCTCAATCACTTTTTGCTCAAGACTATGCCTAGAGTAAACGAGCTTTTTATAACCCGCAAAACGAGCAAGTAAACTATAACCAACAATAATAACTAAAGCATAAATGCTAAATGCCCAAAACAAGCGTATTAATTGAGCTGAATTTACTTTTGTAATATCAACAAGTACGTTCATATGTGCACTAAAGTAACGCAATGGCTTTGTCGCACTCACATAAAGATTTTTATTAATTTTGAAATGCGAAATACCCTGGCTCTTATATTGAAATTGCTTAATATATACAGGTTGATGATCTAAATAAGCACGGCGTAACTTTATATTACGTCGCTTTGTTATATCAAACTCGCTGAAGCTATTTAAACGCCATGTTTGCATATCAGACATCGCAATTACATTATCACTAAGCTCTAAATAAAAATGGCTACCTTTAGATGTATTTAAAAGCTCTCTGTCGTTTTCAAATTTGCTTACATTCACTTTTAATACAACAACACCAACCGCTTTGTTGTCGTGATAAACAGCCTGCGAAAAATAAATACCACGCTCTTTTGAACGCATACCTAGTGCAAAGTAGGCCACTTTTTCACCTGCAAATGCACGTTTAAAGTAAGGTCTAAAGGCAAAGTTACTGCCTAAAAATGTGTAATCGGCTTGCCAGTTACTACTTGCCGTTACTGCGCCTTGGGCATTAAGTACAAATATATCTGATGCACCACTGGCTTGTTGTATATCAGCTAAGTAGTTATTTATAGCGTTGTAATGGGCTTGGTCGCCGTTTGCAAATTCAATCATTAACTGATTATAAGTAAGTAGCTGGGGAATAGCCGAAAAACGAGCGAGTTCAGTATCAATGTAATTATTTAATTGAGTAACCTGACGCTGCGCTTGAGCTGTTGCTTTTTCAATATCGTGAGCGCGGCCTACCCAAAATGTAACAACCAAAATTAATACTAATAATATACATACTGTAATTATTTTTTTAGAAAACGTAAACATGGCCTACCCGAGAAATAGCCTAAAAATTTAAGGTCGCTAGTGTAACGACTTATATGAGGCAGGGATATAAACTTTTTGTTAACAAATGAATTTAATTATACTTGTTAATTAAATTTAGTCCTAAAAACAAAAAACACCGCAAACAGTTGTGCTTGCAGTGTTTAAGGTTTAGAACAAAATTAATACGTTATTAATTTGTAGCTAAAGCTGATCTGTTTTTTAGGTATTTGTATAAACCAATTAATGAAGCAGCTATCCAAAATATTTCTATCACAAAGCTCGCTAAATTAAAGTTATAGCAAAGGCTAATTAACAACAAAATCGCCCCTGTTAAATTCATCATATTATACGTTAGGCTAGATGGAGACGTCTTTCCTAGCTGCAGTAAGAAAAATGAACCAACTACTAAAAAAGTACCTGTCATACCTATGATGTCAAATAAGAGTGCTATCACGAAACTATCCTTTATCCATTTTTAAATAACCCAATAAACTGGCCCGATCCATGGGGAGGGTATTTTTTCATTCATTGAAACAGCAAACCGAGCGATTCTATCAATATGGTAAATTCTAACAAGGCCATATGTCCGTATGAAGAAATTTTACTGTATCTGAATTATTTAAACGTTACTTTGCCACCAATTATTTTATAGGCAGGTGCACCACGAATAATCGCTTCTCGGGCAAAAGGCCGACTGCAGTTAGGACAAATACAGGGCTCTTGTGTAAAGTCTTGACTAATACGCTCTTTAAAACACTTAACTAATGCTCCTTTGCCTCCTTTTCGATATTTAAATAAGGAAGCTTTACAAGCAGAGCAAAAAATATCGACCGTTTTAGTTGGGCCTTTTTTATTAGGTTTTGCCATTAAGTCCTTCAGTACTATATAAAAAATTATTCTTTATGATACCAGTTTATAGCAATTCGTTTAATTAAGTGATCTATTTCGAGGGTAGAAAAACGTGTTGATAGCTAGGCGAAAATTCGCTATTTAACTGTTCTAAATGAGAATTTTTTAACACAGGGAGCGATACATTTAGCCTCGCAAAATGATTAGGTATTATTGCTCATTGGTATTAGGTAGATAAAGGTGACCACTGGGTTTTAGAATTTTTACGCGGTATGATTATTAAAGTGAGCTCATAATAATTAATGATGATGAACAATATAACTTAATCTTTGAAAAAGAAGCGGTTTAATTGAGATGATAATACATTCATATTAAAAGGTTTGATTATAAACCCCGATACTTTAGCCGCAATTACTTGCTTAACTTTATCTGTACTATCCTCACAGGTAACCATCAACACAGGAATATCAGCAAGGGCTCTGTCTTTTCGAATGTTTGTGAGTAAATCAACGCCATCCATTTTTGGCATATGAAGATCTGTAATAACCAAATCGAAATGTTGCTCACGTAATAAAGCCAAAGCTTGTAATCCATCTGTAGCTTCAACGATATTGCAATACTCCAACTTTCTTAGCATATTAATTAAAACATGACGCATGAGTGGCATATCATCAACTACTAATATTTTCATTAATACCGCTACCAAATCATGTAAATACGATTATATAAACCTACTCTACTCTCAGGTAAGAATCAAACCGGGCATTAACGGCTACTCAACCCTTACGGCCAAATACCTAAAATAAGCCCCATTAACGAAAACTGTAAAATACAGTAACTCCCATTAATTAAAAATAGCTTTAAAGGGCGTTGCTCAAATATATAACTTAATCCTAGTGAACTACTGATCCAAAAAAAGCCGATTACAAAGCCTGTTCCTATACACTCAACTAAGCTTGCGTCTTTACCTAAAAATAGAGACAACATTAAAGCCGCTATAAATACTAAAAAGAAGCTGCCGCCAAATATCAACTTAGGATTGGCTGATTGTAAATCAAGGTCAGTTAAACCAATACTTTCTAGCCAAGCGTTTTTAAAGAGTGCTTTTGAGTACCATATGCCGCCAAGCATAAAAGAAGACAGTGCAGCCACCAGTATTGCAAAATAATCTACATCTAAAAGGTTCATACAAACAGCCGTATACAAAATGTGTAATACCGTTTGGTATTAAATATTAACGGTATAAAGATACTCTCAATGTAGTTACAAATAAGGTATTGAGCAAATTGCTTAACTTGAGTTAATTGCCTTTATGGAGAGTAATTTTAAAAATAAAGGCTATAAATCGCCAAATTTAGCGCTAGTTAACGCCGCTAAATTAGTTGGGGAGAGTGCGATTTCTAAACCTCGCTTTCCAGCGCTCACATAAATAGTATCAAAAAGTGAAGCACTACTATGAATAAACGTAGCTAAGCGTTTTTTTTGCCCAAGTGGACTTACTCCACCTAAAATATAACCAGTGCTAGCTTGAACTTTTTGCGGGGCAGCCATGGCTACTTTTTTGGCACCACATAATTTTGCCAACTGTTTTAAGTTAACTTGTTGCGACACAGGAGTAACAGCAACAATTAGCTGCCTTTCATGCGTTTCAAGAACGAGAGTTTTATATACTTGGGCGCTATCTAAATTTAACTTTTCAACAGCTTCAAGCCCATATTGACTATTACCTGCATCGTGTTCGTAACTGAGTACTTCAAAGGGGATTTTTTGTTTTTTAAGTAATTCGATTGCTGGGGTCATACTATTTAATCGTGTTTTTTTTTACAGTAACAAAAATAAAATTTAAAGCAAAAAAAACGACGCTAAAAAGCGCCGTTTCATTATTAATAATAATTTACTTAGTTAAATCATCAAAAAACTTTTTAACACCGTCAAAAAAGCCTTGCTCTTTAGGACGATTTTTCGAGCTATCTGTACCCATACTTTCATCTAACTCTTGCAGTAGTTCACGTTGACGCTCGTTAAGATTAACTGGCGTTTCGATTACTACCTTACAAATTAGATCGCCTTGGGCACCACTTCGAACAGACTTAACGCCTTTGCCACGCATACGGAACATTTTGCCCGTTTGCGTTTCAGAAGGTATTTTAAGTTTTGCACGACCATCAAGTGTAGGCACCTGAATTTCGCCACCAAGACCTGCTGTTGTAAAGCTAATTGGTACTTCACAGTATAAATTATTTGCTTCACGTACAAATATTTCATGTTCGCGAACAGATACTTGCACGTACAAGTCGCCAGATGGCGCGCCGTGCATTCCGGCTTCACCTTCACCAGTTAAGCGGATACGGTCTCCTGTATCAACGCCAGCTGGAATTTTAACTGAAAGCGTTTTAGTTTTTTCTACGCGGCCTTGACCATGACATTTGTTACAAGGGTCTGAAATAATCTGACCTTGTCCCTGACACGTTGGACACGTTTGCTGAACAGCAAAGAAACCTTGGCGCATTTGTACTTGGCCAGCACCATGACACGTAGTACATGTTTTAGGCTTAGAACCTGCTTTAGCACCACTGCCATCACATGGCTCACAACCCACCCATGTTGGTACTTTAATTTCAACTTCTTTACCACGAACCGCTTCTTCTAAGCTCAAGTCCATGTTGTAACGTAAGTCAGAACCACGTTGTTGACGAGATTGACGTCGACCACCGCCACCAAAAATATCGCCAAATACGTCACCAAATACATCACCAAAATCGCCATGACCGCCACCAAAGCCGCCATGACCACCGCCACCGCCTTGCTCAAATGCCGCGTGACCATGTTGGTCATACATTTGGCGTTTTTGAGGATCGGTTAAAATCTCGTAAGCTTCTTTAACTTCTTTAAATTTAGTTTCAAGCTCTTTATCGCCTGCGGTACGATCTGGATGATATTTCATCGCTAAGCGTTTATACGCTTTTTTTATGTCTCGCTCACTCGCATCTTTGCTTACGCCGAGGGCTTCGTAATAATCGCGTTTTGACATATCTATCACACTACTCTTTTCTGTTTGCAGCGTGAGCTGCTGGATAAACCGATAAATCGCATCGATTTATCATTGAATTTTTAAACCTTAAATACATGCAAAAGGCGCGACAAGCTATTGCTCGCGCGCCTCAATTGTTCATCCTAACCTAAACACTCGATTGAGTTAAGTGTTTTTGGCTAGCGAGAAGCGTTAGCAACAATTACTTGTCGTCTTTCACTTCTTCGAACTCTGCATCAACAACATCGTCGTCTTGCTTAGCTGATTGCTGTTGCTCGCCTGCATCTGCTGAACCTTGCTGTGCTTTCGCTTGTGCAATTTCCATTAGTTTTTGAGACTTTTCAGCAAGAGCTTGAGTTTTAGCTTCAATCTCTTCTTTGTTGTCGCTCTTAATAGCAGCTTCTAAATCTACAACAGCCGCTTCAATCGCTTCTTTGTCTTCGCTTGGTAATGCATCGCCAGCTTCTTCAATTTGCTTACGAGTACCGTGTACTAGAGCATCAGCTTGGTTACGAGCAGCTACAAGTTCTTCAAACTTTTTATCGTCTTCAGCATGTGCTTCTGCATCACGAACCATTTTTTCAACTTCTTCATCACTTAAGCCTGAAGATGCTTGAATTGTGATTTTTTGCTCTTTACCTGTATCTTTATCTTTCGCAGATACATGTAAGATACCATCGGCATCAACATCGAATGTTACTTCGATTTGCGGTGTACCACGTTGTGCTGGGCGAATACCTTCTAGGTTAAATTGACCTAAAGATTTATTGTCGCTTGAACGTTTACGCTCACCTTGTAACACGTGAATTGTTACAGCAGATTGGTTGTCTTCAGCTGTTGAGAATGTTTGCGACTTCTTAGTAGGAATCGTCGTGTTTTTCTCAATTAATGCAGTCATTACTGAACCCATTGTCTCAATACCTAGAGATAATGGAGAAACGTCTAGTAATAGTACATCTTTAACGTCACCAGCAAGTACACCACCTTGAATCGCTGCGCCTACTGCAACTGCTTCATCAGGGTTTACGTCTTTACGTGGTTCTTTACCGAAGAAATCAGCAACTGTTTTTTGTACTAAAGGCATACGTGTTTGGCCACCAACAAGAATAATATCGTTGATGTCGCTTACTGATAAATCAGCATCAGCAAGTGCACGTTTAAGTGGCTCTAGAGATTTAGTTACTAAATCTTCAACTAGTGATTCAAGCTTAGCACGTGTTAGTTTCACGTTCATGTGCTTAGGACCTGTTGCATCAGCAGTTACATACGGAAGGTTTACTTCAGTTGATTGTGCAGATGACAGTTCAATTTTTGCTTTTTCAGCAGCTTCTTTAACACGTTGCATTGCAAGAGGATCAGTTTTTAAGTCTAAACCTTGATCTTTCTTGAATTCAGCTACTAGGTAGTTGATTACACGGTTATCGAAATCTTCACCACCTAAGTGAGTATCACCGTTTGTAGCAAGTACTTCAAACGTGTGCTCGCCTTCAACTTCATCAATTTCAATGATTGATAAATCGAAAGTACCGCCACCTAAGTCATATACTGCAACGATGTTTTCGCCACGGTTTTTATCCATACCGTAAGCAAGTGCCGCAGCAGTTGGCTCATTGATAATACGTTTAACTTCAAGACCCGCAATACGACCAGCATCTTTCGTTGCTTGACGTTGTGAATCGTTAAAGTATGCAGGTACTGTGATTACAGCTTCAGTTACTTCTTCACCTAAGAAGTCCTCTGCCGTTTTCTTCATTTTTTTCAGTACTTCAGCAGAAATTTGTGGTGCAGCGCGTTTTTCGCCACCCGCTTCTACCCATGCATCGCCGTTATCAGCTTTGATGATTTTAAACGGCATGATGCCGATATCGCGCTGTACTTCTTCGTCTTCAAAACGACGACCAATTAAACGCTTGATTGCAAATAATGTGTTTGTCGGGTTAGTAACCGCTTGACGCTTAGCAGATTGACCTACTAATGTTTCGCCGTCTTGCGTGTAAGCAATAATAGACGGGGTTGTGCGATCGCCTTCCGCGTTTTCAATAACACGTGCTTTGCCACCATCAAGTACTGCAACACAAGAGTTTGTAGTACCTAAATCGATTCCAATAATTTTACCCATGAAACTTCTCCAACTTCAATATTCGTTAATACGTTCGATGACATAGTAAATAGGGATGCGCCAAACTTATTTCAACTGTAAAAATGAAAAAAAATCCATTTTTTGTGATTTATTTACAAAATAACCCTAATAATTGTAAGGAATGGTGATTTTTGCACCGCCAGAGACGTTTTTAATTACTGGTCTGACTAGTTTGGTTGTGTTATAAATTTATTAAATCGCACTATAAAAGGACATCTTCATGCATTTTGAACAATTACTTCTCCAAGCTGCAAAAATTGGAAGTTCAGACAATACCGAACAATTAACTAGCACAATGCAATTTCCAGAAAACTGGTGCCAAGGCAGAACTGCTTTTGGTGGGCTCTCAGCCGCACTGTTGTATCAAGCTATCAGAGGAAAAGTATCCAGTGATCGTCGCCTACTCTCACTCAGTACAAATTTTGTAGGGCCATTACTAGCTGATACTCCTTTTTCGTTATCGGTAGAAATATTACGACAAGGTAAAAGCAGCACACAGGTACTCGCCAAAGCCATTCAAAATGAACAAGTGTGTGTAATTGTACAAGCGTGTTTTGCTAAAAGTAGAGAGTCGGGTGTAAATGTGCCTGTTTCAAAGTCTTTAGGGTTAAAACCGGTAGACGAGCGCCATACTCTACCTTTTATTAAAGGCCAGATGCCTGAATTTTTTCAACATGTTGATTTATGCCCTCAACAAGGTGCCATGCCATTTAGCAGCGCAGAAACGTCTCACTTAGGGGGATGGATGCGCTTTAAACATACGCCCGAACAAATAACTGAAGCGCATGTAATTGCATTAACAGATGCATGGCCACCTACGTTATTACAAATGTTTAAACAACCCGCTCCAGCTAGTAGCATGTCATGGTATTTAGAGTTTGTACAAGAGCCAAACTTATCACCTGGCGAATGGCTTGGCTTTGAAGCAATCACTCATCATTCAAAAGATGGCTATGGTTTAGAAGATGGCTGTATATGGTCACAATCCGGTGAGCTAATAGCGCTTACACGTCAAACAGTGGCGTTATTTGATTGATGAATGGGTTTGGCCTTCATCAACAATTCTTTTATAAGTACCGTTTTGCTTGATGAGCGCCAAACCTATATCAAACTCAGTAGCTAAAGAGAGGTTATTAAAATAAGCAGGTCGCTCTGCTTTTGGAAATAAAGTGTAAATTTGCACAGCTTCGGGTGATTTATGTTGATTGTAGTAATAGTAAAAAATACGCTTATCTAACACAATTACATCCACCCAACCTTTTAACAGCTTATCTACCTGCGCCTTTTGATTAATAACCTCTTGATATGAGCTAAAGTGTTTAACATTACTTTTAAATATAGAAGGCAGATATGCAGTTGCATTTTGAAAAGCAAGGACGTTTTTATTAAACATGCCTTCTATTTCATCAATATTATATTTATTTCGCTTGAGTGTGATGGCTACATTTTCATAACTAAGTACCGGTTTACTTGAGTAAATACCTGCACTACTTTCTCCTGCATAATTTAAAAGTATATCTACTCCTTTATTATGCAATTGATGCTCAGCGCGTTTATTCGACATATATTGCACATTAATATTGGCAAATCCATTAGCCTTTAACGCGGCTTTGATTAAACCTAGGTGTATACCCGAGTCTGTTTTTGCAAAAACATAGGGCGGAATTGATGCGCTCGCGGCGATAATTACTTCTCGCTCTTTATTAATAGCCACAGCATTTTGCGAACAAATAAAGAGCCACATTAGTATGCAGTACAAATAATATTTCACACGCTTCCTTTATATAACGAGCAGCTTGATGGCAGAACGCGTTGTATTAATGTATTAAATATAGCAAAATTGAAGAAATATTCTTCTTGCTTGGTATTAAATTGCAAACTGTCTGCCCCTGTTGTGATCTGATCATAGATATACCTCGCATAATCGCAAAACAAATGGCGATATGCCCACATTGTCACCATAAACTTTGCGAAGCCGATGTTAATCACGACAGTCGCATAGTTGCACTAAGCTTTAGCGCACTATTAATGTTGCTCAGCAGTATGTTTTACCCTTTTATTTCATTTAGTAGTAGCGGTATAACTCAAACTATTACACTGCCCGACGCGGCTCGAATTTTGTTTAATTATGATAGTGAGCTACTTGGCTTATTTATTGATTTGAGCATTATTGCCCTCCCCATGGGTTTGCTTGTTATTTTAATTCCTTTGCATCTTGGGCTTTTAAAAGCATTACCAGAGGGCATAGCAAGGCGACTACTAAAGTTCACTTTGGCGTTAGAGCCTTGGATTATGTCGGAAATATTTTTAATTGGCGTACTTGTTAGTATGGTTAAAATCATGTCGCTGGCTGATATTAGCTTCGGCACGAGTTTTTGGGCTTATGTGGGGTTTGTTATTTTATACATAGCTGCACTTGTTCACTTAAATCGCCCACGCTTATGGGCTCAAATAAAGCCTGTAAAAGTACTCGAAGGCGCAGAGCATGCTAAACGTGCAATAGATGAAAATATTAAAGCCTGCCATGTGTGCCATCAACTATGTACCGGTAATATTTGCCAGCGTTGCCATACAAAAACACACGTCAGAAACCCTTATAGCGTACAAAAAGCAGCAGCCTGGCTAATTACTTCTGTTGTTTGTTATATTCCAGCAAATGTTTTACCTATTATGCACACCACTAGCCTTGGGGATGAATCCCCTTCAACTTTAATTGGTGGGGTTATTACTCTTTGGAACAGTGGCTCCTACCCTATTGCCGCTATTATATTTTTAGCCAGTGTGGTTGTACCGCTTGCTAAGGCATTTGTATTGAGCTTTTTATGCTTTATGGTTACAAGGCCTGCCAATAAACATACAAAAAGTTACACCCGAATTTATCAACTGACTGAGTTTATTGGTAAATGGTCGATGATAGATGTATTCGTGGTTGCTATTTTAGTGGCCTTAGTTCAACTGGGTAATTTAATGTCAGTAACGCCAGGATTAGGCATTGTATTTTTTACAGTTATGGTAATATGCCAAATGATGGCTGCCCATGCCTTTGACCCACGCTTATTGTGGGATTCCCCTAAAAACAAAAAATCAGAGAACAAAGCATGACCGAAACCGCCGAAATAACAAAAGAACCGAAAATTTCCGCTATCTGGATCATTCCGGCAATTGCGCTGTTAGTGGGCATGTGGATGTTATACCAATACCAAGCTAATAAAGGCCCTACTATTTTTATCGAAATGCCACAAGCAGAAGGTATTATTGCAGGTAAGACTGAAATAAAAGTGCGCAGTGTAAAAATAGGTCAAATTGATCATGTTCGGCTATCCGACACGCAAGACAGCGTAATTGCTCGCGCGCAAATAGATAAAAATTACAACGAGCTACTGACTGACGATGCCAAAATTTGGGTCGTAAAACCGCGCATTGATGAAACAGGTATTAGCGGGATGAGTACGTTATTGTCTGGTGTATATTTAGAGTTTTCACCCGGTGAAAGTAAAGAACTAAAAGAGCGTTTTAAGTTACAAGATGAACCCGCCCTCATTGGTAAAGATGTGAAAGGTGGTCGTTTTAAATTAATGAGTTACAACGCTGAAGTACTTGATGTAAGCACCGGTATATTCTTCAAAAATTATAAAATAGGGCAAATAGAAACCGCCACTTTTGATTGGGAAAACCAAGCAATGAAGTATGGCGTATTTATTAAAGCCCCTTATCAAAATCTGATCACCATGAACTCAATATTTTGGGTGAACGCAGGAATTGAAATTGACCTATCTGCCGATGGTATCAATATTAATACGGGCTCTTTGAGTAAACTATTAAAAGGCGGTATTTCGGTTGGTTTACCTGAACAACAGGCCCCGGGTGAAATAGCACAAGATGGGCATAGCTTTTCAT
The DNA here is from genome assembly GCF_014164325.1 of Pseudoalteromonas sp. SG43-4. Lineage (NCBI taxonomy): Bacteria > Pseudomonadati > Pseudomonadota > Gammaproteobacteria > Alteromonadales > Pseudoalteromonadaceae > Pseudoalteromonas > Pseudoalteromonas sp. SG43-4. The sequence continues at coordinate 121,473 of NZ_JACJFB010000010.1, read as the reverse complement.
TAAGCCAAAGCTATAAAGAGGCGTTAGAAGAGCGCTTTTATGATTTTGATTACTACCTAATTGAATTTGAACAATCAGTTCGAGGACTACGCACAGGTGCACCTGTCGAATACAGAGGTATGCGTGTAGGTACTGTTGTTGAAACCCCTGCCAATGTAATTATTGACGGTAAACCTGCCCACTTTAGAAACCATAATACGGCGGTTCCAGTGCTTATAAAAGTAGAATACGGACGCTTGTATCATGACAGTGCTTCAGCAAAAGAGTATTGGCAAGGTAGTTTAAAAGGCTGGATTGAAAGTGGTATGCGCGCCTCGTTAAAGCCTGGTAATTTATTAACGGGTGCTGTGTATGTAGATTTTGATATATACCCCGACGCGCCAGAAGCACACCTAGGTAAACTTGTGCAGTATGATGTTTTTCCGAGTATTTCTAGCGGTATAACTGTATTAGCAGATCAAGTTTCTGACGTACTTAATAAGGTAAATAACTTAAAAGTTGAAGATAGCTTGGCACAAATGCAAGCTACATTTACCGATTACCGAGCGCTTGCTAATGAAATGCGAGAGCTGCTAAGCCAAAAAGATACACAAAACTTACCTGGCGACTTTAACCGTAATTTCGAAAAGATGACAAAAAGCATGGAGCAGTTTGAAGTCACTATGCGCCAATTTGATAAAACCATGGCCAGTTACCAAGCCGGTTCTGAACTTCATCATCAAATACAGCAAACATTAAAAGAGTTTAAACGTTTAAGTGAGGGCCTACAGCCTCTAACTCGCGGATTAAACGAGCAACCTAATATGCTAATTTTTGATAAATCATTACCAGCAGATCCAAAACCAAGGAAGCAATAATGAAATCGTTATTTTTAACTGCAAGTTTATTATTACTATTGGCAGGTTGTAGTTCATCAATACAAACTGCGACACAGTATTACCAGTTTGAGCAGCCTATAGGTGCATCGTCTCGAAACGTTGCAGATACAGATGCGCAACTAAGAATGCAAACTGTTGTACTTAGAGGCGCTTTAAATAATTTGGGCATTGCTATGAAAATAGATAGCAACCAAATTCATGCTGCAAATTATAACCTGTGGGGCGAATCGCCGGATGTAATGCTTACTGCAACAGCCCAGCAAACACTTTTTAATGCTATGCCCAACTGGATGGTAATAAAAGGCTTACCGGTCATTACTGAACTTGATCAACAAACGTTTTATGAGCTTGAATACGAAATTCACCACTTTAATGGCGATATGCAAGGTAACGCTGATATTTCTGGGCTTTGGCGTTTATATTACACACACCCTGAAACAGGCCGACGCCTTATAAGTATTAATAATTTTTCGCAATTGGTCCCTATTGATGATGATGGCTATGACGGTTTAGTTTCAACACTTGAAGCAACATGGCTAAATATAAACCTAAATGTTGCAAAACAAATAGAACAAGCAAGACTTTAATCGTTAAGTGACAATATAATCACGGCGGTTTTGTCATCATTGATAACCGCCTTGCCCTCTATTTTAAAACCCAATTTTAACAACACATTCTGCGATGCCCTATTATCTGGTGATGTTATTGCACACAGTTTTGTAATTCCAAATTCATGCTTATGTTGCAAAAGTGCGCTGGCCGCTTCAAAAACATAACCCTTTTTTTCAAAAACGCTTACAAGTGCAAAACCTAAATCAGGTTGCAGTAACGCGGCGCGTTTATAAAACCCAACAACGCCAACCACTACAGCATTATGCAAAGTAATAATGTAAGGCCCAAAGCCTTGGCGTACATGAGAAGCAATAAATGACTAGGGCCTGTTGACCTTTCAGGATTAAAATTTGTTCAATCTAGGGGCGATTTAATCGCGGCGTGAGGTTTATAACCTAGTGGGCTAAGTAAAAACCGAGCAACAAAGAGTTAATTGCCCCTAGGTAGAACCCTTCGGGCAGCGCATGTTTGGCATTTATGCTGTGTTATCGCCTATTTATGGGGAATAACCACACTACATAGGCTCTGCCTTGCCTAAATACCAAACATACTGCTGCAAATTTAACCTCGAAAGATAAATAGGCCCTATAATGTACGACTTGGCATCATCAAGGGTATAGATTGCTTTATCACCAATATGCTCTATGAAACTCGCCTGATTAACTAGCTTAAGTAAAATAGCTGCATCAAGCTCATTTGCATGGCGCAATAACAATCGATTTGTTTTAAATACAGCGTTCAATGTAAGCTCCTCTAAAAAACTTTGTTTTGCATGTAACTTTTTGTTGACTGAAATTAAAAAGCAGATTATTTTTGCGCCGATGTTTTTACAGGCACAACAATAGCGGTTTGCACTCCTTGCACCGTCTGGCGCCAAAGCCAACGCGTTTCACTTAAGCCGCTATTTAACATAACTGTTTATGTGTCTCTCCCTCGCGTACAAAAGCAGTGACTTGGAAGATGATTTTACAACAAACTTATCATCTTCTTTGTTTTTGTATAAGCAGTTTAAAAATTAATACTATTGTAATTTTTATACATGCTTTTAATTTTGTGAATACTTAAATGCTTGAACCTTCTGCGTTAAGTTTACTGCCACCTTTGGTGGTAGTTGTATTGGCTGTTGTATTACGCCGCCCTATTTTATCTTTACTTATTGGTGCTTTAGTTGGTTTAGTTATCGCCGATCCTGCACAGGTACTTACTAACTTTGCGAGTACATCGCTAAAAGTGATGACAGACGAAACCATCGGCTGGCTAATACTTGTATGTGGTGGCTTCGGTGCTTTAATCGCGCTATTAGTGCGCACAGGTGGCGCATCGGCTTTTGGCAAGTTAGCCCTTAAATACACTAAAGGTAAACGCTCATCTTTGTTTATGACCTTTTGTTTGGGTGTAGTTATTTTTATTGATGACTACTTAAATGCGCTTACCGTGGGTGAAACCATGAAACGCATTACCGATAAATTTAAAGTGAGCCGTGAGATGCTTGCCTATGTTGTAGACTCTACTGCTGCACCAATTTGTGTACTTGTCCCTTTATCTACCTGGGCGGTTTTTTTTGGTGGCTTACTTGTAGATAACGGTATTGCAGAAGAAGGCAAAGGGATTGCAGTTTATATCCAAGCCATACCGTACATGTTTTATGCGTGGTTTGCAGTGCTTGTTGTTTTACTTGTTGTGCTGGGTATTATTCCTGCGATTGGTCCAATGAAAAAAGCAGAGCAAATGGCACAAATTGAGCAAGCTCAAGTCGACCCTGCTCAATACAATGACGTTCAAACAGCGGATGAATATGCGGTAAAAGCCGTAGAAGAGAACTTTGAAGATGCTGATCCTAAAGGTAAATTACGTAACTTTTTGGTGCCGATTATTTTACTGGTTGCATTTACTGTTTACTTTGAAATAGACGTATACAAAGGCTTATTAGCAACAATGGCGGTCACTCTCCCGTTTTATGCTCTACAAAAATTAATGAGTGTAAGTGAAATGATTGAACGCATGCTTGATGGCTTTAAAAGTATGATCCCCGCGATTGGTACTGTTATAGCTGCGTTTATATTTAAAGATGTATGCGACTTAATTGGTTTGCCTCAGTTTGTTATTGGCAGCTTAAGTCCTTATATGACCGCTGCATACTTACCAGCCGTGGTATTTATTTCAATGGCTATTTTAGCGTTTGCAACGGGGTCTAGCTGGGGTATTTTTGCTGTATCAATTCCCATTGTTATGCCACTGGCTAATGCGGTTGATGCAAACATACCACTGGTCATTGGGGCGCTATTATCGGCTTCTTCTTTTGGTAGCCAAGCGTGTTTTTACTCAGATTCAACCGTACTCGCAGCGCAAGGTTCTGGTTGTAATTTAATGAGCCATGCTGTTACACAATTGCCATACACGCTAATTGCTGCGGCATTAGCTGTTATAGGCTTTTTAATAATGGCTTAAATACTATACCAATCCGCAATAATACTTAATCATTTTGCGGGGCTAAACGAGTTGCTACCTGCGTTAAAAAATTTTCATTTAGAACAACTAAATAGCGAATTTTTTGCCTAGCTATCAACACGTTTTTCCATCCTCAAAATAGATCACTTAATTAAGCGAATTGGTATTATTAGTAAATATAGTGAGATAAATAATAAACCCCAATGTAGTGATACATTGGGGTTTATTTTAGCTACATAAATAAAGCTTATTTTTGTAGTTTAATACCATTGTAATAGGCATCAAGCGTTGTGATTTTAGTTTGATTTGGTAAATCGGCAAAGTCACTTTCTATAAACTTAGTCCCGCGTAATTGCACATTTAAACGTGCAGCATTAGGGTTAAGCATTGTTTGCTTGTAGTAGTCTTTTATATCTGCAAGCGTTACTTTTTCAACTTCATCAATCAGCTTTTGCTTAGAATCAAAGGTAAAGTTTTCACGGTACCAATCGTTTATAAGTGGGCTCATTTCGTCACTTAAGTTTTTAGGCTGCTCTTTAAGTGATACAAGGGTAGAGTTTTTCAGCTGCTCAAAAGTCTCTTCGCTCATGTTATCAAGTTCAACTGCGTATTCTTTTTTAAACTTATCAAAACGAGCTTGTATTTCTTTTGGTCCTTTAACTGGTGTTTGAATATACATACCAATTGCTGAGTAATCCTCGATTGGGCGAGCTAATGCACCTACTGCGTATGCAAGTTGCTCCTCAGTACGCATTTTATCAAACGCAACTGTTCTAAAGTGGCTTTGTAATACAGCTGCTTCTGCTTTTTGTTTGTAACCCGCAACAGGATGAACGGTCATATCAACCACCGCTACATCGGCTACATCGATATCTTTTTGCAGTACCAGTGTTTCGCCCGGTTGTGGCAACCACGCTTTGCTTCGTGCAAATTCACTGCGCTTATGATTACTTGGTAATGTTGCACTTAACTCTTGTGCAATCGCGTCAATATCTTGCTGATCGTAGTTACCGTAACTAAATACGCGTAAATCGTTTTGTGCAAACGTAGCTGTTTTTAATTGTGCTAAGTCGGCAACACTCAGTGAGTCAGCGGCTTTTATAAGCGCATCTGTATCAAAGCCACCTGTACGGGTTAGTTTTGAATACTCGCCAAATGCTTGTGCATACGGAAACTGCTTTTGTTGGTTTAGTAAATTACGTTTAAAGCGATCTACCGCTTGGCTAAATGCTTGTGCTGTTTCATCAGCTTTTAAGCCGGTTAAAGCTTGTTTAAGCAATACATCTTGCTTATCTGTAAAACCACTCATAGATAAAACAAGGCCATTACTCGGTGCTAAGCTTACGCTCATACCGGCGATTGCTGCTTCGGTACTTAACTGACTTTGTTGAATATTGTATAAATCAGCCCAAACAGAATAAAGTACTTCTGCTTTGATATCGTTCAAACCTGGTTGAGTATTTATATAAACTTCAACAAGCCCTTTTGGCTGCTCTGCAAATTTTTGACTTGCTTGGCGCCATACTTTTACACCATTTTTATCGTAAGCAAGTTCTGGGTGTTTTTGCTCTTTAAATGCTTGCGTTTTTATTGCAAAATTTTCAGGCAATAAATTGTTTACTGTTGGTAGTGCTAACTTAAATTCGCTTGGTTTTTTCCAGCTGGCAATTTCATCATCGCTAATGTCATTGATGCGGTATTTACCGTCGTAAAAGTGTAGTTGTGAGTCTGTCTCTTCTTGCTGCGATACATACCAAATACGAAGGGTGTCGGCATTTAACTGCTCAAGTACATTGTTTACAGCGTCAGCGTCAAACTTTGCATAATAATAAGGTGCATTAATAGCGTGATTTAACGGATAGTCTTGCATGCTTTGCGTAAGCGAGCTTACATAATTAAACTCATCACCTTTTTCTAAAAACTTAAACTGGTTATTAAGGGAAGTACGAATTTCGTTGAAGTACTTGCTATCAACGCCTTCTTTTTTAATTAAATCGATGTACTGCATAATAGTCGCAACTATTTCGTCACGATTTTTCATGCCTTCATCTGTAAGCTCTACATTTACATTTAACGAACCATAGTTGCCATATTGATTTGGTGCAGCTGAAGCTGAAAGCTGAGACACCCATCCTTTATCACGAAGAAGTTGCGCTGGGCTGCCCGGCATTTCATTACTTAGTAAATACGCTACAAATCGGTTTGGTTTAAGTGCAAATTCGCTATTATTATTAGCAATGGTGAAATCAAGTTGCAGCTGTTTTACATCTTCATTTGGTGCATAAAACACGCGTTTTCCGCCAGCGTTATCAAAATCAAGTTTTGCAGTCACTGTTGGTTTTTCGATATTTTTATTTTTTATATCAGCAAAGTATTTTTGCGCTTTTTGCTCCATTTCAGCAATAGGTAAATTAGAAATAAGCGCAACTTTCATAATATTTGAAGAGTAGTATTTATTATAAAAATCAACCGTTTCTTTATGAAGTGAACTGTTTTCTTTATCGCCAAGGGTTTCTAGGTTACCAATTAAAAAGCGATTAGCCGGGTGATCGCCCATCATTTTACGCGCGAGTTTAAATTGTCCAAAAAAGTCCATTTCGCGGCGCATTGACCACTCTGCGTTTACTGCATTTTTTTCTTTATCTGTGTATTCTGGGTATAACTTAGGCGCTTTGAAAAAGTCAGCAAAACGGTCTAGCCCTTCATCAAACGCGTCGTTATTAATTTTAAACATGTAATTAGTAATATCGAGCCACGTGTAAGCATTGTGCGCGCCACCATTTTTGGTCATAAAATCAGAATACCCTTTTGTGTCTGGGTAGCGATCTGTGCCTAAAAACAGCATGTGCTCTAAATAATGCGCCATACCTTGCTGCGACATCGGGTCGTGCAGTAAACCAACACCAACGCTTAGTGCCGCTGCTGATTTTTCAGCACCTGGATCTGACACTAAAATTACTTCAATGTCGTTTGCCAGCTTAAGTGTTTTATATTCGCGGTTATCGTTAGGACTTACGACTAACGTATCTGATAGTAAAGAGGCCTGAGGCGCCACTGAAACCGAAGCCGTATTTGAACAACCACTTAAAACTGCAAGTGCGATGGCACTAAAACCAATAATCTTTTTCATTTTTGTTTTCCATTAAAAAGTATTGCGCAAAATAGCGTGCGCCAATTCAAAGCAATATAGTTAAGCTAAACTAACATTTTCAATTAATAACTTTCTACAAAATAACGCTATTTTGTGTAACACATTGTGAAAAATGTCTTCATAATTGGATATTAGTTGGAAGTCTGCCAACCTTGCGAGACTAAAAATCATTCAATATCAAAAAATACGCAAATTCTAAATAATAAGGAAAAACAATGGAAAAAATCATCATACTTGCCATGTTTGCACAAGTTACGCTTTCACTGGTTGTCATGCTCATTATGGGTAAAAGGCGCTTTGCCGCAGCTAAAAATAAACAACTAGATTTAAGTGATTTTAAAACAATGCAGTTAGATAAGGCTGGCGACACTATTAGGGTGGCAGATAGAAATTTTTCAAATCAGTTTGAAATACCAGTGCTTTTTTACGCGGGGTGTTTACTTGCACTGCAACTAAATAGCGCCAGTACACTTGTGGCAATACTGGCCTGTTTATTTGTAGCAACACGTATTGTGCATAGCGTTATTCATTTAGGTGAAAACAACGTACGCGCACGTTTTAACGTATTTTTACTGGGTTGTGTTTGTGTGTTTTCAATTTGGCTAGCAATGGTTTGGCGAGTACTATTTTAAATAGCAAAGTTTAATAATAGTAATGTGGACGGCTGGTTTAGGCCATCCACATTAACGTTAATTTTAATTATTTAGCACGTTTTAAACGAGGTACCGCAAGTAAAAAAGCACCTAAAAGCCAAATTAACCCGCCGCCAGAACTGCTGCTAGGATCTGTTGATGTGTCAGAATCAATTAACGTATTTTCAGTAACAGTAAGGCCTGCTGCTGAATTAGGATCATCATCCATTACCGCCACATTTTGAATAGTCACTAAGTTAGCACTACTAATTGTTACATCAGTACTTGCACATTGCTCAGCAGTAATATCAACCACGGGTGTTTCACCACAGTGTACTAACGCTGCAATTTTATCTAACGTTGATTGGCTTGCTGCAGTAATTTGTCCAAACACAGTAAAGCCACCATTTTGCGTATCAAGTGCTGCACTATTGTCTGTAATATTAAAAAACCACTGACTTGTTGCGCTATTAGCATCACCCGATAATTTAGCCATCGCAATGGTGCCCTTAACATTAGAAAAAACGGGCTCATTTTCTACAGCAGGCTTTGTAGTAATCGCATCTAGCGAATCAGAAAATGTAAATCCACCACCTTGAATAACAAAGTTACTAACAGAGCGGTGAATTACTGTTTCGTTATATGAATCGTCTTGAACGTAACTTAAAAAATTTGCGACTGTTTTGGGGGTTTGTTGATCAAACAAGTTAATCTCTATGACACCTTGGCTCGTGTTCATTTCAACTATAGTAGCGGTGCTTGTAAAACTTGCTGCAGCAAATGCTGAGCCAAGTAAAAGTTTTTTCATGTTTTATTCCTGTTGTTATATTTTTTAAATAATTAGTTAATGCGTTAACACATTAATGCCATCGGCGACTAAAATCGATTCTAAAGTGTGAGTTGATACAATTAAGACCGTGTTGATAACAAATTAATTACATATGCCATTATTTATATTCTTTTTTGCTATATAAATCTAACTATTTAAAATTAAATCATCTTAAAAGTGTGGTCACTTATTTGTTACCTTAAAAAAACACAAACAACAGGACCTAACAATGCCACACACTAAACAAACAATTTGCGACTTTGGTTTACACAAAGGTGAACCATACACAAAACTACCGGCGAGCTTTTTAACGTGGATGGTAGGTATAAACCATACTAAGCGGGAATATGCGGATGCAGAGTTAAAGCGTCGCGAAAGTGCCGCCACAAATCGATTAACTGTACCTTCTAAATAAAATGTCAATAAGTACGTTTTTTTAGCATAAAACTAGTTTAAACTACCCGCTTGATAAATTAAGTAGACCTTAATCCATAGGTATTTTATGCGTATAATTATTTTATTTTCGATTATTTTTAGTGTACTTGGATGTACATCTCCTGCTCCTGAATCAACCTCTAACAGTACTCCTACTGAATATTTAACTGTTCTTCATACTAATGATAATCACGGCCGTTTTTGGCAAAACGAAAAAGGCGAATACGGTATGGCCGCTCGCAAAACGTTAATTGACTCTTTACGTAATGACGCCCAAAAGCAAGGTCATGCCGTTTTACTTCTCTCTGGTGGTGACATTAATACCGGTATTCCTGAGTCAGATTTACAAAAAGCAGAACCTGACTTTAAAGGTATGTCGCTGATTGGTTATGATGCAATGGCATTAGGCAACCACGAATTCGATAATCCTATTGATGTTTTGAAGCAACAGCAAAAATGGGTGAACTTTCCTTTTCTATCAGCCAATATATTTGAAAAAGAATCAGGCGAACATGCGTTTGATAGCTATAAAATATTCAAAAAAAATGGCTTAACTATTGCTGTTATTGGATTAACAACAACAGACACAGCTAAAATTGGTAATCCTCAGTATATTGGCCACTTAGAGTTTAAAGACCCTGTTGACGTTACCGCAGAGCTAGCTAAAGAAATAAAAGCTAAGTACAACCCTGACATTACCATTGCGCTGACTCATATGGGTCATTATGTTGATGCTAGCTTTGGCATTAATGCACCAGGTGATGTAACACTTGCTCGCTCACTTCCTGCAAACACACTTGATATGATCATTGGCGGGCACTCACAAGAACCTGTGTGTATGAGTGATACAAATGTAAATGACGACAACTTTAAACCTGGCCTTGCCTGTAAGCCAGACCAGCAAAACGGTACTTACATTACGCAAGCCCATGAATGGGGTAAGTATGTTGGTAAAGCTGAGTTTAAGCTTGAAAACGGAAAATTAACGTTACTAGACTACAAACTCATGCCTGTTAATTTGTATGTAGATAAAGTTCAAGCTGATGGCTCTACTAAAGCAGTATTAGCAAACGAGTACATTAAACCAGACCCTAAACTTGAATCTTATTTAGCGGTATACCAAGCTAAAGGCGCTAAACAAATTGAAGGTACCATTGGTGAAGTAGATGCTCGCTTAGAAGGTGACAGAAATAAAGTTCGTTACCAACAAACAAACCTTGCACGTGTAATTATTCAAGCTCAAATGGATGTAGTAAATGCAGACTTTGGATTAATAAGTGGCGGTGGTATTCGCAGCTCAATAGAGGCTGGTAAAGTAAGCTATAAAGATATTTTAAAAGTACATCCTTTTAAAAACCGCATTACTTATATGGATTGGCAAGGCAGTGATTTATGGGATTACTTAAATACAGTAACGAGCTTCCCACCGGATGCTGGTGCTTATTTGCAATACCATAAAATATCGTTTGAGCGTAAAAATAATCAGTTGGTTAATGTTTTGATCAATGGCGAACCGCTTAATAAAAATAAAACATACAGAATGAGTCTAAATAGCTATAACGCATCAGGCGGTGATGGTTATCCTGCACTTACAAATAAAAAAGGCTTTGTAAGTACAGACGAAACAGATGCTAAAGCACTTCAAGACTTTATTTCAAAAAATAGCCCTCTCAAAGCGGCTGAGTTTACCCCTAAATAACCTCTAAGAATAAGAGGAAAGTAATCTAGTTACTTTCCTCTTATTTCAATATTACCTTTTTTAATATTTGCCAGCCCATAACTATGCAAACGAGAACGAGAGCCTTCTCCATAGGCTTTAGGTGGGTAATATAACTCTTTTTCTTCAGGACACTCGCTAAGTACTTCATCTAATGCCGCACGTATCTCACTCAAGGTTTTTTCTAGGCTATTATTAAAATTAGGCCTTTTTCTAACCGTATGACCAAGCTCTACCAACCTATAAAAATACTTGTTAGCGAGCTCTAGAAGCTCCTCTGGTACATCTTTATTATGACTAAGCGCTACATCATCGTTATTTGTACAATACTCTACAAGTGCTAAATAAAAGCATAATGGCTTATTGGCTAAACCCACTTTTTGCTCTGCACTACAACTACTTGATAGTGTTTTATCGTTAAGGTCAACTATAAGCATCAGCGGCGTAGGCTCTGTAATTGACTGATGCTGCGCATTATTAAACTGCTTATCACTTTGTTTAATAAACGCAAATTTTACCCAAAAACTAATCAACACACTTAATACTAAAAATATAAAATAGTAAATAAAATGGCTTAATGTAAAGTGGGTTTGCTGAACGTTAAATACAACTAATACAGGTCCGTTATTAGTGCTCAAACTACGTGTTATTTGGTGTAAGTTTACAGGTGCTAGCATTTCGCCTTTTGGTGCAATAGCAACAACTTTAAGATCGTTCGAATTAATGTAGCTATTTAAGGTTTTAATATAGCTATTAACCGCATCTTTATTCCCCGAATGCTTTAGCAGCTCATTTGATAAATCAAGTAATGGTAAGTCGAGTGCTATTTGCCTTTCTATCTGCGTTATTTTTTGTTTAGTTACTTGCTGGCTTTTTTGAATTACAGAAATATAAAACACAGAAGATAAAGTTAAAAATAAGCATAGTAAAACAAGTAGTTGTTTATATTTACTCATCACTAACTTCCTCTTTTAAGTTTACTGAGCTAGTACCGCAACTCCAAAACGATTGTGCATTTTGATAATAATGCAAACTTTGATCTTTAGACATATCAAGCAAATTTGCCTGTACTGCACATAATAAATCAGTATTATTTTGCTGCATTTTTAAATACCATCTTGTTCCAGTAATATTATTACTCAAAGGCGTAATATAGTTTTTTGAAAAACGTTTTTCGTCACTCTCTTTCCAAAACGAAGCAATAATATCTACTTTTCCGTCGGCGAGTAAATCGCGTAATTCGTTATGAGAACTAGCATAAGTGATTTTCAAATTAGCTAAATTTATATCCAGTTCTTTAAACATTTGCTTTGGTAAAATATGCCCTGATCGGCTGGTAGGATAATCAAGCAAACCTATGCGTTTATCTAAAAAATATTGTTTAGTAATTCGAGGTTTTTCTTTAGAAGATATAAAGAAAGCCGTGTAGTCAGAAAAACCAACTACGGGTTGGTAGTTATAGGTCGACTCCGCTTTAAATGCAGCCATAATATTGCTTTTAGCCAAAATTAGGTCAGCAATTCCTTTACCAACAAACTCAAAGCTATCTGCCGTTCTATATCCCCAATACCCTTTTACCGAGCCATATTGCTTAGCTACTACGTTATCAGAGCATAACTTTTGTGTTAATAACTTGGCTATTTTTTTTGATTGTGTAAAAACAATTAATTGGTCTTTATTACTTGTAGCAGTTGTTTGACACTCTGTTGAGGTTTCGATCATAACCGGAAAATGTAAATCATCATTGTATACACTAACTTGACCGCAAACCCACGTAACGACCAATAATAGAAACAAAAATGTAACAATTAACATTTTGTGCAACACAATATTTTTATAATTCAAAGCAATGCCACCCAAAAATAGACGATATAGGGTATTTGAACAATTTCGCTTACCTATTACAACAAGTAATTTTACCTATTAAATATAAGAGATTGATTTTAAACGTAATTTAATAAGAAATTATGAATTTTAATAAGTCCTTCCTATCAACATTAAAAATGAGGACAATTGACCGCATTAGCTTATAGCAACCCCATGAAATATTCATTTAGGAAGTTTTAATGCATAACAATATAAAGTACTCGATATCTTCTGCGCTTTTGATTAGTGCGATATTCACAAGCACTAACTCACACGCTTGGGGTCAAAATGGCCACCGTATTGTAGGGCAGATTGCACAATCTCATATAAGCGAAACAACTAAAGCAGCAATTAAACCTTATTTAGATGGTGAGTCACTTGCGCAAATATCAACGTGGCCTGATGAAATGCGCTCTGCTCCTGGCGACTTTTGGCAAAAGCAATCATCTCGTTGGCATTATATTAATGCAGCACCAGGAAAATCTTTCAGCTTCAATCACGATCACACTAAAAACAAAGAATCTGTAAGTAATATCCTAGAAGGCATTCACTATTCAATGCAAACACTCACTGATAAAAATAGCACCTTAGATGCTAAGCAGTTCAGTTTGCGTTTTTTAGTGCATTTAGTAGGCGATAGCCATCAGCCATTTCATGCCGGTCGAGGTGAAGACAGAGGTGGTAACCGTATTAAGGTTTCATTTTTTAACGAAGAAACAAATCTTCACAGCCTTTGGGATACAAAGTTAGTTGAGAACGAGAACTTGTCGTTTACTGAATACGCTCAATTTATTGATACAAATAACAGCGAGTTAATTGCTGAGTATTTACAAAGCTCACCTAAAACTTGGGTTGAAGAATCACACAATTTAGCAACAAAAATTTATAAGTACACCAACGACGAAGTTGGGTACAGCTACATTTATAACAACACTCCAATTGTTAAAACACGCCTACAACAAGCGGGTATTCGACTAGCTGGACTATTAAACGCCTTATTTGACCCTTCTGCAAAAGAGTTAGAAACGGCACTAAAAATGACGACTGACAAATAAACAGTATTAAATTTATATAACCTACACACGGGAAATCAACATTATGACTAAGCTTCGCCTTTCGAAATTAACTGGAGCGGTAATTTTAGCTCTAGGTGTTTCTACAAGCGCAATGGCTGCTGATACTTCATCTGCAATGCGTGGTAAAATTACGACGCCTTCAGGTGGCAGTGCTGCAAACGTTAAAATTAAAGTAGTTCACCAACCAACGGGAACTATTAGCGAGCTAACTACAAACGAAAGTGGTACGTTTATCGCTAATGGCTTACGTGTAGGTGGTCCTTACATGGTTATCATCGATTCTGATAAGTTTAATGATACAACTGTTGAAAATATCTATCTAAATCTGGGTGAAACATACCGCTTAAGTTCGCAGCTTGCTCCGCTAAACATTGAAAAAATTGAAGTGTCTGGTTATAAAATCGTTCAGCAATCTGGTGGCTCAAGCAGCTCATTTGGTTCTGATACTATTGAAAATATGCCAAGCTTTAACCGCGACATTAAAGATATTGCGCGCTTAAACCCACTTGCCAGTATTAATGGTAATGGCGAGCTAACGTTTGCAGGTAGTAACCCTCGTACCAACGGTTTAACAGTTGACGGTATTGGTCAAAATGATGACTTTGGCTTGAACTTTGGTGGCTACCCCACTTCTCAGCCTCCTGTAGCACTTGATGCTATTGAACAAGTTTCTGTTGATGTATCTCCTTTCTCAGCTTCTAAAGGTAACTTTGGTGGCGGTACTATTAATGCAGTAACAAAATCTGGTACAAATGAGTTTAAGTTCTCTGGCTTTTATGAAATCTCTACTCCAGAGATTGCAGGCGATGTCGATAGCATTGTTCAAGAAGATGACCTTGATGAGCTAGGTCATAAAACTTATTCTACAAATAAAGTAGAGCCGATTAAAACTGAAGAAAGATTTGGTTTTAACGTTGGTGGCGCAATTGTTAAAGACGAACTGTTTTATTTCGTTAACTATTCAGAATGGTCAAGCGAATTAGATCTTGATTACGGCTTTGACGGCTCTGGTGCAGCCAACGAATTTAATACTTCTGAAGCTAACTATAACCGTTTCATTTCTATTTTAAATAATGAATATGGCTTGACTGATTCATTAGCAGGTGCGCCAGAAGATACAAATAAAAACCTGTTAGTTAAGCTAAGCTGGAACGCAAGTGATGACCATCGTTTAGATTTTACTTACCAATGGCAAGACGATCAAGATGAGCGTAACACTAGCACCGGTGGCGATAATATTGTACTTACATCGAACACCTACGCCTACGTAACAAAGTTCAATAACTTTTCAACAAAGCTTTACTCTGATTGGACTGAAGATTTTTCTACTGAAATTGGTGTGTCGTATAAAGATGTTACCTCTGATAGCGCAACTCGCTCAAATCTAGGTAGTATTTCAGTTGATGAAGATGGTCGAAATGGCCCTTCTTACAACTTTGGTACAGATCAATATCGTCATGCTAACCGCTCTGAAACGCAAAATTTAACTTTTACACTCGATGCTACCTATTTAATGGATGAGCATGAAATAAACTTTGGTGCTCAATATGAGTCACTTCGTTTATATAACTTATTTGCTGAAAACTCTCTTGGCACGTGGAAGTTTGATAGCTTAGAAAATTTTGAAAACCGTGAAATTGGTTCTTATGATTTCTCTTATCAGAATGCTTACACTAATGATTCAGCTGATACAGCATATGATGTAAGACGCAATCAACTAGCACTTTACATTGAAGACACTTTTTATGTAGGTGACGATTTAGAAGTTACAGCAGGTGTTCGTTATGAGCGTTTATCATCAGATGATAAACCAACTCTAAATGAAAATTTTGCGAATACGTATGGCTTTACTAACCAAGAAAATCTAGATGGTCTAGACATTATACTTCCTCGCGTTGGCTTTAAATACTACGTAACAGAAGCCCTTACTATTAACGGTGGTATTGGTCGTTTCCAAGGTGGTATTCCAAATGTTTGGTATAACAACTCATTCCAAAGCGATGGTATTACATTAGTATCTGCTCCTAACGATGTAATTAACGACTACTATGCAAATAACACTGCCGATATTACTCAGGTGCCTAGTGAAATTCAAAATTCATTAGAACAAGGTGCTGGTAGCGTTGCTTATATCGACCCTGATTTTAAATTGCCTTCAAGCATTCGCACCCAAATAGGTTTTGAATATGAGTTTGATTCTGAACTATTAGGTGATGGCTTTAAATGGCAAGCAGAGATTGCTTATCATAAAAAAGAGAATGAGGCGGTATGGCATAATACATCTATTAACCCAATCGGTATTGCAGCTGATGGTGAACGCGTTATAAATGAAACTATTTATAGTGGCTCTTTAGCTGATAACGCTGACATAGAAATGACTAATTCATCGGATGATGGTCGTTCAATTATTATTTCAACGGGTATTGCTAAACAATGGGACAATGGCCTGTTTGTATCGGCAAGCTATGCACACCAGGATGTTACCGAGTCATCAGCCGGTTCAGCTTCTCAAGCGGAAGGCAACTACAAGCATAATATTACAGTAAATCGTAATGAAGATATTGCAGCACGTGGTTTTTACGAAGTTGAGCACAGCTTTAAAATCAACTTAGCATATAACACAGAGTTTTTTGAAGGGTATGCGACTAAGTTTAACGTGTATTTTGAACGTCGTTCAGGTCGTCCATTTAGTTATACAATGAACATGTATAAAGACAGTGATTTGGGTGATACGAGTAGTTTCTTCAGTAATGGTGCTTACTTACCATATATACCTACAGGTGCTGATGATCCAAATGTAAACTGGGATGAATCAGGTATGACTTGGGCTGAGTTAGAACCATTACTAGAGCGTGCTGGTATATCTCAGCGTGGTGGTATTTTAGGTAAAAATACAGCAACTCAACCTTGGGTTACTACGATGGACGTTAGCATTAAGCAAGAAATACCAGGCTTTGCTGAAGGTCACACTGGTGAGGTTTATCTAATGATTGATAATTTCGCAAACCTTCTAAACAGCGACTGGGGTGTAGAAAAACGCTTAGGTTACTCTAACCAAACTATTTATGACTTTGGTGGCCTTGATGACCAAGGCAGATATAAAATAGACAACAGCTTTGGCGGTGCAGATGTGCGTAATTACTCACAAATCAATTCATCGTCATCAGCTTGGCAGGCTAAAGTTGGTATTAGCTACAAGTTTTAAGTCTTAATAGGTAAGTAATAACACATTAAGTTATTTGTTAACAAAACCCATTGCAAAATTGTAATGGGTTTTTTATTTTTCACACCCCAATTTCACATGTTTGTCATAAAGCCCACGTAATATATACCCCGATATAGAGTTATTGCTCAAAAAAACACTCAAATAGACAAAAATAGTACTATTTATTAAAAATATATTGCAGTTGTATTTTATTTGTAACGAATAAATAAGGTACACTAGTAACGGATTTTGAATAAATGAACTTTAACTGTTTATTTTGAAAAATTTTAAAATAAAAATATAAAAATTTAATTAATAACTACACGGGAAAATTAAATGAAAACTCAATTACGCAAAACAGCTCTTTCACTTGCTATTGCAGCATGTGTTGGTGTAAGTGGCGCTGCAATGGCTAACGAAACGACCTCTGCAATTAAAGGTCAAGTAATGGGGCCTAACGGCAACCCAGCAGCCGGCACTAAAATAACAATTTTACACGTACCTTCTGGATCAGTAAAAACAACTGAAGTAAATGACGCAGGTTATTTCACAGCTAAAGGCCTGCGAGTTGGCGGTCCTTATAAAGTAATTGTTGATTCAGATGTATATGCAGACCAAGAATTCAATAACATTATTCTTAATATTGGTAACGATTATCCAGTAAACGTTTCTCTTGAGTCACAATCAAGCATGGAACAAATTGTAGTTTCTGGCGCGCCAATTAGCGCTATGTCTGGTGGTACTGGTCCGGCGTCTACATTTACGCTAACTGATCTTGAAAATACACCAGCTATTAACCGTGATTTAAAAGACATTATCCGTATCGACCCACGTATCACAATTGATGATAGCCGTGGTTCAATTAACTGTGGTGGTGGTAACCCTCGCTACAATAGCTTAACGCTAGACGGCGTTCGTATGAACGATAACTTCGGCTTAAGCTCAAATGGTTACCCTACTATTCGCGCCCCTTTCTCTTTTGATTCAATTGAACAAGTTTCAGCTGAGCTTGCACCGTTTGACGTTCAATACGGTGGTTTTACATCATGTAACATTAACGCTGTAACCAAATCTGGTGGCAACGATGTTCATGGCGCTGTTTTCTACGATTACACTAGCGACTCTTTCAAGGGTGATAAAATTGAAGGTGATGACGTTGATAACGGTAACTATACTGAAAAACGTTACGGCTTCAACGTAGGTCTTCCACTAATTGAAGATAAACTATTTTTATTCACTTCATATGAAAAACTTGAAGGTGTTCAACAGTTTAACTACGATGGCTTAAGCAGTGGCAGTGTAACTGCTGATGATATCTCGCGTATCACTAGCATTGCTCAAACTGTATATGGTTACGATGTAGGCGGAATGCCTTCAAGTATGCCTGTTGAAGATGAAAAAATCTTAGTTAAACTAGATTGGAACATCAACGAAGATCACCGTGCAAACTTAATCTATAACTACAACGATGGTAATACTGTTTCACAGTCAGATACTGGCTCTAGCCGTGTATCACTATCTAACCACTTTTATGACCAAAGTGCAGAATTCACTTCAATCATTGCATCTGTTTACTCTGATTGGTCAGATGACTTCTCTACTGAAGTTCGTATTGGTAAGTCTGAGCTTGATGCAACAGTACAATCACTAGATGCAGCAAGCAGCTTTGGTGAAATGCAAATTCGTACCGAAGATGGTGGTACAGTTTATATTGGTCCAGATGACTCACGTCAATCTAATGACTTAGACTACGATACAACTACATTTAAAGTTGCAGGTACTTATTACCTAGATCAACATACAATTACTGCTGGTTACGAGTTTGAAGAGTTAGATGTATTTAACTTATTCGTTCAGCATACTGAAGGTGAATACCGTTTCAACAATGTTGATGATTTTGAAAATGGTATTGCAAGTGCTATTTACTACAACAATGCTGCTGGTACAAATGATCCTAACGATGCAGCTGCAAGCTTTTCGTACGCTCAGCATACATTTTACGTGCAAGACGAGTATTCATTCACCGATTTAGATGCAAACATCACGTTTGGTCTACGTTATGACAAATATACAAGTGATGATGTACCTAACTTAAATCAAAACTTTACTGACCGCTATGGCTACAGTAACCAAAGTACATTTGATGGTATCGATTTAATTCAACCTCGTGTAGGCTTCCAATGGTACGCTACAGATGCACTTGAAGTACGTGCAGGCGTTGGCTTGTTCTCAGGCGGTAACCCTAATGTTTGGTTATCTAACTCTTACTCAAACGACGGCATTACTAACATTAGTGCAAACCAGTTTGGTTCTATCGACTTGTTCGCAACACCTAATGTAAATAATGGTACTCCAGGATTTGAAGTACCTCAGTCTCAATTTGATGCAGTAGCTGACACTGTAATCGGCTCAGGCGATTCAGTTGCAAACGCTGTTGACCCAGACTTTGAAATCCCATCAGAGTGGAAATACTCACTTGGTGCAACGTATACAACTGAAAACGAGTACGTAATCTCTCTTGATTACTTATACTCGAAGAAAAAAGATGCTGCGTTAATGCGTGACATCGCGCTTCAAGATTCTGGCGAAACTACATTTGATGGCCGCCCTATTTACGAATCAATTGAAGGTCGTTCAAACGAATACTTACTAACAAATGTAAGTGGTGATAGCGGTGATTCATCTGTTATCTCATTAGCGGTTAGCAAGATGTTTGATAATGGTGTAAGCGTTAACTTTGGTTATGCCTACACAGATTCTGATGATGTTAACCCAATGACAAGCTCTGTAGCTGGTTCAAACTACGGTAACATTGCGCTAACAGATCCAGGTAACCCAGGTGTTGCTTCATCTGATTACGAAATTCCACATCGTTTCACTATGACTCTTGGTTATACTCATGAGTTTGTTGATGGTTTTGCTACTCGCTTTAATCTATTCGGTGAAGCATATAAAGGCTTACCATACAGCTACACGTTTGATGGAAGTGATGGTACTTTTGGTGACAACAACTGGAATGGTAACCGCCAGCTATTGTATGTTCCACTTGAAAACGATCCAAACGTTGTTTACAACATGAGTGCTGCTGATATCAATGAATTCAATGAATTTATTGCATCAAATGGTTTAGAACGTGGTCAAACGACTAGCCGTAACGCAGAAAACTCTGATTGGTTTGTTAAGTTTAACTTTAAAGTTACACAAGAGCTTCCAGGCTTTATGGAAGGCCATAAAGGTGAAGCATTCTTCGTAATTGATAACCTTACTAACCTGTTAAACGATGATTGGGGCGTACTTAAGAAAGGTCCATTCGTAGGCGCTAGCATGATTTCAACATCACTTGATGATCAGGGTCGTTACGTTTACTCTGACTTTAATGCGAATAATGCAAATACATCAGTACAAACTGATGCATCTGTATGGCAAATGCGTGTAGGTGTTCGTTACACTTTCTAATTTAGAACTGTAGCCTAAAACATCTTTTAAAAGCCCACTTTGGTGGGCTTTTTTATGCCTTTAATTTGTTATTTAACTTTTCAAAAATACTCACTAATACTTCGTATTCTTCGTTGGTTAAAGTGCTCAGTAATTGTTTTTCCCAATTCAGTGCATCGGGTGCTATTTGCTCATATAAGTTTTGCCCTGCTTTGCTCAGTACAAGTAAGGCCGCGCGTTTATCTTGTGCATTTAACTCACTTTTCACTAAACCTTTATCTATTAAAACTTTTACCGCACGCGACACGGTCGACTTGTCCATATTTGCTTGCGTGCATAAATCCTTTGCGTTGCTTTGCCCATACTGCGCTAAATTAGCAAGTATTCGCCACTGAGGAATATTTAAACCGTATTTAGTTTGATAAACCTCTGCAAAGTCGTTACTTACACGTGTTGCTACATTCGTTAATTGATAAGGTAAGAACGTTGCTAAATCAATTTTCATTTTTAGTTATCCCAGCTTTATAAGGCTTACTTTAGTGTTCATTAATATTTACACGGATGCGTAGTTGCACATTTGATATTAGTCTCACTTGAGAGTATCTTAACTGAAATAAAAATAATATTAAACCAACCCCCTCTCACAGGAGTCAGTAATGGCGACACAATTAAGTTATATGACCGGTTTTGGTAATGAATTTGAAACACAAGCGCTACCCGGTGCACTGCCAATAGGACAATTTAGCCCACAAAAAGTTAAATACGATTTATACACAGAGCAATTTAGTTCGACTGCATTTACGGCTCCTCGCGCTTCAAATCGTCGCACTTGGTTTTACCGCCTTCGTCCGTCTGTAGTGCAAGGTGATTACCAAGCAATTGATAATGGCCTAATAAGAACAGCCCCAATCACTGAAGCCGTAACACCACCAACAATGCTACGTTGGAATCCTATTGATATGCCTTCACAGCCTACTGATTTTATTGATGGGTTAGTAACGATGGCTGCTAATGGCAGTGCTAATGGGCAATCTGGTATTGGCATTCATGTATATGTCGCTAATCAGTCAATGCAAGGGCGTTACTTTTGTAATGCTGATGGCGAAATGTTGTTTGTCCCTCAGCATGGTGAATTATTAATTCACACCGAGTGCGGTAAGTTAAGCATTAAACCAGGTGAAATTGCTGTAATTCCCAGAGGAATTAAGTTCTCAGTTGACTTAATTGATAATACAGCCCGTGGTTATATTTGTGAAAATTATGGCCATGCGTTAGAGCTTGCAGAGCGAGGACCTGTTGGTGCAAACGGTTATGCCAACGACAGAGACTTTCAATACCCTGTAGCGGCCTTTGAAGATAAAGAGGGTGACTTTGAGCTTGTTTCTAAATTTAACGGTAATTTATTTAGCTGTGAAATTAAGCACTCTCCTTTTGATGTGGTTGCATGGACGGGTAATAGTGCGCCCTATAAATACGACTTATCGCGTTTCAATGTAATGAATACAGTGAGCTTTGATCACCCCGATCCTTCTATATTCACTGTACTAACCTCTCCTTCTGCTACTGAGGGTATGGCAAATGTCGATTTTGTGATATTTCCACCGCGTTGGATGGTAGCCGAAAATACGTTTCGCCCGCCGTATTATCACCGCAATATTATGAGTGAATTTATGGGCTTAATTGAAGGTGTGTATGATGCAAAAGAGCATGGTTTTGTACCTGGTGGCGCAAGTTTACACAATTGTATGTCGCCACATGGACCTGAAGCCGACGTATTTGAAAAAGCCTCAAACGCTGAGCTTACACCACAAAAATATGAAAACACATTGGCCTTTATGTTTGAGTCGCGCTATATAATTTCACCGACAAAATATGCATTAGAAGGTAAAGAGCGCCAACCAAATTACACCGATTGCTGGCGTACTATTAAAAAACAATTTACAGGTTCACAGGATTAATTATGAAATTATACAGCTACTTTCGCTCATCAGCGGCTTATAGAGTGCGTATAGCGCTTAACTTAAAAGCAATCGATCATGAACTTGCTATTGTTAACCTTTTAAAATCGGAGCAGCTTGGGAAGGAATACTTAGCGACTAATCCGCAAGGCTTACTACCTGCACTTGAAACCGATGATGGTGTTTTAGCACAATCACTTGCAATACTTGAGTGGCTTGATGAAACTTATCCGCAATCGCCATTAATTACAGGGACTGCGTGGCAAAAGTCGCAAATAAGAAACTTAAGCTTTGCCATTGCTTGCGATATTCATCCTGTTAATAATTTACGCGTGCTGAAGTATTTATCAAACGAATTAGGTGTTGATAACGAGGCTAAAAATAAATGGTATCGACATTGGATAGAAGTGGGTTTTGAAAAAATAGAACTGATGCTAAACGAAAATAATGACTACTGCTTTGGTAACCAACCAACACTTGCTGACATTTGTTTAGTGCCGCAAGTATTTAATGCAATTCGTTTTAACGTAGATATGAGCGCTTATCCAAAAATTGCAGCCATTTACGAGCATTGTAATAAATTAGCTGCATTTAATGACGCTGCACCGCAAAATCAACCCGATGCAAATTAAGCTAATTTAGATTAACTTTGTAGCGCGCTATGAATAACCGTAACGTGCTCAATTAAATCTAAGCCCAGATCAGTTAAATATCCGCCATCTGGGCTATCTATAATCCCTTTTTCAAATAAACGTTGCGCTGCGCTAAGTAAGCTTGGCTCTGCGTCTGAATGTAATTTAATACCCTGCATTTTACTGTCGCGAGGAAACTTTGCTAATAGTGTGAATTCTTCGATCATTGTTTGATTAAATTGCATTGTGTGCACCTTTTTATTGTTCTGTGAATAACTAAGTTTATACTTAAAATCACTTTGTGTACTTTACACTAGCACGTTTTTTAGCTTAATGTATTATTTTTAACCCTCCCTATTTAAAGGCCTCTAATGCGTAACTTTTTAATTCTATGCTTTTGTTTTAGCAGCTTATCGTATTCAATACTTAGTGAAGCAACAACGCTAAAAACCCATTCAATTATTGATGCAAACCAGTTTGTAAATGAAGAAGCTAACTGTTGGTACGACAACAAACGCTATAGCGAAGGGGCATTAATACAAGTTCACTCTTTTACACTTTTGTGTGGTGCTAAAACACCCCAACACAGTACCAGCCAACTCATTTGGCTTAAAATAGATAAGCAAGGTAATGCTATTTACCCAACAGCTCCTAAAACAATCACTGTGAATTAGCGCTAAAAGCTGATTTAAGCTACAATGCATGCAGTTTAAATAAGTAGTATGGCTATGAATAATCAACCTAAAAACCCTTTACATGGGGTAACATTAGAACAAATACTTGTTGAGTTAGAACAACGACTTGGCTGGAGAACACTTGGCGAGCAAGTAAAAATTAAATGTTTTACTGATCAACCCAGCATTAAATCGAGTTTAAAGTTTTTGCGTAAAACGCCTTGGGCTCGCGATAAAGTGGAAGCACTTTATATTCACACTATAAATAATAAGCCTATTCGTAGACCAAAAAGTGCACCAAGAGAAACATCTTCTCAAGCGCCTGATACAACAGGGTTTGTTTGGCCATCAATTAAAAAGTGATGTAAAAAAGGAGCTAATTTAGCTCCTTTTTTGATTATAACTAACGCGATTTATTGCTCTTTGCAAATCACATTTAATGAAGCCGGCTCAATAGTGATAACTAGTTTTTGAGCGGTTTTAACTTCACCATCTAGTACGTACTTAAGCTCTCCTTCGCCTGTAACCTCTACTCTTTTGGCATTTGTATGATGAGAGTTTATAGCTAAATGTGTTTGCGTTAAGCTACTAAACATCAGCTCTGCAATACTTAGTACTGTGGTTGAATCTTCATTATTTGGTGTTAACCAATTTATATCGAGTAGCCCGTCACTATGATCAGGTTGCCCGCCACCTTGAGCCAATAACGTTGTAAAAGGCGCAGCATTGGCCACAATAAAACTATTAGTACATATTTCTTTTGGCTCATTATCATCGAGTTTTACTTTAAGTAACTGCGATTTTTGCTCGCCAAACGCTTCAAAAAAACCATTTAAATAGGCAAGTTGCCCCGACTTATTTTTCGACTCTCTATCTGCTTTTTCTATCATTGATTGCTCAAAACCAATACCCGCGAGCAGTAGTACTAATTCATTATTACAATAAGCAGTATCTATTATGCTTGTTTGACCATCTATAATTAAGTCACAAGCCTGTTCAACAGGAATAAATTTAGAAGTAATACCCATCAATACATGCGCAAGGGCGTTTGCAGTCCCCATAGGGATGATGCCTAGTTTACATTGTGTATTTACAAGTACGCTTGCAACTTCGGCCACCGTACCATCTCCCCCGCATGCGATAATAATATCCGGATTTTGCGCAATTTCCTGTTTAGCCAGCTCAATACCGTTAACTTCTTTTGTAGTAGTGAGTACTTTCAGATCGTAATAATCCGATAGCCGCGCAACAATTAAGTGCTCTTTTTCTTCCCATAATCGTGTACCAGATACAGGGTTTGCAATTAAAACGGCTTTGTTTTTAATCAGTAATTCGCCTTTTTTATGCCGCTTAGCTAAATGGCGAAGTTGATGCTTATTTAAATTTGCGGTTTCGCGGGTTTCTTTTATTTGTGCAAGTACTTCATGCACATCTGCATTTTTGTTTTGGCTCAGTAAATAAGCCGCCATGACAAAAACAGAGCGCCCACGCCCTAAAGCACAATGAACGACTACGCGATGGTCTTCTTTAATATGGTGATGAATCCAATTAATAGCCTGATTTAACTGAGAATGGGTAGGAATACTATGATCGAGCACCGGAATGTTTAAATAATTAATATTCTCTTGTGTTGAACTCCACTCGAGTCCGTCGAATTCACACGTAACATCTAAAATCGCCGTAATCCCGTTATCTTTTAATGTGTCTATATCTGAGGGAAATAATCGGCAAGCTAAAAATAGGTTTTCGTTTATTTGTTGAATGGGCGGCACTTTATCGCGCTTACGTGACCAGGCATTATAAATTTGCACACCGAATAAAAATGGCACAAACGCCCACCGTATATAAAATGGGATCACCCCATTTTCACGCTTTCTAAATATTTTTGCTGTATTAAAAATATACGCGGTACTCACTAATAAAAGTGACAGCGCAGTCCAATAAAAAACAATAGCAAAATAGACAGAGTTCACTTCCCAACCAATAAAAATAAGCAGTAGTGCTAATAGTAAATAACTAATTGCAGCCCACATAGTCTCTCCTTTGTGAAAATAATGCCGATTTATAATCTTAATTATAAACGGCTTTAAGTAGTCTTTTGCAAATATCACGCCATATAAATGCCATTTAAAATTCAAACGCGAACAATAGTCCATTGATATATATAGTAATTAATAAACTAAAATCTACTACAGACCGCTCTTTGTGCATTTTTTACAAACATGTGAATAAATTATACTTACACGTCTAAATTTCAAACACTGACCGATTATTGCTTGTACTTACGTATAAAGCAGCTAATCTAAAAGGCAATTAAATTTTTTTGCATCCAAATCACACCCTCAACCGTTTACTCAATGATAATAAGAAAAACAGGACCCCTATGGATAACGATGATTTACTCCCTCTTTTGTGCGCAACAGCACAAGGAGACAAAAATGCTTTCTCAAGTTTATATCAACAAACTAGCGGCAAACTTTTTGCTATTAGCTTAAATATGCTCACTAACAGGGCTTATGCAGAAGAGGCACTACAAGACGCTTTTATAAAAATTTGGCATAACGCATCTGAATATAACGCCTCTAAAGGCACCGTTATTAGTTGGATGATAAGTATAGTCAGATATAGAAGTCTTGACTCACTGCGCTATCACAAAGTACGAAAAGAGCAGTCGTTAGGCGATGACGAATATGAAAATGAAAATGAAAATGAAAGTGTTGACGTTAATTACGATGAAGAAACGAAACTGGTCAATTGTATCGAACAGCTTGAGCCGCAACAAAAACAAGCTATTCACTTAGCTTATTATAAGGGGCTGAGTCATAGCGAGTTAGTGGATCATATAGAAACGCCTTTAGGTACAGTTAAAAGCTGGATCAGGCGTGGGCTTATGCAGCTACAAAGGTGTTTAACATTATGAATTATAATAAACCCGAACTATTAGACGCGCTTGCTGGGCAGTACGTGCTTGGCACACTTAGAGGGCTTGCCCGTAAGCGTTTTCAGCGTCTGTTACTTAACTCAAATCAAGCACGTGAAGCAACAATTATGTGGGAGCAAAACCTAAATAACTTGGCCAGTGCTATTACACCACAAACGCCACGTGACGATGTATGGATAAATATACTACAGCGTATTGAAAACCAAATACAACCCACCAAAACGGTGATACATACTAAGCCTTCTATTTGGCGTACATGGTCTTTTGTTGCAACAGCTGCATGTATTGTTTTAGCCTTTTTGATTATTCAACCTTCTACTAATGTTGTTCAAACACAACAAATTGCCTTGGTTCAAAATCAAGACAAGCAATCATTGTGGTTTATTGATGTAAGCGAGCAAGGGCTTTCAATTAAAGCCAGTAGCCAATTGGTTGCCCAAACCAATAAAGATTACGAGCTGTGGATGATTTTAAAAGGGCAAGATGCACCTATTTCATTGGGTTTACTGCCCAAGCAAGGTAGCAAGATATTATTAAAAGATAACCGTTTTAACGCAAGTGATATTGCATTACTAGCAGTGAGTTTAGAACCTATTGGTGGTTCACCAAATGGATCACCAACCGAGGTGTTATACACTACAGAACTTATACTCCTGTAGCTCTACTTTTATAGCCTTTTATTAGCTGCTTACATTAAGCAGCTAACCTTTCCTTAAAGTTTTTAACAAAAAATAAAAACATTTTAACTTTTTTGCATCCATACTGAACTCTCACCCGTTATTAACTACGACTTCAATCAAAACTAAAGGACAAAGTCATGAAAGCTTTAACTCCATCAATACTCGCAGTAGTAGTATGCAGTACGTTTATAAGTGCACCAAGTGAAGCATCTAGCCACAGAGAAGCGCCAAATATAAGCCGTTTCCCGACTTTAGATTCTACCGATTTTTATGTATTTAATAGTTACGAGCAAGGTCGTGATGATTACGTCACATTAATTGCTAATTACATCCCGCTGCAAGATGCATACGGCGGTCCTAATTACTTTGCAATGGACCCAGATGCTACTTACAGCATTCATATAGATAACGACGGCGATGCTGTTGAAGATATTACATTTGCGTTTAACTTTAAAAGCATGCTTCCTAATGATAACCAAGGTGTGCAATTAACTGTTGGACCTGAAGGTAATCAACGCACCGTGTCTGTACCGCTTAAAAATGTAGGCGGTGTATCTGCCGGAGATAACAGCGCTGCAAATTTTAGCGAATCATACACAGTAAGTATGATAAGCGGCGCGCAGCGTACTGGCGAAACAACGCTATTAAATAACACTGCATCAAACTCCAGCACATTTTCTAAACCGCTTGATTATGTGGGTAATAAAACATTTGGTTCAATGAGCGATTATCAAACTTATGCTGACCAATTTGTGTATCAGGTTTCAATTCCTAACTGTGAGAGCATGGCACAAGTTTTTGTAGGACAGCGTAAAGACCCGTTTGTAGTTAACCTAGGTAAAACATTTGATTTAGTAAACTATGTACCTGTAGAAGGTGATAGCGCCCCTGGTGCTGGTGACGGCGGTGGTTTTCCAGGTGGTATAACGCAATCAGCTGATAATGACGACCTTGCAGATAAAAACGTAACATCAATCGCTATCGAAATACCTAAAAGCTGTATTGTCGGTGAAGGTAACGGCGTAATAGGTTCGTGGACAACAGCAAGCTTACCTCAAGCACGTGTATTAAACCCCAATGCTAAATTTGCTAATAATGCGGTAAACGGTGGTGCATTAACTCAGGTTTCACGCCTAGGTAGCCCGCTTGTAAATGAGCTTGTAATTGGCATTAAAGACAAAGACACATTTTCTACTGCGCACCCTAAAGACGATGCACAATTTTTAGATTATGTATCTCACCCAGCACTACCTGAGTTATTAAACATTTTGTTTAAAGATGCTGTTAATACGACCCTTGACGCAAACTTAGAAACTCTGGCACCCACTAACATCCCGCGTACTGATTTAATCACTGCATTTTTAACGGGTTTTGCAGGCGTTAATCAGCAAGCAACTGTAACACCTTCGGAAATGCTGCGTTTAAATACAGGCATTGCAGCAACAGCGCAAGCTGATCAATCTGCATTTGGTGTAGCGGGTAATGATTTAGCCGGCTTCCCAAATGGTCGTCGCCCGGGTGATGATGTGGTTGATATTGCACTTCGTGTTGTGATGGGTCGTTTATGTCATCCGATTCCTGTAAATGGTGAAGACACTGATTTAGGACTTTGTGCACCAGAGGATGCTAATACAGGCACAGTGCCATTTACAGACGGCGCACCTATTGATGCAACAATGATGGACTCAACATTCCCATACCTTGCAACACCACTTGCTGGCTCTAAATAAGGAGTAAAATAATGCGTAATTTAAAAACTACCCATATTTGTGTTCTCCTCAGTGCATTAACATTGGGAGCATGTAGTAGCGATGATGATAAAAAACAACCTACACCGGTTGTAAACACCGCACCTACAGCAAGCGATGCAATGCTAACAACACAAACTGAAGTAAGCATTACCGATATGCTTAACGCAAGCGATAATGATGGCGACTCACTTACTTACTCGTTAACAAGTGAGCCAATGCTCGGTACTGTTAATGTTGACAGTGATGGTAACTTTACTTATACACCTAATAAAGAAGCAACAGGTTCAGATAGCTTTATGTTTGGTGTAAGTGATGGCGTTAATTCGCAAGTTACTGCAACAGTAAGTATTACGATTGAGGCGCTGCAAGTTGACTTTGCTCAATTTGCAACCGATGCATTTAACCAAGCGCCAAATGCAGAGCCGTTAACTGTTAATGGTCGGGTGTTTACAAACACTGATACCGATGTTGATGGATTAATTTCTACAAGCGGTAACTAACCAAGTCATTAAGCTGACAGGCCATGGATGGCTTTTTTTCAAAGGATATTTATAATGCATTTATCAGTACTTAAACCCCTCACTATTATTGCTATTTGCTTAACCTCTTTCGCGGTGAGTGCGGCTCCTTATACTCCAAAAGATGACGCAGTTATTGCTAACAGTAATTCAACGCTTAGTGCTTCTCTGTCTGTTGAGGAAATAAATACATTAGTCACTAACAGCCAATATGTAGGCCAAACAGAGCGTTTACAGGGGCTACTTAAGACCCGTTTAGCCCAGCTATATAAACAAACACCCTCATCTCAAATTGGTTACTTATATGCTCGTGTTTTACAAAAAGAGCACCTTTTTGACGAAGCAATTAACGTTGCCAACAACGTTTTGATTACCGAGCCAAAGCACAGTAATAGCCATTTGTTACTGGCCAATATATTGATGACCCAAGGTGAATTTACAAAGGCAAAACAACACTGTGTTGCCTTGATTGGTCAAGTAAGTACCATTACTGCTAGCACTTGTGTACTAGACGTACAAAGCCAGCATGAAAGCGTTTTAGACAGCTACCAAACATTAGTTAAAATTATAAATAATAATCAAACTAGTTTAGCTACAAACCATGTTTTAAGTGAAATGAGCTACCGTCTAAGTAACTACAAGCAAGCTTTGTCTCACTTACAAAGCGTAGATTTAGTTCAAGCTCCTGTGAGCCTCATTGTGTTATGGGCCGATATTCAAATTGCGCTAAATCAACCTCAACAAGTATTAAATACATTAAGCGTACTGCTTCCAGATAAAAGTAATTTAGAAGATGCTATTTTACTAAGGCTTTCAATCGCAGAAAAAAAACTAAATAAACGCGATAAAAAATGGCAAAATACAATGGCGAAAAGAGTTACACTTAGAGAGCTTCGTAAAGATTCTTTTCATGCGAGTGACTTAGCTAAATATTACCTTGATGTACAACCAAATCGTGAAAAAGCACTTTACTGGGCTCATATTAATTGGCAACAGGCTAAAATGAGCACCGATGAGCAATTACTTATTAAAGCAAAAGCGATGCAACGAGATACACTATGAAAACGCCTTATCTATTTATACTCACTTTAATGCTGTGTATTTTCTCAACTTACAGCTTTTCCCATCAACTAAGTACAAGTTATATAACCCTAAATAGCAAGAACGATAACGACACCAACAAAAGCCAATACACGGGTACCTGGCAAGTTAATATCGCCGACTTAGAGCACGCAGTGCCTCTAGATTTAGATAAAAACGGGCAAATTTCGTGGGCTGAAATAAAAGCAAAACGCAGCTCAATTAATAACTTCATTACAGAAAGTTTAAATATCACGCAAAACGCGCAAGCATGCCCTTTAAAAAGTGAAGGTATCTATCAGCTAGATAACCATTTTAACCAGCCTTATTTGGTTATTCCGCTGCTGTTTAGCTGCAATGATAGTGAAACAATCTCTCTTTCGTATTCTGCTTTTTTTAAAACCGATGCTAATCATAAATCTATCGTAAATATAAACGGTGTATCTCGTGTATTTAATATCAACGAGGCTCAGCAAACATTTAGCTTTGAACAAACAAATTATTTAAGCACGTTCAATCAATACGTTTACCAAGGTGTTTTACATATTTGGATTGGTATTGATCATATTTTATTTTTAATCGCTTTGTTACTTACCTGTGTTTTAAAACGCAGCAATAAAGCATGGCAAGGTATTAGCTCTAAAAAACACATTATTAAACACACAGCATGGATAGTAACCGCGTTTACGCTTGCGCACTCTATTACGCTTACCGCCACCGCTATGAACCTTGTATCACCAAATAGTCGCTGGGTAGAGCTTGGAATTGCTATATCGGTTTTATTTGCAGCATTAAATAATGTGTGGCCGTTGGTACTTCGTTTAGGTTGGCTTACTTTTGCTTTTGGTTTACTACATGGGATGGGATTTGCGAGCGTACTTGGCGAACTTGGCCTGTCGAGCGACTATCAACTGCTCAGTATATTGGCGTTTAATTTAGGCGTCGAAATCGGTCAACTTAGTATATTACTGATAGCCTTACCAATACTCATTTATGTACGACACTACACTTGGTATAAAAAATGGTTAATGCCAATGGGCTCCGTTGCTATCGCAATTGTTGCACTTCAGTGGTCAATCGAGCGTTTTTAAATAGTATAAATAAAAAAGCTAGCCAAAATATTGGCTAGCTTACTTTTTAGTTATTTACTTTGAGCGTTACTGCGCTTTATCAAATGGCATCAGTAATGTTTTCATCGCAGGGCGAAGCGCTATGAGTACCGTTTCTTCGGTTAGCTCAGGGTAAAGTAACTTTCTAAGTAATAACCCTGCCATCATCGAAAAAATAACATTAATTCGGCTTTCAAGTTCACGCTCATCAATGTCTTTGAGCGCACTTCGCTCGCTTGTTAAAAGCTGCCTCATGCGCCCTCTTGCTTGAATATCGGTTTCACGCAAAAGAGTAGCAACTTTAATATTACGACCCGCTTCTGCCATCATATCTAAATCAATAACACACGAGCCTGTATCCATGTGTCTTTGCACGCCAATATTTAAGCCATCTAAAAGAGCCGCCAAAACATCACCAGGGTGATCTTCAAACTTTTGAAAGATAGAGAACATTTCTTCCATGTCTTTTTCAATAATGCTTTCTATAATCGCTTCTTTGCTTTGAAAGTAATTATAAATATGCCCTGCACTCATCCCTGCCGTTTTAGATATTTCTGCCATACCTGCACCGTGGTAACCTTTACGGCGAAAACACTCTGCAGCAGCTGTTAAAATTTGCTCACGCCTAGCAAGTGCTATCGCGGGATCTGTTTGCCTTTTTGCTTTAGGCTTCATGTTCAACTCCACTACCAAGTCATAAACTCAGTAAAGCAAGAGCTATAAATAGTCTCGCCATATAAATATGTAATGCGGCTTTAAAAGCCGCAAATATTATTTCTCTTCCTGAGTTGTTTCACTGGCTACATTCCATCCGCCACCAAGCGCTTTGTACAAGTTAATTTGACTCGCAAGATACGCTTGCTGACCCGCAATTAACTGCTGCTGCGCGCCGTACCACGTACGCTGAGCATCAAGTACTTGCAAGTAGCTATCTGCGCCTTTTTCGTAACGCATTTTTGATAAATCAAACGTGATTTGTCGACTACTTATAAGCATATCAAGGGCACTTAATTGCTCTTGGTAACCTTCTCTATCAGCAAGTGCATCGGCAACTTCGCGAAACGCATTTTGAATTTTTTGCTGATACGTTGCCACTGCAATTTCTTGATCTGCTTTTGCTACATCAAGATTTGCTTGGTTACGTCCCATATTAAAAATAGGTAAGCTAATTGTCGGCACAAAACTCCATGTCCCAGAGCCTGAATCAAACAAGCCACTTAAGTCACTTGAAGCAGACCCCGCGTTGGCTGTTAAGCTTATGCTTGGATAAAACGCCGCTCGAGCAATACCAATATTGGCATTAGCAGCAAGCATTAAATGCTCAGCGGCTTTAATATCAGGGCGCTGTGATAGCAGATCAGACGGTAAACCAACTGGTACTTCTGGCATACTGATCAAGTTAGTCAGGTCTTTATTAGGCAGTAAATCAGCTGAAACAGATTTACCTACTAATAAATCTAAGGCACTTTTATCACGCTTTAACAAACGTTTGTACGTTGCTATGTCTACTTTTGCCGTAGCAACTGTGCTTTTAAGCTGCTCAAGGGTAATTGAAGACGTCGCACCTAAATCAAAGCTTTTTTGCGTAAGCGATAATGACTCTTGCTGAGAGGTAAGCGTTTCTTTTGCAAGCTCTAGCAGTTGCAAATCAGTTGCATAATTTAGCCACGCATTTGCCAACTCTGAAATTAAAGACACCTGCGTGCTGTATTGGCTAAGCTCTGTAGAGTATAAGTTTTGCAGTGCTTGCGCTGATTGATTGCGTACTTTGCCCCAAATATCTAACTCGTAAGAGGTAATACCTACTGTTGCACTGTACTGCGAGCTAATAGCTGCATCGCCAGTACCTGATAAGTCAGCCGGTAAACGCTGGCGCGTACCAGAAGCATTTAAATCAAGTGACGGATACAAAGCCGAATCTTCGATTTGATACAAACCACGAACACGCTGCACATTAAGCACTGCAATTTGCATATCTTTATTATGCTCAAGGCTTTGCGTAATTAACGTTTGTAATTTTTCGTCATTAAAAAACTGCTGCCAATTTAATTGCTGCGCAGCGGTTTGCCCAGTATCTGATGCATAAGCATCAGATACTGGTAGAGCAAGGTCTTTTTGCTCAGGCGCTAATTGGCAACCACTTAGCACCAATAAAGCAATTGCACTTAGGCTGAATGTTTTAATGCTCATTCTGCGCTCTCCTTCGTTGTCTCTTTAGCTTTGCCAGGAAATACACGGCGCACTAACACAAAGAATAACGGTACAAAAACAACAACTAATATTGATGATGCAAGTGTGCCGCCAATAATCGAAATACCTAACGCATTTTGCGCACCAGAACCCGCGCTTGAGGCAATTGCAAGCGGTAAAACACCACAAATAAAGGCCATCGAAGTCATAAGTATTGGACGCAAACGTAGGCGAACAGCTGCAATAGCCGCATCAACTAAGCCAAGCCCTTCTTCCATTTTATGAATCGCAAACTCTACAATCAGTATCGCATTTTTAGATGCCAAGCCAATGGTGGTCAACAAACCTACCTGCAAGTAAATATCGTTAGATAAGCCACCGCCAAGCGCTGCCATAATTGCACCAAATATACCCAGTGGCACAATCATCATTACCGCAAACGGTACCGACCAACTTTCATAAAGCGCGGCTAAACATAAAAATACAAACAGCAGCGATAGGCCATATAGTAGAGGTGCTTGACCGCTACTAGAGCGCTCTTGGAATGAAATACCGGTCCACTCAGACGAAATACCATTTGGTAATTGTTTAACTAAACGCTCCATTTCATCCATTGCTTGGCCTGTACTGTAACCTGGCGCTGCACTACCTTGAATTTCCATTGCTGAAAAACCATTGTAACGCTCTAAGCGTGGTGAACCGTATGTCCAAAACGAGCTAGCAAAAGCTGAAAACGGCACCATGTCGCCATTATCATTGCGCACATACCACTTGTTTAGATCCTCAGGCACCATACGCGATTGCGCATCACCTTGTAGGTATACTTTCTTCACGCGACCACGGTCTATAAAGTCATTTACATAACTACTCCCCCAAGCAGTGGCAAGCGTGCTGTTTATATCGCCTTGTGAAACACCAAGTGCTTCAGCTTTTGCTAAATCTACATCAAGTTGAAGTTCTGGCATGTCTTCTTGTCCATTTGGACGTACGCCCGCTAAAATTGGGCTTTGGCTCGCCATACCTAATAATTGGTTTCTTGCCGCTAATAAATCATCATGTCCAAGGCCAACACGGTCTTGTAAAAAGAGAGTAAAGCCATTGGCCGTACCCAGCTCAACAATTGCAGGTGGCGGAAAGGCAAAAACAAAGGCTTCTTTTATTGTTGAAAAGTAGCCCATTGCTTTACCTGCAACCGCTTTAACAGATAAATCATCTCGCTGACGCTCATCCCAATGCTTAAAGTTAACAAACGCAATCGCTGAGTTTTGGCCAGAACCAGCAAAACTAAAACCAGTCACGGTAAAAATACCGTTTACTGCTTCGGATTGATCATTTAAGAAATGGTTCTCTACTTTTTTAACAACCTCAAGTGTTTGTTGTGTTGTGGAGCCTGCCGGTAATGACACTTGGTTAAACAAAATACCTTGGTCTTCGTCAGGCAAAAATGCCGTTGGTAAGCTTGAGAATACATAAACCATGCCGCCCACAATCACGCCATAAATAAGCAGATAGCGCTTAGAGTGCGTAAGCATACGGCCCACAAAACTTTGTGCACCTGAGTTTGTTTTATCAAAACCACGGTTAAAGCCTGTAAAAAATCGGCCAAATAGCGTGTTATTGTTATGTACATGGCTTGGTTTTAAAAGCGTTGCACATAATGCTGGCGTTAAAATAAGAGCCACTAAAACAGATAACCCCATCGCCGATACGAGTGTTATAGAAAACTGACGATAAATTATACCGGTAGAGCCACTAAAGAATGCCATTGGTATAAATACCGCAGAAAGTACCATGGCAATACCGACCAACGCGCCTTTAATTTCATCCATAGATTTACGCGTAGCTTCAAGTGCCGAGAGTTTTTCCTCGGTCATTAAGCGCTCAACGTTTTCGACTACAACAATCGCATCATCCACAAGTAAGCCTATGGCAAGTACCATCGCGAACATGGTTAACGTATTGATTGAATAACCAAAGGTGTACAAAATACCAAACGTACCAAGCAATACCACAGGCACGGCAATGGTCGGAATAAGCGTTGCTCGGAAGTTTTGTAAAAACAAATACATGACGACAAACACTAAAATAACCGCTTCAATAAGCGTATGAACTACTTTTTCAATTGATAAAGATACAAATGGTGTGGTGTCATAGGGTACAACTACATCTAACCCTTCAGGAAAATAAGGTTTTAACTCTTCAATTGCGGCTTTAACGCCTGCCGCTGCATCAAGTGCATTCGCGCCACTGGCCAATTTAATACCTAAACCCGAAGCAGGTTGTCCATCGTAGCGTGCTACAACACGGTAGCTTTCGCCACCCAACTCTACACGTGCAACATCCTCAAGGCGGACAAAAGAGCCATCAGGATTTGTTTTTACTAAAATATTCTCAAACTGCTCGACCGTTTGTAAACGACTTTGCGCTGTCACCGTTGCATTAAGTTGCTGACCATCAACGGCAGGCATACCGCCAAGTTGACCGGCAGATACTTGTGCATTTTGCGCACTAATTGATGCACTAATATCAGCAGGTGTAAGCTTATAATTTTGTAACTTTGCAGGGTCTAACCAAATTCGCATAGCGTATTGTGAGCCAAATAATTGCACTTCACCTATGCCTTCAACACGTGAAACAATATCTTGCACGTTTGATGATACATAATCACCAATATCGATGTTGGTCATACTGCCATCTTTAGACACAAAACCTAATACCATCAAAAAGTTACGCGCAGACTTTGCAACAACGACACCTTGCCTTTGTACTTCTTCAGGTAAAAGTGGTGTTGCTGTCGCTAATTTATTTTGCACTTGAACTTGTGCAATATCAGGGTCTGTTTCGGCGCTAAACGAAAGAGTAAGCGTTGCTGAACCGCTCGACTCAGACGTTGATGACATATAAAGTAAGCCATCAAGCCCTTTCATTTTTTGCTCTATAACTTGCGTAACCGTATCTTCAAGCGTACGTGCAGATGCACCAGGGTACGTTGCCGTGATACTAATTGCTGGCGGTGCAATTGACGGATACTGTGCAATTGGCAAGCTTTGTATAGCCAAAATACCTGCTAGCATCACTACAATAGCGAGTACCCAAGCAAATATCGGTCTATCGATAAAAAATCGTGACATTAAAACTCTCCGTTATTGAGCTTGATCGGCTTTAGCAGACGATTGATTTTCAGATGGGTTCACAGGTGCACCAGGGCGGATTTTTTGTAAACCTTCAACTATTAACTTATCGCCATCACTTAAGCCATCAGTAACAAGCCAATCAGAACCAATAGTTCTATCTACTTTTAATACGCGGCTTTCTACTGTATTGTCTTTACTGACAACCATTGCTGTTGGTTCGCCTTTTGAATTACGGCTAACGCCACGTTGCGGTACTAAAATCGCATCCGCTTTAACGCCTTCAACAATAGATGCACGTGCATACATGCCTGGTAATAATAGCTTTTCAGGGTTAGGGAACTTAGCGCGCAAAGTTACAGAGCCGGTACTTGGGTCAACAGTCACTTCTGAGAACTGCAACGTTCCTTTGTGAGAATACGCCGAGCCATCTTCCATTATTAATTCAACATCTGTTTGGCTGTTTGCATCAATACCTAAACGGCCAGATGCAATCGCTTTTTTAAGTTGCGTCAACTCATTGCTCGATTGTGTTAAATCGATATAAATTGGATCTAACTGAGTTACTGTAGCAAGTGCTGTACTTTGATTGGCACTTACAAGTGCACCCACTGTTACGCTTGATTTACTAATTTGACCACTAATAGGGGAAGACACATGGCTGTAATCAAGGTTAATTTGTGCTGATTTTAACTGCGCTTTAGCCGTTAATAATTCAGCATTTGCTTGTTTGTACGCAGCATCCGCTTCGTCAAAATCTTGTTGGCTCACTGCTTTGATTTTTAAGAGTTCGCCGTAACGTGATGCTTTTGATTTAGAGCTGGCGATGCTTGCCTCTGCGCGTGCAACGCTCGCTTCACTTGCTGCAAGGTCTGCTTCAAATGTAGCTGGGTCTATTTGATACAGTGCTTGGCCTTGCTTAACCTCTTTACCTTCGACAAATAAACGAGATTGCACAATACCACTTACTTGTGGGCGAATTTCAGCAATTTGAAATGCACTGATACGCCCAGGAAGTTCTTTTTTGAGAGTAAGCGCTTGGCTTTTTAATGTCAGTACACCCACTGGCACAGCTTGAGGAGCTGAAGCTTGTGACTGCTCAGCAGCCTGATCACAACCAGTTAAAGCAACAGAACCGACGAGGGCTGATAATACAAATAAAGCGATGCGGGAACGCTGCATGTTAAATACCTTTTAGTTTAGAGTGAACGATCATTCTAAATTAAAATGCGCTGATAATGAATCTTAATAAGGAGAAATTTACACAAACTTACACTATTGAATACAATATACGCCTTAGGTAGCATTTAATGTTAATTTGATGAAAATAGAATCAAAGCTGTTTGAAAATAAAGCAATTAAACAGATTGAAATAACCACTCATTTTAAGCACAGAACTTTTAAATAGGCACAAAAAAGCCAAGCAAAAACAGCTTGGCTATTTATATAAACGACTATCTTACTTTTTTAAAGGGGGTTGTCGTTCTGTGGATTAATAACTCTTGAAACTAACAACTGCTCTACCCTAATTCCCTCTACATCAACAACTTCAAACTTAAAGCCTGAAAAAGTTAAATGCTCTGCACGTTTAGGGATTCGCTTCATACTGTAAATTAAAAATCCAGCGACAGTTTCATAGTGCATCTGATCTGGAAATTCTTCTATATCAAGTACCTTTGCTAAATCGGTAATTGGAGTTAACCCATCTACAAGCCATGAATTTTTATCGCGCTCTATAATTAATTCATCACCTTGATGAGTAATTAAATCCCCCATAAACCCTTTCATTAAGTCTTTTACCGTTACAATACCTACCGAAAGCGCGTATTCGTTTACGACAACAGCAAATGGCTTTGCTGCGCTTTTAAACGCATTTAAGGCTTCTGATAGGCTTAATGTTTCCGGTAAGTAAAAAACATCTTTATCAATCAGCTCATCGTTTATATTGGCGGCTTCGCCTTTTAGTACTTGTCGTAAAATATCTTTAGATTCAACAGAGCCATGCAATTTATCTAAATTTCCTGACACTACTAAAAAGTGATTATGAGGGTGGTCAATAATTTTGGTCGCAATATCATGGCTAGATTCGTTTAAATCAAAATAGACAATTTGGTCGCGTGGCGTCATTACGCTTGATAAAAACCGCGCTTCTAGGTCAAACACATTACCAATGAGTTCATACTCTTGCTTTTGCAAACTACCATATGCAGCACCCGCTTCCATCATGGCAACAATGTCCTCAGTTGTAACGTTGTCTTCTCGCTCAGCGGGCACTTTAAATAAGCGCAGCACAAAGTTAGTTACCCCATTAAAAAACATCACTAGCGGAGTTAAGGCAAAGGTTACCCAGCGCATTATTGTAACGACTCTAACAGCGACAGCTTCTGGCATGATCATCGCTAAACGTTTTGGCATTAAATCGGCGAACAAGATAAACAGAGATGTAATAGTAAAAAATGAGAATAAAAAGCTAATTTTTTCTAAGTGTGCACCTTGATAAAAAAGCACTAAAACACTTTCAACATAAGGCGATAAAGCCTGCTCGCCCACAATACCACCCAAAATCGCAATCGCGTTGAGTGCAATTTGGATCATGGCAAAAAAAGCCCCTGGATTTTCTTGTAGCTTTAATACCGCTGCTGCTTTTATATTTCCTTCATCTGCCATTACCCGCAGTTTTATTTTACGCGACGCTGCAATTGCTATTTCTGACATAGCAAACAACGCACTGATCAAGATCAATAAGCTAATCCCGATTAAATCACCCATTTAACGCTCCAATAAGTTAGCGCTTTTTTAAACAAAAAGCAGCTGGATTATAATCGGTTTTTTAAACGCAGCAATTTATATTTACGAAATATATTTAAACTATTAATTTTCAATTATTTAAGAGGTAAAACAGTGAGTTTAAAGTACTTAAATTTTATTAAAGGCGACTTTTAATTGAGAAACTAAAGCCGGATCCATATTTATATTACAGGCAAAAAATAACGGAGACTGAGTTGTATTTAAATCAAGTAATGGTTCTAGTAACTCAAGCTTAGGCTCTGTTTTAACTCGATAGTTAAATTGCTTTTTGTTGAGGATAACAAAATCAAGTATATGGTGACGAGTGCTTATGAGTTTATCTATTTTATCTAGGCTATCGATGAGTAATAAATGCTTGCTTTCACTAAAGCCCCTTTCAAGCAAATAATGATGACTAAAGTTATCACGCAGTACTGCTATTTTGTATTTTTTAGCATCATTGAGTGTGTTTAACTTTATACCTCTGGATTTTAGACCATAAATGGCAGAGTCAAAGCTTTCCAGTTCGCCTACCCAGTTAAACTTACTTTCTCTATTAGGTAATCGAACAATCGAAAATATACAGGTGTTTTTATCGCGTAGCGCTGCATTGTAGGATATGGCCCAACTATGCGCCAACATAGTGTAGTTTATACCTGTACCTTCTAGCGCTTTATGAACTTTTTCGACAGAGCGGCCAACGAGTTTGTTATCTTCATTAATATACTGAAAGTCCGGAAATACTTCCGTTACTATTGTAATTTCAGCTGCATCAACTTTAATACAGCTAATGAACAATAAAAAGATCAACAATTTCATCTAGCGAGGCCTCAACTAACTCATTATATGTATTTAATAAATATAGCTGAGGCTTTATGAACTGCTAGTTTTTAGTCATGTGATGCACACTTATACGCTGATAGTGCTAGTATTTATAGCTTCTACAGCTTACTTGTTCATTGCACTAATTAAAAAGGCTGAAATTTTAGCGCCTTCTCTAAGTGTCGTTTCTGAGCTTGATTGGCCAACTAAAGAGCTGTCGGTAAATGGCGCTATCTCCATCATATCTGCACCCGTAATAGGAAACTCATCCGCAATGGCTGATAAAATATCAAGCGCATGCTGAGGCGTTAAACCGTGATGCTCTGGTGTACCTGTGGCAGATGCAAATTCAGCATCAAGCGCATCAATATCAAAGCTTACGTATATTTCATCAACGTTATCGGCTTTTAACTGTGCAATAGCGTCGGCAGCAACCGCTGCTGCGCCGCGTTCAATGATTTCATGTGCCCAGTGCTGTTTAACACCAAAAGTATTTTCCCAATGCGCTTTAGGCTTGCCACTTGAGCGTATACCAAATTGTATTAAATGATGCGGCGCCGGTAAAAACTCTAATATATGTGTACACCACGAGCCAAAACATAAATCAATACCTAAGCGCTCCACAAGTAAATCGGTATGCGCGTCAAAGTGAATAATAGCCGTGCGCTTACCTTGCTCACGTTTTGCTTTTAAGTACGCTTTAGTAAGTGGGTAACTGATTGAGTGATCGCCACCAATACCAAATAATCCTTTATCTTTAAACGTTGCGTAAAAACTGTCGCACACATCTTCAGTGATTGATAACGGGCTTACGTAATAGTCGTTATCTTCATCACCATATAAGGCTTTTTGGCAATTAGAAATGGTTGCATCATTTAGGTATTTGTCATGAAGTAAATGTGGGATCACACGTACATCACCCAAATCAAAAGAATGACACTGCGGTTGCTGATCAATTAATGCTGAGCGTACAAACAGTGGCCCCCAGTTTGCGCCGCGTAATATCCCACCGCCACAGTCTGAACTAATACCTAACATAACGGCTTTATGTGGTGAGTTTGGTAATTCGTTTAAAGACTCGCGCCACAAATTATCAACGTTTTCAGTTTGTCCGTAAAGTTTATTACGCAGCGCGGCTTTGCGCTCTTTTGCAGTATTTACTGTGTATACGCCATCGCCCGGTGCGCACAAACAGTGCTCAACTTTGTTTTTAAATGCTTCAAATTGTGTGCTCATAATAAACTCCTTCGGTTTTTATTCTGTACGTAGCTAATTACTTTTGATTAGTTATGCAAAATCACTAAAAATGCCTAAACTTCAAATAAATGCCACTTTGCTAAATAAGTCAGTGCTTAATATAAGTAAACACGTTAGTTTTTACGTCTTCACTACAAGATTAAATCATTGAATTTATTTGATATTAATGAAAATTTGTAATCATTCATTTAATCGTAGTTACGCGCTTGAGTGATACTTATTATGTCTGCTTGAACATGTCAACAGCGCAACAAGGCTACGTATATAAGTACTTGAGTGAATATTCATAGTTGGTGAATAAATCAAATTAGCCCTTAAAATTATTAAGGCTTTATTGGAAGAGTTAAGATAAAACGGACAATCGTCCTGTACTTGATAAACGTTTCTAGCAATCATGCTAGATTGACAACAAATTATTATAAAAGGCTTAGCTATGGAAAAGGTATTTCACTTAGGACTATGTATTAACGATCTTAAAGGTGCAAAACTTGCGATTGTACCGGGCGATCCAGATCGTGCAGCACGTATTTCACAATTCCTAGACAACCCAACCTGCCTTGCTCAAACTCGCGAGTTTCATGTTTATTTAGGTCAATTAAACGGCCACTCTGTGGTTGTATGTTCTACAGGTATTGGTGGTCCATCTACGTCGATTGCAGTAGAAGAATTAGCACAACTTGGCGTGCGTAAATTTTTACGTATTGGTACAACCGGTGCAATTCAGCCACACATTAACGAAGGCGAAATTTTAATTAGCCAAGCGTCTGTACGTTTAGACGGTGCAAGCCAACATTTTGCACCACTTAGCTACCCTGCTGTATCTGACTTTTATGCAACACAAGCTATGGTACAAGCATGTAAAAACCTAAATATCGATTTTCATATTGGTATTACTGCATCAAGCGATACATTCTACCCAGGGCAAGAGCGTTACGATACGCACTCTGGTTACGTTCCTAAATCACTACAAGGTAGCTGCGAAGAGTGGCAAAAATTGGGCGTGATGAACTACGAAATGGAATCGGCAACATTATTTACTATGTGTGCAGCCCTTGGATTACAAGCAGCATGTGTAGCAGGCGTACTTGTTAATCGTACTCGCCAAGAAATACCAAATGTAGACCACGGTGAAATTGAGCGTAAATCTGTAGCAGTAGTATTAGAAGCAGCTAAAGTATTACTTGATTAATACAGGTTATAGCAGTCAGTGAGTGAGTTAATTCGATAGAATGGCTCGCTTTAATAAAGCACAGCTCCGGCTGTGCTTTATTGTATGCAAGCCACTATTTAAGTGGTGCGCTAATTACTTTAAGTGCTGGTAAATGCGTAAAACTGGCAAGTACAGCTTTTGCCACTTGCGACTGGTTTTCACGACCCGCTGTTTCGAGCAATGTTATTCCCTTCACCGTACTTTCGTTAAAGCTAAGCCCAGCTAAAAAGAACTGACTTAGTGCACTTTGTAGTGGCGATAAACTTGGACTGTAAGCTGCATTTTCGGCGTAACTTCCGTAAAAATCACCATCACTAAATGTACTTATTTTTACGGCGCTAAAGTTTTGGCTGTAAGGCACGTACGCATTAAGTGCAAAACGCGCAAGGGTTTCATCAAGGCCATCAAAGCTAAAATTACCTTGCTGTGGTTTTGGGTTAAACAAGCTAAATTCGTTACCTAAATCGGTAGGTCCAAATGAATGCGGCAGTAATTCAGCAAGTTTAAATTGCCGATCAGGAAGTAAAATATCAAACTCTTTCGCATCAGCGAGTTCGTTCATAAACTGGCGACAATACCCACAAGGCGCATCGCTAATCGCAATTTTAACTATTTTTTTAGCGCCGTTTAACCATGCGTTATTTATAGCCGATTGCTCTGCATGAACCACTAAACTCAATGCTTGATGATCAAACTCTACATTCGCACCAAAGTAAAAGTTTACCTCACCCTTTTTATCAAGCGCTTTAACAATTGCGCCTACATGAAAATCTGACACTGGCGCAACGGCATACTCAGAAGCTAAAGGCACTAAACCTTGTAGTAATACATCATCAGACACATTGAGTTGCGCGCATAACGCTTTAATATTATTAGAATTTAATATGCCACGTTGTGATTTTAATTGACTACGTAATGACGCTGTTTGCGCTACGCTTAATGTGAAGTGCGAATTTGTAAGTGCTGTATCTTGCTGTACAGTAAAAGTTGCTGAAGCCATAATATTTTTTAATTATTCAATGGCTAAGTAGTTTAAAAGGTTAGGGTGTTAAATACCAGCCTATTTAACGCAAAAAAAGGGAGCACATCGCGTGCTCCCTTTTAATACTAATAGGTATACCTAACAAAATAAAGTGTTAGCCGGTATTACGCATACCTGCAGCTATACCTGTCATCGTGATCATTAACGCATTATCAATGTCACCTTCGTTTCGTTTTTCCTCTGAGCGAGCACGGCGTAAAAGCTCAACCTGTAATAGGTTAAGTGGATCGGTGTACGGATTACGTAAACTAATCGACTCCTTAATCCAAGGTTGTTCGGCGAGTAGGCTTTTTTGTGGGCTAAGTGATTGCACCAAGCTAA
The DNA here is from genome assembly GCF_014164325.1 of Pseudoalteromonas sp. SG43-4. Taxonomy (NCBI): domain Bacteria; kingdom Pseudomonadati; phylum Pseudomonadota; class Gammaproteobacteria; order Alteromonadales; family Pseudoalteromonadaceae; genus Pseudoalteromonas; species Pseudoalteromonas sp. SG43-4. The sequence continues at coordinate 77,086 of NZ_JACJFB010000010.1, read as the reverse complement.
TCGCTTCTTGAAGCTCTTTACGAAGTGTTACACCCAATGGTTTGTACATATCTTCCACCAGCGCATTATCGTAATGCTCACTCAACCAGCAATCGGCTTTACTAAATACCATTTCTAGCATTTCTAGGCGCGATCTAAAGAACGGCCACTGTAGGCTCATTTCGTTGAGTGTTTCTGCGCCGTACTTATTAAGCGCAGCTTTTAAGCCAGTTAACGCACCTAACCATGCAGGAAGCATTAAACGGTTTTGGCTCCACGCAAAAATCCATGGAATAGCACGCAGGCTTTCAACGCCACCATTAGGATTACGTTTTGCAGGACGCGAGCCAAGCGGCAACTTAGACAACTCAAGCTCAGGCGTTGCCATTCTAAAGTAAGGTACAAAGTTTTCATCGTGGCGAACTACATTACGGTAATGTTCACACGACTCCTCACTTATTAGCTTCATTACTTCGCGCCACTGCGGTTTTGGTTCCGGCGGCGGTAATAAGTTACTTTGTAGTACTGCACCTGCGTAAATATTTAAGCTTTGCAGTGCTACATCAGGTAAACCAAATTTAAAGCGGATCATCTCGCCTTGCTCGGTTACACGTAAACCACCTTTTAACGAACCTGGCGGTTGTGAATGCAGCGCTTGTGCAGCAGGTGCGCCACCACGCCCTACTGTGCCACCACGTCCGTGGAATAAAATAAGTTCAATACCACGCTCATCAGCAAGCTGCACTAGTTTATCCATTGCTTCGTACTGTGCCCAACCTGCTGCCATCATGCCGGCATCTTTAGCAGAATCAGAGTAACCAATCATTACATTTTGGGTGTTTTTAATGTGCCCGCGATACCAAACATTATCAAGTAATGTAGTAATTACATCACTGCCTGCGTTTAAATCGTCGAGTGTTTCAAACAAGGGTGCTACTGGTAAATCAAAGCTACAGCCGCTTTCTTTTAGCAATAATTGTACTGCTAAAATGTCTGATGCTGTTCGCGCCATCGAAATAATATACAAGCCAAATGTTTGTTCGTCTTGCTTAGCAATAACATCAAAGGTGTCTAGCACTTCTTGAACATCAGGGCTTGGTTGCCAATGTTTTGGAATAAGCGGTCTGCGAGAGTTAAGTTCAGTAAGTAAAAAAGCTTGTTTATCTTGCTCTTGCCATTGGTTGTAGTCGCCTAAACCTAAATAACGAGTCAACTCAGAAAAAACATCGCTGTGACGAGACGAGTCTTGGCGCACATCGAGTTTAGCTAAACGCAAGCCAAAGCTATTAATACGGTACAGTAAATCAAGCAATAAGCCATCAGCAACTACTTTCATATTACACTTTAATAACGAGCGGTAGCAGACCTCTACAGGGTGCTTAAGCTGATTAATGTCAGTAATTAAATCTTGTGAATCGCTACGCTTATTTTTAATTTTAGCGCCCAGGTGAGCCACGGTCTCTGCAACTTGGTTTTTAAGCTTTTTGATCACCGCTCTGTATGGTTCAAAGTCTTGACCTGCCAACTCAATAAGCTCATCACTGGCATCTGACATAGATAATTCAGCGCATAACGTTTTTAAATCTTGAATATATAAGTTAAGCGCCATCCAACGACCGTGGTCAAGCACCTCAGCTGTAACCTGCGATGTTACAAATGGATTTCCATCACGGTCTCCACCCATCCAAGATGTGAACTCAATCGGGCTGTAATCTTTTGGTAGCTCTAAACTTAATTGCTCTTTCACATTGGCTGAAAATTCACGTAAAAAGCGCGGAACAGCGTGCCAAAGACTGTTTTCGATTACCGCATAACCCCATTTAGCTTCATCAACTGGCGTTGGGCGAGAGCGGCGAATGTCGTCGGTATGCCAAGCCTGGCTAATAAGCTGTTCAATACGATTTAAAATAGCATCTCGCTCTAGCGGTAAGTTATCTTTTCGCTCTAATGACGCTAAGCAATCACTTAGTTCAACATGTTTGTTAATAATAGTACGGCGCGTCACCTCGGTTGGGTGGGCGGTTAATACTAAGTTTATGTGGAGTTTTGAGAGTGTTTCGGCCAAATGATTACTATCTAGCTGGCCTTGTTCTGCTTTTGTAACTAACGTTTTTAATGTTTGAGTGAGAGGGTTTTGTTGACCAAGGCCAACGTCATTAAAACGCGAAACGGTATGAAATTGTTCTGCTACATTAGCAAGGTTTAAAAAATGATTAAATGAACGGGCAACCGGCAAAAGCTCTTCATCACTAAGCGCATGTAAAACATCTATTAGCGCTTGTCTGTCGTCTTCATTACCACTGCGAGATGATTTAGATAAAGCCCGAATTTCTTCTACTTTATCTAAAATAGCTTGGCCTTGAGCATCCTTAATAGTTTGTCCTAGTAATTGCCCAAGTAAATTTACATTACCTCGCAAGGCGGCATATTGTTCACTCATTTCTCATTCTCCTTTGTTTCGTAGGACACTATTAATATCATCATGAAGAGAAATTTAATAGATCCATTTGCAATGTCTTGTCGTAAAAAAGTATATATAAAATAATCACAAAGCGATTACATGATCATTTTTTACGATGGAAACTGCCCTCTTTGCAGCACCGAAATGCAGCAACTAAAACACGCAGACTCTAAAAATCTAATTACGCTTGAAGATCTTAACGCGAGCGACTTTAGTGAACGCTACCCGTATATTGATAAAGACAAAGCAATGAACTACCTGCAAGCCCAAAAGCAATCAGGTGAAATGATTTACGGGCTTGATGTAACGTACGAAGCATGGAAAATAGTGGGTAAACATAGCTGGTTGAAAATTTTTCGCTTGCCAATAATCCGCTTTTTCGCTGACTGCGGATACCTGTTATTTGCTAAGTATAGGCACCCCATCAGTCGCTTTTTAATGCCAAATACTCAGTGCAGTAACGGCGAATGTGGACTAAAAGCAAAAGGTGATAAATGAAAACCATTGTTTTATTCGGCGCAAGCAGTGCCATAGCAAATGCATATATAGAACATCTACAAATAAACACGCCTACTCATCAGATAGTTTGTATTAGTTCAAAAAGTATTGAATCTGACTCAAGTGTTGTCCACCTGCATACTGACTACACAAAACAAAGTTTAGCGCGCGTTACTAATTACCTAAAAGAGCAAAGTGCCGATATACAACAAGTTATTATATTCAATGGTACACTGCACAACGAAACCCATATGCCCGAAAAAAAGCTGGAGGATTTAGACGCTGAGTATTTTAGCCAACTTCTCAATTCAAACACCCTAACTCCCCTACTTTGCTTGCAGAGTATTTTGCCGCTCTTAACACATAAAACGCACTGTACTATTACAGCACTCAGTGCGCGTGTGGGCAGCATTAACGACAATAAATTAGGCGGTTGGTATACGTATCGCGCCTCTAAGGCTGCTCTTAACATGCTATTTAAAACCGCAGCGATTGAGCTTTCACGCCGAGCTAAAAATACAAAGCTCGTTTTATTTCACCCAGGGACTACTGATACTGCGCTTTCAAAGCCATTTCAAAAAAACGTACCCGCTGGAAAACTCTTTACAGCTGAATTTGTAGCTAAGCAGCTATTTACACTTACTTTTAATAACCTTCATTTAGAACTCAATGGTGAGCCTGCCTACTTAGATTGGCAAGGCGAAACCATACCGTGGTAAGGACCTTTAATGCATTTTACTAAAGAGCGCATAAACGCACTTGAAAAACACACTCGTACTCATTTAATTAATTCGCTTTCGGGTTTTAAAAGCGCCAACTTAATTGGCACGCAAGACACACAAGGCAATACTAATCTCGCCATTGTTAGCTCTGTTATTCATTTAGGGGCTCACCCGCCGCTAGTTGGCATGATAATGCGCCCAAATAGCGTGCCTCGACATACGTTCGAAAACATAATCGAAACCGGTAGTTACACCATTAACCAGGTTAATAAAGCTATTTATAAGCAAGCTCATCAAACATCAGCCCGCTACGACAAAGGCGAGTCGGAATTTGCGGCGACAGGTTTAACGCCCGAATATTTAAATGACTTTGCAGCGCCTTTTGTTAAAGAAAGCCGCTTAAAGTACTCGGTTAAATTTGTAGAAAACCAACATTTAGCCATCAATGGCACAGAGCTTGTAATAGGTGAAATCACTGATGTGTATTTAGATGAAGTAGCACTTCAAAGTGATGGCTTTTTAGATTTACAGGCTATTGAAACGGTGGCAGTAACCGGGCTTGATAGCTACCACACAAGTAATAAACTAACGCGTTTACCTTACGCTAAAAAATAATATGCCATTTTAAGAGGCTATAAACTAATAGCCTCTTATCGCATAACATTGAATTTTACCTTGGTATTAATCACACTAGCTAAAAATCCAAGGAGAAAAATATGACCACCATCGGTATTGGTACACAATCAAGCGAGCAAGCGCTGGCAAGCCTAAGTAACATGACGCAAACGCTGACCCCTATCGCAGCTGACGAACATTTAGAGCGCATAGCCAAGGCTCAAGCGTATATGCTAGCAAACAACATAGATGCAATTTATTTAAACGCTGGCACCAACCTTACCTACTTTACAGGCATGAAATGGTACGCGAGCGAACGTATGGTTGGCGCGATATTACCCGCCCTTGGTGAAGTACAATACATTGCGCCTTATTTCGAAATTGGTTCACTAAACGGGTTTAAAGTAATAGATGGGCCTATTCATGGGTGGCAAGAGCACGAAAATCCTTATGCACTTTTTGTCGAAGTATTAAAAAAGTTAAACATTAATGAAAACGCAACTATTGGCATTGATGAAAGCGCACAATTTTTTATATTCAACGGCATTAATAAAGCACAAACGGGTTTAAACCTCATAAACGCCCAACCTGTAACGGCGCATTGCCGTATGCATAAGTCAGTTCATGAGCTTAGCTTAATGCAACGCGCGATGGACATGACCTTAGCCGTACATCAAGCCACAGCAAGCATGCTTTATGAGGGAATAACCACCACCGAAGTAGAAGCTTTTATTAAGCAAGCACACCAAAAAGTAGGTGCACCAGGTAACTATTTTTGTATTGTTTTATTTGGTGTTGCAACGTCTTTCCCGCACGGTGTTAAAGATGCCCAAATACTTAAAAAAGGCGATATGGTACTAATTGATACCGGCTGTAAAGTACACGATTACCTATCAGATATAACCCGTACCTATGTATTTGGCGAACCAACAATACGCCAACGTATGTTTTGGGATCATGAAAAAGCAGCGCAAATGGCGGCATTTAATGCAGCTAAAATTGGTGCTACGTGCGAAGACGTAGACGCGGGCGCCCGTAACTATTTAGCGGCGCAAGGGCTAGGCCCGCAATACCAAACACCGGGTTGCCCACACCGAACTGGCCACGGCATTGGGCTAGACATTCATGAATGGCCATACTTAGTTGGCGGTGATAAAACCCCACTTGCCCCAGGCATGTGCTTTAGTAACGAACCAATGTTAGTTATACCCGATGAATTTGGCGTACGCTTAGAAGATCATTTTTACATGACCGACAACGGCCCTCATTGGTTTACACAACCAAGTTATAGTATTGACGACCCATTCGGGCTTAACGCTTAAAACTGAATACCTTCAAGAGCAGCTGCTTAGCTGCTCTTTTTAGTTTGGTATTGATAAAGTGCAGTTCATCCCAATATCCCCTGTTATACCAAAGCAATCCTCAAAAGGATAAATATGAAAAACTTTAAAATTGATATCGTTTCAGACGTAATGTGCCCTTGGTGTGTAGTGGGTTATAAAAACCTAGAAACTGCACTAGAGCAACTCAAAGACGAAATGAGCGCAGATATTACGTGGCATCCTTTTGAACTAAATCCAGATATGCCAATTGAAGGTCAAGACTTAAACGAACACTTAATGCAAAAGTACAACCTAACTGAAGAGCAAGGCGACGAAAATCGTAAAAACATGTTCGAAGCCGGTCAGCGTGCTGGGTTTACCTTTAATTTTGATGGCAAACGCATCATGATCAACAGCTTTGATTTGCATCGTTTACTAATGTGGGCACGTGAAGAAGGTAAGCAAACGAAGCTAAAACTCGCCTTTTTTGAAGCGCACTTCACCGATTTAAAATACTTAAACCAAGAAGATGCTCTGCTTGATGTAGTAGCAAGTGTTGGCCTTGATAAAGAAGAGGCACGTAGTATTTTACACTCAGATAAATACGTACAAGACGTACGCCAAGAGCAAGACAACTTTAAACAAATGGGCATTACGTCAGTACCTACGTTTATCATAAACGATAAGTATGCACTTACTGGCGGACAACCAAGCGACTCATTCATTCAAGCACTAAAACAAATTAGTGAAGAAGAAGCCAAGCAAGACGCTTAATACACAAATAAAGTTTAAAATTAAGAAAGGCTGCCCAATGCAGCCTTATTTCATTTAAAGGTCCAGCGTAAATTCACGCTTTACTATCTATGTAAGCCGATTTTTTTATAAGCTTTCATCACAAACCTCTTCCAATAAAACCTTATCACCTGCGCTACTATAAAAGCGCTGGCACTAAACGTGCATTGTCTATTATGTGTCCTTAGAGAGTGTGCTGCGCGCTATTTTGTTTCAAGTGCCACGTAAATATTACAAGGTGCTATTAACTTCTTTCATACCGCTATTCACTCTCACTATTACTTAAGGGTTAACTAGTAACTAAATACGCATAAGGAGCAAGCATGGCTAAGTCAGCAACATTATACAGAATGGTAACCAATGAGCATATTTGCCCATTTGGACTCAAATCAAAAGATTTACTTAAGCGAAAAGGCTATAAGGTAGATGATAAGCCGCTGACTTCGCGCGAAGAAACCGATGCATTTCAACAAAAGCACAATGTTGATACCACACCACAAACATTTATCGATAACGAACGCATTGGCGGGTATGACGACCTGCGCGCTTACTTTAATAAATCGGAGCCTGGCCAACAAGGTACTACTTATACTCCCGTAACGGCCATTTTTGCTGTTACCCTATTGCTTGCCTTTGCATTTAGCGACTCGACTGGCTTTGCACTTTTTTCTATGCATACAATTATGCTGTTTATCGCGTTAACAATGGGCGTACTGGCTATTCAAAAATTACGCGACTTATACAGCTTTAGTAATTCTTTTATAACCTATGATTTATTTGCGATGAAAGTAGTGAGATATGCTTATGTGTATCCATTTTTAGAAGCATTTGTAAGTATTGGCATGATTGCAGGGCTTTCAGCTTATATTGTTGCACCAATTTCTTTATTTATTGGGGGTGTTGGCGCCGTGTCGGTGATTAAGGCTGTTTACATAGACAAACGAGAGCTTAAATGTGCCTGTGTTGGCGGAGATAGTAATGTACCGCTGGGGTTTGTCTCTCTAACCGAAAACCTGTTTATGATTGCTGCGGGTATCTGGATGTTTATTAAATAACCTTAACTCAGGTTAAACAATGAGCTTGATAACTAACCAGGTTATTTTACATGACTGGTCATTTAGTGTAAAAAAAGGCTACTAACTAAATAATAAAAGGAATTAAAATGAAATACTTACTGTCTATCATTGCCGCTCTAATCATTACTGGCTGTACTACAACTCCACTTCAAGACAGTCCTACCGCAACAGTAAAATCAACAGTTCCCCCTAAATACCCTGTTGCAGAGGTGCGTAACAAAACAGAAGGTTTTGTTACCATGTCTTTTGATGTAGATAGTTATGGGCGCCCAAATAATATTAAAGTTATTAACGCTAAACCTGATCAAGTGTTTAATAGCGAAGCCAAACGTGCCCTATCTAAATGGCAATACTCACCTAAAGTTGTTAATGGTGTTGCTGTACCTGATAAAAACTTAGAAATGACAATTGAGTTTAATTTGGATAATTAATAATCGGATAAGATTATATCTTAAAGGCTGCAGTGTGCAGCCTTTTTAGTATTTGTCAGCGAGCTTATTAAGTACGATAAAGCACTTTAATTACATGCCAGCCAAATTTGGTTTTAACTAAATGTGGCTCTAAAATTGCGCCATTAAAGGCTATTTTGTCAAACTGTGGAACCATTTGCCCGCGTCTAAACTCACCTAAGTCACCGCCTTTTTTACCCGATGGGCATGACGAATACTTTTTAGCTAAGGTTTGAAACTTGGCACCTTTACCTAATTGCTTAATAATGTCTTCTGCTATTTCTTTGTGTTTAACCAATATGTGGAGTGCGTGCGCTGTACTTGCCATTTCAAAGCCCTGATAATTTAAAACGCGGCGATTTTAGCACAGCCTCCTAAACCTAGCATCTACTTATAGCTAAGTTAACTTAGCCAATTATAAATAATGTTTTGCGTCCTCTGGGTTGGGTATTCTGCAATACTGATATTTGCCAAATAACGAATACCTATTTAAAGCAACCCTATCGTATAACCAATTATTAAACCTATTTGGCAAAATACTAAATACGTTTGCTAGTTTGTATGGGTAACCTAGCTGCTTAACAACATTAAAAAAAGCATGGCTTTGTGTAAATGCTTTACCATTTTCAACAAGCACCATTGAGGCATATTCAGTTGTTGAAAAACCAAAATGCGTTAACAGCAATTCCCCTTTTAGAGATTGCACGCTGCATAATTTAAAAATAGTATTTTTATCGTGAGCAATAATAAAATTATACCACGCGCTGCACAGCTTACATTGCGCATCAAATAAAATAACTTTTTGATTTTGCATTAATATAGCTGCATCATCGCTCATAACACCTCCCTTAAATTAAGTACTAAATTACTGCTGCACCGGTTTTTTTTGTAACTTGCGCTGCAAAGTACGCCTATGCATATTAAGTTGCCGCGCGGTAACCGACACATTGCCATTATTGCTGTGCAGTACTTGTTGAATATGCTCCCACTCTAAGCGCTCCGGCGACATAACCGCATCATCAATAACATTCGATGCCAATGCCACAGGCTCGGTGTTAAGCGCTTTTAATAATGTTGCCATATCAACCGGCTTAGTAAGGTAGTCGTTTGCGCCTAAACGCATTGCCTCTACTGCGGTTGCTATACTTGCAAACCCGGTTAGTAAAACAATATGAGCTTGGGGGAGCAAACTACGCAGCGGCTTTATGAGTGTAAGTCCGTTATCGTCGCCTAGTTTCATGTCTAATAAAACAAAGTCGGGCAATAATTTACGCGCAGCAAGTAACGCATCACTTTGGTTATGCGCCACCTCGCAGGCAAAGCTTTGTTTAGTTAAGCGCCTTGCCAGTGTGCTGGCTAAATTAATGTCGTCTTCAATTATAAGTAACTTCATGAGGCGTTATTCTCAATGTTTACAATAGCGAGTTTAACTTTGGCGACAGCGCCGCCATCTGCATGGTTAAACAAGGTAAGTGAGCCATTTAAACGCTCAAAAGTAACATTTGATAAAAGCACAGCAAGCCCCATTCCCTGATCGCTTGGCATAAGTTGCCCGCCAAGCTCTACTAATTGCGATGATGAAAAGCCAGGGCCAAAATCACGAATTAACAAGTAAACGCATTCGCTATGTAAGTTATCTTGCTGCCAACTCAGCTCTAATTGAGTTTTACCTTGTTTTTGATTAGCGAGCGCGGCGTTTTGCAATAAATTTAAAATAGCAGGCAATAACATCGCATCACTCAATAGCGTTGCCGCAATAGGTGGCGTAATCCATTTAATGTGCTGATCAGGGTATTGCAGTAAAAGCGTATCTGTAATTTGCGTTTGCAGTTGCTTTACGGTGGTATGCTCTTGTGAATTTTTAAGACGTAATTGCTCTGAGAGTTTTCTAAAGTCGTTAAGTTGCGTACTACACTGAGTAAGCGGCGCTTGCATGTGCTTAACAATTGGGTTGTTTGGTTGCTCTTCTAATAACTCTTCAAACAATAGCTGTAAATTTGCAATTGGGGTCGCTAGTTGATGGGTGATTTGTGCAGCGGCCCCATCAAGGGTAACAAGCTGTTCATTACGCAATTGTTTTTCACGCACGTTTGCAATAATTCGCTCTCGCTCTTTAAGTGCCCTGCTCATTGCGCCAATAACAAGTGCAATTACGCTAGCACTTAAAACAAAATTAACCCACATGCCAATAAAATGACTACTCATATTCATTTGATGCATACTGTGATCGGGCATCTTTATAAGTAGCAAACTGTATGCGGCAATGGCTAATACCGCAATATAAGCTAATCCTTTTTCTCGCAGCGTAACAGCAGCGATCATTATCGGGAGCAATAACAGCGAAACAAATGCATTAGTTGCACCGCCGCTTAGCGATAGTAAAACCGTTAAAAATAATACGTCTGCAGTTAACTGCATCAACATACCCAAAGGTTTTGCGCGACTTACATTACGATAAGCAAATAGGCTAATAAGCTGAAACACAGCCTCAACGGCAATAACAATAAGTAAAGGCAGTAATGCAATTTGATGTTCTAGTAAAAAATAAACGCTAAGTACCGCAATTAATTGCACGGCAATCGCGCCGCTTCGCAGCATTAATAATCGACTAATGGTGGGGTCGGTACGCATTAACAACAGGTTATTGCCCAATCAAATGTTTAATAAGGTTATTTTAACGGTTATATGATTTTTAATCATCATCCATCGAAATTGAAAACGGCGCACAAGGCGTTCCTTGGTGAAACACCATTTTCCATTGTTCATTACTTTTACGCCAAAGCGACATACGCAATGAATAATTAAACTCAGCGCGAGCAGAGCGCCTAAAAGCAGCTTGGTAACTAAGTTGCACTACATCATCGCTCAGCATTCGGCCCTTAAAATGCTGATTATAAAACTGTGGCACAACCTCGGTAGGTAAACGAGTTAGTACTTGGTATTTATTAAATGTAGTGCCATTGGCAGCAATTTCGATAAATTCATCATCGAGTAAAGCATCTAATGCGCGCTCAGATTGGCGAACTTCTGGGTCTAGTAACTGGCGCTCAGCGTCAATCAAATGATTAAACAACGACACTTTTATTTTGCTGCTCATAACCTTCCCTATTGTTTATAAACTTGCCCAGCTTTCATAACAAATTGTACGTTTTTAAGTACGTCGATATTTTTAAGCGGTGAGCCATTCACACTGATAATATCTGCTTGTTTACCAACACTCAAGTCGCCAATGAGTGCGCTTTGCCCCAGCAGTTTAGCTGCATGTATGGTTGCTGATTTAATAGCTAGGGCTTCGCTCATACCATTGTTTACCATTAAACTAAATTCGTTAGCATTGAGCCCATGACGCGACACCCCAGAGTCTGTTCCAAAAGCTATATTAACCTTGTTTTTCAGTGCAAGTTTAAACGAAGCCTGCATTTTTGGAGTTACTTCACGCACTTTGTCGGCTATTGCCGGTGGCATATTTGGGTTTGTAAGCACCTCTTCACTTACCGTTGCACCCGCTAAAAGCGTCGGTACTAAATAAGCCCCCGTTTTTTTAAATAACTTTATTGTCTCTTTATCTAAGTAAGAGCCATGCTCAATAGAATCCACACCGGCTTTTAAGGCCGCTTTTATACCTTGTGTACCGTGTGCGTGCGCTGCAACTTTACGCCCTAAGTGGTGGGCCGTATCAACAATTGCAATCAGCTCTGCATCTGTAAGTTGTTGGTTAACCCCAGCAGCGGTATTACTTAGTACTCCACCCGTGGCAGTAATTTTAATTACATCAGCACCACTTTTAATTACCTCGCGTACCGCACGGCTACAATCATCCGCGCCATTACAAATACCAATTCCGCCTGTAACCGCATCTGTAATATCTTTTCGATAACCGTGCATATCTGCGTGTCCGCCGGTAGGCGATATTGTATTACCCGCTGCAAAAATGCGAGGGCCGTTAATATCATTTCGCTCAATAGCGCGTTTTAGCGGAAATATTACTTTGTGATCGCTACCTAAATCTCGCACTGATGTAAAACCCGCATCGAGCGTACGTTGTAAATATTTAATTGAGCGCAAAGCATAATCGGCATCATATTCTGTAGCCCAGCGGTGAGGGTTTGCTTTTGCATCTCGCTCAAACGTAACGTGAACATGCATATCGATAAGACCAGGCATTACAAATTGATTTTTAAGATTGATAATATCGGCATCAGGTAGGTTAAGTTCTGCTTTTGTGAGGTAGCCGTTTTTAATGGCTGTTATTGTATTATCTGTTATGACTAACGTTTGCTCTGTTTTTACTTTTTGATCTTCGGATGCAAGTACACTGCCCGCATAAATAATTATATGCTGCTGAGCAAAAGCCCCATTTGTTATTAATGCCAGCGTTATTGAAGTGAATGTTGTTATTAGTGTTGTTTTCATACTTGCTCCTTTTTTATACTAGCATTACCTTAAATAACCTGTAATTGCGAATATTTACGATACAAAACATGCTATAAACTAGTCTTGAAAGCCGTTTTTTGGTATAACTCCCCCATTAGTAACACATGTCAGACCACCTTAAGAGAACATACTATGCCTTACGCACATATCACTGGTTGGGGTAAATGCATTCCACCAGCAAGCATTAGCAACGATGAAATTAGTGAAATAGTTGATACCACCGACGAGTGGATAACCACGCGTACTGGCATTAAATCTCGCCGAGTGAGTCATGTAAGTACCGCTGAGCTGGCAACCGTTGCAGCTAAGCATGCTATTGCGTGCGCAGGCATTGATCCTAAAGATATTGATTTAGTGATATTAGCAACCTGTACACCTTCTACTGTTGTGGCAAATACCGCCTCACAAGTGCAAAAAAATATTGGTGCAACAGGCGCTGCCGCAATGGATACAAACGCGGCATGTTCGGGCTTTTTATATGCGTTGCAAGCTGCTACAGCACAAATTCAAGCGGGTATGATTAAAAAAGCAGTCGTTATTGCCTCTGAACGTATGACCTGGTACGTAAACTGGGCACGTCGCGACAGCGCTGTTTTATTTGGCGATGGCGCAGGTGCAGTAATACTTGAAGCTGCCGATACGCCAGCGGGTTTACTTGGTACCAAAACCGGTTGTGACAGCGAAGACCGCGATATTTTACACATCACCAACTTTGGTAGCGATTTAAATAAGTATGAGCCAATTGGTCCTTCTGATTTATTATTTGAAGGTCGTGAAATTTTTAAACGTGCTGTAAAAGGTATGAGTGAAGCCTGCGACGACGTACTGCAACAGGCCAACTTAAGCCTTGACGACATTAATGTACTCGTTCCACACCAAGCTAACTTACGTATTATTCAGGCTATTCAGCATCGCTTAAAAGTACCTGACGAAAAAGTAATGGTTAACATTGGTGACTATGGTAATACCTCTGCTGCGACTATTGCTATTGCGTTATGTGAAGCGGTTGAGCAAGGGTTAATTAAACCGCATTCAAACATTATGTCTGCAGCATTTGGTGCAGGCCTTACGTGGGCTGCAAGTTACATAAAATGGGGCGAACGTGTAACGCCTATTAGTGTAAGCGATGCTGCTTTACCACCATGTGATAAAACTGGTTTAGAGCTTGTAGCACCGGCCGTTAAAGCATGTAAAGAAGCCGAGCCTAGCTAACACAACATGTAGTAAGCCACATATAAAATGCACTTATTTAAGTGCGTTTTTGCTTTTTAAGGAATTAAATTTGAAACTTTTAGGTATTCATCACGCTGCTATAATTTGTAGTGACTATGCACGTTCTAAACACTTTTATAGCAATGTACTTAAACTTAACGTTATTAATGAGCACTTTAGAACTGATCGTAATTCATATAAATTAGATTTAGCCATGCCCGATGGTAGCCAAATAGAGCTATTTTCGTTTGATGGTTCGCCCGAAAGACCCAGCTATCCCGAAGCACAAGGCTTAAGACATTTAGCTTTTAAGGTAGCGGATGTACAGATTGCAAAAACGTATTTAGAATCGTGCGACGTAAAAGTTGAGGATATTAGAGTGGATGAAATAACCGGCAAAAAGTTTACCTTTTTTGCCGATCCAGATAACTTGCCACTTGAGCTTTATGAGGTTTAAAACTCAAGTTATTTCTTACTATTAAATCAATAACTTACTTATTAAAACGATTTTGTAGGTAATTAAACACCGCACGAATACCTAACGCTTCACCACCCGTTGGACGACCTGGTAATGCACGTAAGTTCCACGCCATTACATCAAAGTGTACCCACGGTGTTGTTGGTTCAACAAATTCTTTTAAGTAAAGCGCTGCGGTAATAGCACCACCAAACGGTGTGCTTGCGCAATTTGCCATATCGGCTACATCACTTTTTAGTAAGCTTTTGTATTGCTCAAACAACGGAAGTTGCCAAACAGGGTCATGTACACTTAAACCGGCGTCAATAATCCCATTTGCTACATCGCGCTCTGTTGAGAAAAAGCCCGGAAGCTCCGTGCCCAGTGCAACACGGCATGCACCCGTGAGAGTAGCAAAATCAATAATTAGCTCAGGATTATCGTTTTGCGCTTCGCTTAATGCATCACATAATACTAAGCGACCTTCAGCGTCGGTATTATCAATTTCGACCATGATACCTTTGCGCGTTTTAATAACATCGCCTGGGCGAAATGCATTGCGCGATACTGCATTTTCAACCGCTGGTACAAGTACACGTAATCTAATTGGTAAGTTAGCTGCCATAATAAGCTGCGCTAGTGCAATTACGTGCGCCGCGCCGCCCATGTCTTTTTTCATGTTACGCATGCCAGAGCTTGGTTTTAAATCAAGTCCGCCTGAGTCAAAACATACGCCCTTACCGACTAGCGTAATTAATGGAGCTTCTGTCGCGCCCCATTTTAAATCAAGTAAACGCGGTTTATTTTCGCTTGCACGACCCACCATATGAATAGTCGGGTAGTTTTGCTCTAGTAACTCATCGCCAACCCACTGTGAAAATTCGCCATTGTAAGTTGCAGCTAAATCTTCCATAACTTGCGATAAATGTTGCGGCATCATATCTACCGCTGGAGTATTAACTAAATCACGTGCAAGTGTAATGGCATCAGCTTGTTGGCTAATGCGTTCATATAACGCTTTATCGCTAATGGCTAATTGCGCCTTTGCTGTTGGTTTTTCTTTGTATTCACTAAATTCGTAACCACCAAGTACAAACCCTAAAGCAACCTGCTCTACAAAAGCGCTGTCGCCTTGAATTTGATAAGTACCTGTAGGAAGTGTATTTGCTAAATTACCCGCAGCCCAAAAATCATCGCTGCTTTGCATTAAACAAAATACCTGGCTTAACTCGCCCGTTTTAGCATCAGGAATTAAAGCAACACCTTGCTTTTCAAAACCTGTATTAGTTAACCAATTTTGTATAAATGCAGGCTGCTGTGCTTGCCAGTCAGATAATTCGTTTTTAAGAATAAAAGATAAAGGAATACCAGAAGATGTATGACGTAGTAATGCACTCATTAAAAAGCTCATATAATATAAAAATGGTACTTAAGAGCATATCAATAAGCGCACCTAAAAGGTATCGCTAATTTGAAGGGATTTTAGCTACTTTTTTAAGCTATTTTTAGATTCTTGCTTTTGATTTTCTTGATCTATTTTAGCATCTAGTTCTTTAATAGATTTGTTCATATTAAACGAACTTGGCAGTACATCAACTCCCACCAAACTCCCTAATTTAACAACTAAAGGAATTGTAAGCGGAGCAAAAGGTAATACAGCAAATACACCGAGCCCTAACCCTTTTAAAATATCAACAAATTGCTCATTTGCGCGTTTTAACTCTTCTTTACTTGTGTGGCCTTGAGTGTAACGCCTATAAATAGAGAGCATTTCTTTAGTTTCTTGTTTTTCTTGGGCGAGTGCGATTTTAAGCGCCACCATAGCACGGCGAAAACGCAGCTGTTGGCGTTTTTTACTAATTTTAACTACCCGCCAAGGTGCACGGTGAATAACTTTATATAATCGCATAACTTTTATTTTCACACAGCAGCACAGGTTCACAAAGAATAATTTACTTTCAACACCCTTTAACTTACCCTTTGCACCAAATTAGTATTAAATACATACAACAATGCAGAATATAACAAATCAATTACCGCAAAAACCTGAAAAACCAAAATCGGATGAATGTTGCGGTGGTGGCAGTTGCTGTCCCTGCGTATGGGATGAATACAAAGAAAAATTAGCAGCTTGGCGGTACGCACAAAACATTGAAAACCCCACAAAAAAAGATACAAATAAATAACATTTAAATGCAGTTAGCACATTAATATTCCCCTCAACAGCCTTATTTGCACTTATTTAGTTCATTTTAGTTTTACTTTGCACCACTGTTGCATTTTTTCTTAAATTGAATCTTTTTGTTATCAAACGGTTAATTAGTAATTGCCCTTCCTGTTTTTTATCTATAGTCTGTAGATAGGACTTCACAAAAAGTAAGCTTAATTGATTAGGCTTTTGAGCTAAAACCTCAAACTTATGTGAAACAAAAAATTAAGTTAAAAACAAATGATGTGAAATTCACATCAAAAATAAGAATTATTCTAACTGGGGAAAATTAGAATGAAATTAAAAAGTAATGCGCTAAACCAAGCAATCAAATTTGCTTTAGCTACAACCACTGCAGGGTTATTTATTTCTGGATCTGCTATTGCGGCAGACGAGCAGGAACAAACTAAAGTAAATAAAAACGTTGAGAAAATTGCCGTAGTAGGTACGCGTTCAGCTCCTCGTTCAATAGGTGACTCACCGGTTCCAATCGACATTATTGGCGGCGAAGAGCTTGAAAAGTCAGGTAACACTGACATGCTTGAACTTTTAAAAGGTGCAGTACCATCGTTTAACGTACACCAAAACCCTATCAGTGATGCGGCTTCTCTTGTTCGTCCAGCTAACTTACGTGGTTTACCGTCAGACAGCACATTGGTTCTTTTAAACGGCAAACGTCGTCACCGTGCTTCTGTAATCGCATTTTTAGGCGGTGGTATTAACGATGGCGCGCAAGGCGCAGATATTTCAGTTATTCCAAGCATTGCGATTAAACAAGTAGAAGTACTTCGCGATGGCGCGGCTGCGCAGTATGGTTCTGATGCAATCGCCGGTGTAATGAATTTCCAACTAAAAGACGCTTCAGAAGGTGGTAAATTAGAAATCCGCCATGGTCAATTTTATGAAGGTGATGGCGATACAACACAAGTGTCGGGTAACGTAGGTTTACCGTTTACCGACAATGGTTTTGCTAATTTAAGCTTTCAATATAAAACAGCTGATGCAACAAGCCGTTCAGTTCAACGTGCCGATGCTGCAGCACTTTCAGCTGCCGGTGTGCCTGAAGTATCTTCTCTTGCACAAGTATGGGGTGCACCAGAAGTAGATGACGATATTACTATTTTTGGTAATGTGGGTTTAGAGCTAACAAACGACTCTGAATTTTACATGTTTGGTAACTACTCTGAACGTGATGTACGTGGCGGTTTTTATTACCGTAATCCGCAAACACGTTCTGGTGTTTACTCAAATGATGGTGGCGAAACATTACTTGTTGCCGACACAACACCTGATATGAGTGCAAACTGTCCAACTATCACAATAACAGACGGCAATGTACTAGATGATCCTGCTTACATAAATGGTGTAGCAAACAACCCAGATTGTTTTGCCTTTAATGAGATGCTTCCAGGTGGCTTTACACCTAACTTTGGCGGCAACATTACTGATACTTCTTTAACTATTGGTACTAAAGGTCGATTCACTGGTGGCTTCTTAAAAGATACTTACTATGACTTAAGCGGTACTGTTGGCTTAAATGAATCACGTTACTTTATTTACGACACGGTTAATGCCTCTTTAGGTGCAGATACACCACGAGACTTCAGCCCGGGTAAATACGAACAGCTAGAGAAGAACTTTAACTTTGATTTATCAAAAGGTATCGACTTTGGTTTAGCTTATGATGTAAACATTGCCGGTGGTTTTGAGTGGCATGAAGAAACATTTACTATCGTCTCTGGTGATGAAGCATCTTACACAGCAGGCCCTTTAACAGAACAAGGCTTTGGTATTGGCTCTAACGGCTTTCCTGGTTTTAAACCATCACAAGCGGGTGAATTTTCTCGCCGTAACTATGCAGCATATGTTGATGTTGAAGCACCGTTTACTGAAGACTTTTTAATGGGCGTAGCACTTCGATTTGAAGACTACGACAGCTTTGGCACTACCACTAACTACAAAGTAATGGCTCAATACCATTTAACTGAAGACTTAAACGTGCGTGGTTCTGTAAGCAGTGGTTTCCGTGCACCAACGGTTGGTCAAGCTAACGTAAGTAATGTACAAACAAGTTTAGATGGCGGTGTATTACAAGATTCAGCGCTTCTTCCACCAACAAACCCAATTGCAGTGCAATTAGGTGGTACAGAGCTTGAGCCGGAAGAATCACAAAGTTATACGCTTGGTGCTGTATACACAATTGGCGAATTATTTTTAACGCTTGATTACTACAACATCCAAGTAGATGACCGTATTAGCCAATCAGATAAAATCAACTTAAGCCAAGCAGACAAAGATACCCTTGCAGCAGCAGGAGTACCTAATGTACAAGGTCTTGCTCAAGTAAGCTTTTTTACAAACGACTTTGACACAACAACACAAGGTATCGATTTAGTTGCAAACTATACAGCCGAATTAATGGGCGGTAGCTCTACATTTAGCCTTGCATATAACTGGAATGATACTGAAGTAACTAAATTTAGTGAAATTACAGGTGCGTTTAAAGTTAAGCGTTTAGAAGAAGATTTACCTAATCATCGTGCAACGTTCACATTGTCTCAACAATGGGAATCAGTTTCTGCATTTGCTCGTGCAAACTACTACGGCGAATACCAAGGTGTTCACGTTGATTATGATGCAACAGCTAAAACAGCAGATGCTGCAGTCACTATTGATGCTGAAGTAACTTACTTCTTAAATGAATCAGTTAGCTTCTCAGTAGGTGCTCAAAACTTATTCGACCAAGATGCTGAAAAACTTGATTTTGCAGATGCAACGGGCATCCCTAATAACAACTGGGGTGGTCAGTTCTACGAAACATCTCCGTTTGGTATTAACGGTGGCTTTTACTACGCTAAAGCAACATATACTTTTTAAACTATTTTCATGAAGAACCAAAGGCGAAATGTTAAAGACATTTCGCCTTTTTAATTTTATAGTTAATAAAAATAATAATGAACAATACCAATTGCATTGAATAAGTGTTCTATTATAGCGCTCAGAAAATAGCGTAATAACAAGGCGAAAACTATGATATATAGTTGCTCTATATGAATAATTTTTAACGCAGTGAGTACGCTATTTAATGCGATAGAATGATTATTTTTTAATAAAATTGGTATAACTATGCTACTTGAAAAAGCCAACCAACTACTGCAACAAAATAAACTCAAAGAAGCCGAGTTCCATTTTAAAGCAATTTTAAATAGTAACCCTGAAAATGGTGAGGCTTTATTTGGCTTAGGCAGAATTGCCTTACGACTAGAACGTTACGACGCTGCTGTATACCTACTCCAAAAAGCCTGTGAGCGCTTGCCTCATATGCTTGAACCATTACATGCCCTTGCTGATGCTTTTAACGGTGTTCATTCGCCAAACGATGCGCTAACGGTGCTTGAATACGCAAAAAAATTAGCAAGTCATAATCCAGAACCTCATTATTACTTAGCACAGCACTATTTAACACATGGCGAGTTAGATAAAGCTCATACAACTTTTGCTCATGCACTCAGCATTGGTGTATACCCTGTAACAGCCTATATTTTATTTGAACTTGTACAATTAGGTCGCTTTGATAAAGAACATAATTATGTAAGTAATTTGCACCACTTATTAACTCAAACTAGTAATTTACGTTTAAAAATGGTGTGTTACTACGCATTAGCAAACAGTTACGATGCACTTGAGGATACCGAGCAAGCATTTAATTATTTTATATTGGCGAATAAATTACAAAAAAAATTAAGTGAATTTAACACTAGAGATTTAATCCCTTTTTACGATGAAATAATAAAATACAACACCGAGGAGTTTATAGCCTCTGCCGATAAAAAATTTACGGGTAATATCACGCCTGTATTTATTATTGGCATGCCTCGTAGTGGCTCTACCCTTGTGGAGCAAATGTTGGCAAGCCATAGTCAGTTTTCGAGCCTAGGAGAGAGCACGAGTATTAGTAATAACGCAGTTGCTTTTATCGAACAAAAAACGGGAGTGACTTACCCGCAATGTTTAGCACATTTAACGCCGGATTTAATCAAAAAAGCCCGCGAGCTGTATATCACAACATTAAAAACAGCATCGCCCATCAGACCTTTTATAATAAATAAACTGCCGAGTAATTATCAGTCGCTCGGAATTATATATATTCTATTTCCAAATGCTAAATTTATAAATTTAAGTCGTGATTTTAATGCCACTGCATTTTCTATCTTCACTAATTACTTTGCTGAAAACGAGCCTTACTTTTGCTCACTACCTGAGTTTAAGCTTTATCATAAGTTGTATAAAAAACTGATGAGCCATTGGCACTCTTTTAAAGAGATGCCAATTTATGATGTCAGTTACGAAGATTTAGTGAATAACCCAAAAGAGCAGCTAACGCAGTTACTTGGTTTTTTAAACTGTAGTTTTGAAGAGCGCTGCTTAGCGTTTTATAAACAAAAAACACCGGTAACGACCTTGAGTAAACATGCTATTCGCCAACCTATTAATAATGCCGCAATCGCTAAGTGGGAGCGTTACAAAACACCTCTTCTAAAGTTACTTGATGAGAATTAATTAGGGCCTGTTTATCTTTCGAGGTTAAATTTGCAGTAGGCTGTTTGGTATTTAGGCAAGGCAGAGCCTATGTAGTGTGGTTGTTCCCCATAAATAGGCGATAACGCAGCATAAAGACCAAACATCCACTGCCCTTTGGGTTCTCTCTAGGGACGATTAACTCTTTGTTGCTCGGTTTTTACTTATTCTTACATGGATGTAAGCCAGTAGGGTAACGCAGGAGCAGTTACCGAGCCCACTAGGTTACAAACTTCGCGCCGTGATTAAAACTTCCTTGGATTGAACAAATTTTAATCCTGAAAGGTCAACAGGCCCTTACGGATGTGCTTTAAACCAATTAAGTAAATCTTTAAATTGATCATCACGCGCACTTGGGTGGGTAAGCATATTAATATGATCGTAATCAAAATTATGCCCGTGTTTACGACCGTAAATTTGCATTTGTTGAATGCCTAGCCCCGATTCGTCCATAAATTTTTGAATATCGATTGGTTGCGCTAATGCTTTATCTTTTACCGCAGCAATATGAAGCGTTGGCGGTAAATGCAGGTTGTTTAGCGCTTTTGCATAATCAAAATTATCATCAGAATCTATCCATGGCTTCTTTTTAGCCCATTGCATACTTTGATAATGCGACTTTTGAGTTTCGTTATCGCTGCCCCACTTATAACCTTTAGCGTTTAAATAGCCATGTTTTTTAGCAAGTAAAGGCGCCATAAAATACCAAATTAAATTGGCTTGTAATAATTTTTGAGGGTGATTATTAAATAAAGAACGCTTAGAGCCAAAATACACACATGCTTTAACGTCGTTAATATATTCTGGAAAACGTGCAAACGCGCTGTTCATCAACACCCCGCCCCAAGAGTGAGCAACCCAGTAGTCTGGCTTTTTGCCTTCAATCAACTCTATTTGCTTAATAAAGGCAGGGATGTCTTCTAGGATAGACTCAGTTTGTCCATATTCGGACTCGCTCGAAATGATTGGCTTGCTATCACCTCGGCCACGTAAATCAGCCACATAACATCTATACCCATGCTCAGCTAAAAAAGGGGCAAGTCCTTTATTAGAGGGCGTGTAAAAAATCTTACCGTTTTCTATTGCTCCATGCATAAAAAATACGATAGGCCCTTGCTGATCTTCATCGCTAATACGGCGTAAATGAAGTGTTTGCTGATCAGCTACATTAATAATTATTGATTGCTGAGAAATTGCCACAGTTATTCCTTTTTATTATTTTCAACTCATCCTACCAGTAATATTAAATATACCAAAGGAAATGTGTGCACTTTACTCATCAGCATTTGTTACAATCACCACATCATATCTGTTGTTAAAATGAAGCCATGAAAGAAAATAAAGCACGTTCAAAATTACACCCTCGTAACCTACATAAAAATGGGTACAACTTCGATTTATTAACAACAGAGCATCCTGCTCTACTGCCCTTTGTTATAACCACACCTGCAGGGACTAAAAGCATTGATTTTAGTGATAACAAAGCTGTTAAAACACTTAATCAAGCTCTTTTAAAAGCACATTATAATATTGATTTTTGGGATATTCCCGAGCACAACTTATGCCCACCTATACCTGGGCGTGTTGACTACATTCATTACTTAGCCGACCTATTAAGTGATGATAATCAACAACAAATACCTTTAGGTAAGCAAATTAAAGTGCTTGATATTGGCACTGGCGCTAACTTAGTTTATCCGCTTACTGGTACAAGTGAATATAAGTGGCATTTTACTGGAACTGATATTGATACAGCCTCAGTAAAAATAGCAAAGCAAATTGCTCAGTTTAATCGTTTAAAAATCACCCTAAAACATCAAAAAAACGCATCACAAATTTTTAAAGGCGTTATAAACCAAAAAGATCTATACCATTTAACGCTCTGTAACCCTCCGTTTCATGCAAGTGAAGAAGAGGCAAGTAAAGGCAGTGAACGTAAGTGGAAAAACTTAGGAAAAACACCCAGTAGCACGCTTAATTTTGGTGGTCATAATAATGAATTGTGGTGTGAAGGCGGTGAAGTACAGTTTATCTCTAATATGATTAAAGAAAGCGAAGACTTTGCAGAGCAAGTACTGTGGTTTACGTCGTTAGTCTCTAAAAAAGATAATATTGCAGCCCTTGAAGAAGTATTAAAAGCTCACCCAATAGCACAGTATAAAATTGTTGATATGGCACAAGGTCAAAAAATTAGCCGCTTTATTGCATGGACCTACTTTGATAAAGACACTCGTGAGCAAATTTGTAGCGAGCTTGATTAATACCAATTTTATTAAAAATAATAAAAAGGATAAGGCAATCATGATAGATTTTCGCTCTGATACAGTTACAAAACCAACAAAAGAAATGCGCGATATTATGTACAACGCACCGGTTGGTGACGATGTATATGGTGATGATGAAAGCGTTAACCAACTAGAAGCCTATGCGTGTAAGCGTTTTAATTTTGAAGCCGCACTTTATTGTAGCTCAGGCACACAAGCCAACTTACTTGCGTTAATGGCGCACTGTGAGCGAGGTGACGAATACATTTGTGGCCAAAATGCTCACAATTATAAGTTTGAGGGTGGCGGCGCAGCTGTTTTAGGATCTGTTCAGCCACAGCCTATTGAAAACGATGCTGATGGCAGCATCCCTTTTAGTAAAATAGCGGCGGCTATAAAACCAGACGATTGCCATTTTGCAAAAACGCGATTGCTCAGCTTAGAAAATACCATTGGCGGAAAAGTACTCCCGCTTGAGTACTTAGCCCAAGCACGTGACTTTGTTAATACGCATAGTTTAGCGCTGCACTTAGACGGCGCACGTGCTTTTAATGCCGCTGTTGAGCTAAATATTGATATCACTGAAATTACAAAACACTTTGACTCAGTTTCTATTTGTTTATCTAAAGGTTTAGGTGCGCCTGTAGGCTCTTTATTATTAGGCTCACCAGCACTTATTAATAAAGCAAGACGATGGAGAAAAGTACTTGGTGGTGGTATGCGCCAAGCCGGAATGCTTGCAGCTGCCGGGCAGTTTGCACTTGAGCACAATGTAGAGCGCTTAAAATACGATCATGAAAATGCACGTTATTTGGCTCAACAATTAAGTGAAATCAGTGGCTTTACTGTCGATATGACTAACACCACTAATATGGTTTACGCAACATACAGTAGCAGTATAAATATTGAAGATATTGCTGAAGCGCTTAAACAACAAGGCATATTATTTAGCCCAAGCAAGCAGCTTAGGCTAGTTACGCATTTAGATATAACCCGCGAAGATATTGATACATTTTTAAATGCTTTATCGGCCCATATTTAACGCGGCTTTATAATGTTTGCGGCATACCGAAACATATCGGTCATTGCCGCCAATTTCTACTTGGTTACCATCGGCTATTGCTTCGCCATTTTCATCGGTACGCAGTACATGGTTAGCTTTACGCCCGCAGTGGCAAACAGTTTTAAGCTCAACTAACTTATCAGCCCACGCAAGCAAATATTGCGACCCTATAAATAGCTCGCCTCTAAAGTCGTTACGCAAGCCATAACACAATACCGGTATACCGAGTTCATCAACCACATCGGTTAATTGCATTACTTGTTCTTTTGATAAAAATTGGCACTCGTCAACTAACACACAATGGCGCTTTTTATCATTATTGAGTGATTGAATAAGATCAAAAACATCTTTACTAGCATCAAATACATGCGCATCAGCTTGCAAACCAATACGAGACGATACTTTACCCACGCCTTGTCTATCATCAATGGCAGCAGTCAGGATCACAGGTTCCATGCCACGTTCTTTATAATTAAATGCAGATTGTAATAACGTGGTTGATTTACCTGCATTCATTGCAGAGTAGTAAAAGTATAATTGAGCCATTGCGGTGCCATTTTATAAAAAGTGCGCTTATGCTACCTTAATATTAAATTAATACCAATTTACAAACGCGAATTTTATTTTGTCGGGGCCTGTTTATTTGAGTGTTTGTAAGTATTTAATATACACAGGTGCACTTTCAAATTTTGATAACCACTGCCACATTTGCAAGCTTAGAGCATTATTTTCTTCATAGAATTTTTTTGAAAATACAAGGTAACCATGGCTGGTTTCGTAAGGGGGATAAATAGGTTTAACATTATTACCCTCATACGGATAACTCGACACTTTTAAGCCGTCTACTTGGCATAGATCAACGCTCGCCTGCACTACCCCCTTATCTAGCAACTCAAAAGCTTTGCTTTTAGAAAACGTATTATGAATAAAAAATGGTTCTTCTTTTAACGCGCTATTTAGCCCATAACCATTAGGAATAGCTATCGTAAATGCTTTATTTTGAAATACTTCACGAGTCTCCCATTCCTTATGAAATTTATAGCGCCCTATAAGGCAGCTGCCAAATTCACTTACTGCGTAGTCATCTTGTAACTTACCTTGCTCATCAACAGGGTAAACAGCAACGTTTTCTCGCCCTTTGCGGTAACTTGCAATAACAGCATTAACTCGATTAAATTCTAAATCGTTTAAGCATCTACGCCATGGCTTTCTAACAAATGATATTGCTACATTGGGCAATGCTAAATCAAGTTGTTGAAGTATTTCGATTGATGCACCAGGTTTATCTGTTGGTATATTTTGGCCATCACCTAAAAACATAGGAGCTATATTTTTGTCTTCGTAACAAAACACGAGACTTTGCGGCTTGCTAAACACAGTAGCGGTAAACATTAAACTGGCAATAAAAAAGTAAACTAAGCTATTAATACGCATAATAATTTTTATTAGTTGATTATTTAAATTATAGGTTTAGTTAAGCAGACTGGCTATATTTTATCAATTAATTTACATTAATCCTTCGTGTTTCAGCAACCACAGTTTCCTTTCAAGCCCACCAGCATAGCCCGTTAACTTTGCATTTGCGCCAATAATGCGGTGGCACGGTACAATAATACTAATCGGATTTTTACCATTAGCAGCGCCTACTGCCCTCACTGCTTTTGGGTTATTGAGTTGGTTAGCAATATAGCCGTATGTTTGCGATTGTCCAAAAGGTACTGTTAATAGTGCTTGCCATACACTTTGCTGAAATACCGTACCGGTTGTATCAAGTGGTACATCAAACATAGTGCGTTTTTTTGCAAAGTACTCATTTAACTGCGCAGCGCAAATAAGCACCGCCTTGTTAGTAACTTGCTCAAATGGCGTATGAGGGTGCTCAACTGGAGGATAAAAACCAACGTAACTCACACCTTTATCAGTCGCTTGAATAATTATGTCGTCTATAGGGCTCGAAATTGATGTTTGAATGATCATTATAATTGCTGCCAAAGTTGAAACGTTAAGTAAGAGCGAAAAGGAGCGCAATTAGCAGGCTCAAACGGATTTGCCGCTGCTTGTGCTTTTTTAACACCTAAATCACCATCAAGTAATATATCGGGTTGGCTTTGTCCTCGCAGCTTTGCATAATTTACTGTCCAAGGGCCAATTCCTTTTAAACTAAGCCATTCGTCTAAATCGTCATTTTCAGGATTTAGCGCACAAAACTGGGCTAAGTTGTGTAGCGCATTTTTGCGTGCTTGTGGCATTTTAAAAAATGCAAAATCACTATTAGCAACAATTTTAGCCGTAGGAAAATAAACGGCATCGCCCTCTTTTTCGCCTAATTCATCAACTAACTTTGTTACTAAATTATGCGCTGCAGTAACACTCACTTGTTGCCCAAGTACCGCTCTTATACCGGCTTCAAAACTTGACCAAATCCCCGGAAGTCTGAGCCCTTCGCACACTGTAAACGCATTGTTTATATTGGCGCTTAAATGCATTTGAATTAAATTAATATCGGCATCTAAATCAAGCACACGGCGTATATTATTTATAACAGGTTGTAAGTACGCCGTATTGTCTATATTGATAGATACACTAAAGTGGTTTTTACTCGCTATAAATTCTGCGGTAAAACTTCCTTTATATTTATCACTTGCAAAAGTACGCCCGTAGCTCGTTTGTGTTATCCACTCCATTGGTTTTATCAAGCGCCTTTGTAAAAAGCCCTGCAAAGCAGGCCAATTATAAGGCGGCCTAAATGGCAGGGTTAAAATGAGTGTTGACGTTGGCTTTTTATCGCCACTGCGCAGCTTCGAGGGAGCTATATTTAACTGCTGTAAAAATGCATCATTAAAGCGCCTAATGCTTTTAAAGCCTGCGGAAAACGCTATTTCGGTAAGGGGTAAATGTGTTTCTTGAATCAGTTTTTTAGCAAAGTGGCATTGGTTAAATAATCGATATTGCGTAATCGACACGCCAAAATACTGCTTAAACAACTGCCTTAAATAACGACTACTTACGCCTAAACGAGCTGCTAATTTTTCGCAGTCGTGCTCGTCATTTTGATCTATTAACTGTTTTGCTCTAAGTGCCGTCGTTTTTGTACCCTGCCATGCTGCGCTGCCTGGGGCACTATCGGGCCTGCAACGAATACAGGGCCTAAAACCATCTTGCGCCGCGTTATGGGCAAACTGATAATAAGCAACGTTTTTTTCGTGAGCCGTTGGTGCAGGGCAAATTGGTCTGCAATAAATACCGGTACTTTTTACCGCTACGTAAAAAAGCCCGTCAAAACGAGGATCGCGACTCTGACGTGCTTTTTGCCAATGTGAAGTGTACATAAACGGCTCTATAAATTAATCTAATAGAGCCTAGCTTATAGAAAATAAACTGTATTACTAGCCATATTCGGCACTCAACTTATTGCGGCTAGGTAGCGTTTTTCAACTTCAGTCCAATTAATTACATTATAAAAAGCAGCAATATAGTCAGGACGCTTATTTTGATACTTCAAATAGTAGGCATGCTCCCATACATCAAGTCCCAAAATAGGGGTATTTCCCTGCATTAAAGGGCAATCTTGATTAGCACTATTTTCTACAATCAACTTTTTATCTGGGGTCACACATAGCCACGCCCAACCACTGCCAAATTGACTAATTGCAGCAGCAGTAAATTGATCTTTAAACTTATCAAAACTGCCAAACTGTTCATTTATTGCCTGAGCTACACTACCTTCAGGTTCCCCTCCTCCTTCTGGGCTCATTACTTGCCAAAATAAGCTGTGATTAAAATGCCCTCCTACATGCTCTTGTACTGCTTTTTGTAAATTACTAGGCAGGCTGTTTATTCCCTTAAGTAATTTTTCAGCATTTGCGGTTGCATAAACAGTATCTGCTAAAGCAGCATTGGCTTTATTGATATACGTTTGATGATGCAATGTGTGGTGAATATGCATTGTTTTACCATCAATATGAGGCTCAAGCGCATCGTACTCATAGTTAAGTGCAGGCAAAGTAAAAGCCATAAATACTCCTTTTTCTTTTAAATTAGTGCAGTTGATTGTTTGTAGTGCTCTCTGAGCATAAGCAAAAATTCACTTGCTCTATTAGCTCAGGTAAAAAATGATAGCGTCTTGCAAATGATACAAGTTCAGAGGACGTTTTAGTGTAATGATGCTTACTCACTTTTTGTATATCGTAATGAGTATGCTTAATTAGCGAACGGAGTGTTAAGTGTACTTCGCATAGCCATTTGCATGCATTTTCAGGCTGTTGCATAGCTATATAGGTATCAGCTAAATTATGCGACGCAACAACAAGTGCGGGTATGCAATGCTCAATAGCATGGATGACATTGTTATTAATCTGAGCATATAAAAACTGCTGAAGAAGATGATCTGCAAGTGTTTTAGCTAATAAGTATTTATCGCGGGCTTCGAGAAGTGCACCTTGTTCAAATGCATAATTACCTTGCATTATATTCGACTGCCAAGGGCTTAATGCTTGATCAAGACAAAGTAAATCTGAGTGGGATTGTTTTTGGTTTGAGATCATATAATCATCTGCACGTTTATTTATGGGCGTGTAGTTAACTTACACACCCATAAACCTAAATGCAAATGATTTTCATTAACTATTTAGCAAAGTCTAGTAATTCCTGCCCTGTTAAGCGATATATAATCCATTCGTTTTGAGGCTTTGCACCAATGCTATTGTAAAAATCGATAGCGGGTTTATTCCAATCAAGCACTACCCATTCAAAACGACCACAGTCATTACTAATCGCCTTATTAGCTAAGTGCTTCATAATGGCTTTACCTGCACCATTGCCACGGCTATCTGGGCTTACGTATAAATCTTCAAGGTATAGGCCATTTTTACCTAACCATGTAGAGTAATTATAAAAATAGACCGCAAAACCAATTGGCTCATCACCTTCTAAACAAATTATGCTGTGCGCAGTAGCACCGTCGCTAAACAGCGTATCTAAAATAGCCTGTTCGTCTGTTTTAACTGCATCCGGTTCTTTTTCATATATGGCAAGTTCGGTAATAAAGTGCAAAATTGTTTTCGCATCACTTGGTTTTGCATCACGTATTATAACGGGTTGGCTCATTGTATTTTTACCTTAAATATACTGCTCTAATTTATCTTTTAAAATATCTAATTGAATCGGTTTGCTCAAGTAGTCATCCATTCCAGCGGTTATACAACGCTCTTTATCAGAGTCCATTGCGTTAGCCGTAATAGCAATGATCCTAATGTTTTTGTGTTGTATACCTGCCATACCTTTACGTATAGCTGCAGTTGTAGCAAAGCCATCCATAACAGGCATCTGGCAATCCATAAGAACGAGCTTAAAGAAACCAGAATCGTGAGACTCTAATATATCTATCGCTAATTGACCATTTTCGGCAATTGTAACGTCACAATTAAGCTTTTTGAGCATTAATGTAGCCACTTGTCGATTAATTGGATTATCTTCTACAAGTAATATTTGGGTAGGTTCCTGCACCTTTTCTTTTTTAAGAGAGGAAATATAGCCTGAAGTAACAAGTGGGAGTGTCTCATCTGAATCATTACTTGTTATGACTGACAGTGCAGAAATTAAATCGGCAGTGGTTACAGGTTTGGGGAAATATGCCTGAAAGCCTGCATTAGAATAGCGCTGCGCACCTTCCATACCAGCAATACTGGTCATCATTACAAGTGGCATTGATTTATAATGTTCATGTGCTTTTAGTGCTTTACACAGCTCTATACCATCCATTCCTGGCATTTGCATATCAAGCACTGCAATGTCATACATGCAATTGTTACTTTTATACTGCTGCGCGCACATATCAAGAGCTTCGCGTGCGTCACATGCAAGCGCAACCTTAGCTCCCCAGTGCTCAAGCTGCTGTGAAATTACAATTCGATTTGTCTCGTTATCATCAACAACCAAAACGGTTAGCTCTTCCATATTAATATTAGGAATATAACGTTCTTTTTGATCTCCCGGAGTCAGCATTATAGTGGCAGTAAAAGTACTCCCTTTACCGGCTTCGCTAGTGAGAGAGATAGCCCCCCCCATTAGTTCACAAAGCTGCTTACAAATAGCCAGCCCTAAGCCACTGCCTCCATATTCACGCGTTGTTGATGCATCGACTTGAGAGAAAGGGGTAAATAATTGCTCTTGTTTTTCTAAACTTATTCCTATGCCTGAGTCCTTTATACTTACAACAAACTCTAAACCTTGAGCTACTTTATTAATTTTCGCGCTTACAACAACCTCGCCTTGACTCGTAAACTTAACGGCGTTGCTCAATAAATTAGTAATAACTTGGCGAATGCGCCCTGGATCGCCGCATAACTGCGAAGGCTCTAGCGCTACCAGATCCAAAATAATTTCAATACCTTTGTCTTGAGCTGTAAATGCTTGTGCGGCAGCAACTTCACCAATTAAATCACGTCCATTAAAGTTAATTTCTTCAAGCTCGATTTTACCTGCTTCAGCTTTAGAGAAATCTAAAATATCATTAATTACACCCAATAAAGAATGTGCACTTTTTTTGGCTATATCTACTTTTGTTTCTATTGGTTTAGATAGCGACTCTAATTGAACAAGCTCTAGCATACCGAGTACGCCATTCATCGGCGTTCTAATTTCATGGCTCATGGTTGCTAAAAATTGGCTCTTAGCAATGGCTGCATCTTCAGCTTTCACGAGTGCTACTTTTAGCTCCTCACTAATTACTTTTCGTTTTTGAGAAACTAAAGTGCTTCCCACTAAAGTAGCTAATGAGCGAAGATACGTTTCTTCACTTTGCGTCCAGTTGTGATGCTCGCCTACTGTTTCAGCGCACAAAATACCTAAATTACCATCGCCTGTTGCAATTACAGCATCAAGCATCGATTTAATATTTAGTGGTGTTACATATGCTTCAATAAAATCAACAGTTGCTGAGTGAGTATAAACATCATCAATAGCCACTAAATTATGTTTATAAATAGCATTAAAATAAGCTGGGTAGTCTTTAGCAGTTAAAATAGCGTCGGTATCTACAAACCCTTGACCATTTATATATAAGCAATGACACGTCATCACATCTCGTTTTTCGTTAAAGATCCATATCGAAGCTCGTGTAACATTTAGCACTTCACACATAGATTTAACGGCTAGCTTTTTAACCTGTTCTACATCACTATTTTGCACCTCAGGTGCGACTGTAAGCGCGGCTAAATTTTTGTTATAACGATTTGCTTTTTCGCTCTCAAGTTCAAGTCGTTTATGTGCATCAATACTTTGAAATGAACCAAACACACGTACACATTTACCGTCTTTAAGCTCAGCTTGGCCCATCGATTTAACCCAACGCTCTTGCCCAGAATAGGTCAAAATAATAAGCTCTACACTCCAGCTTTCACCTAAAGTCACTGCGCACTCAAATAAGGTACTTATAGTATCTCGGTGTATGCCTGGTTTATAAAAGTTAATAGCGGTATCTATGCTCGGTTCAAAGTCCTCTGGTACTTCGTGAATAACTTTAACTTCATCAGACCAATAAAGTGTATGCGCATCTAAGTCCATCTCCCATGCGCCAATCTGCCCTTGCTTACTCATTGATTCAAGTAGGCTTTGCTGACGATTTATTTTTAACTGTGTATTGTAACGCTCTGTAATATCAAAAATAAATCCATCTAAATACAATATGCTGCCATCATCTGCGTAAATGGCTTGGCCTTTTTCATTTACCCAATGTAAGGAGCCATCGCGGGCTGTAATCCTATACTCAACAGACCATGACTGCTTAGCGCTAACACAACGTAGAATTTCATCTTTTATTTTTTTAGAATCGTCTTCGCATATCAAATCAAAAAAGCTGGGGGGTTCATCATGTATCAACTCATCAGGTGAATAACCTGTTATTCCACTCGCTTGCTCGCTCATATAAAGCATGCTTAATTTATTATCAAACTTACATCGATAAATAATGCCAGGGATATTTGATACCAAAGATGCAAACCTATCGCGGCTTCCTTGTAGCTCAAGCTCTGTAGATTTTCGTTCTGATATATCTAAATGCGTACCTATCATACGTTTTGGAGAGCCATCGGTATTCCACTCAACTACTTTTGCAGTATCGAGTACCCAAATCCAATGTCCATTTTTATGCTTCATGCGGGCTTCACTAACAAAATAGTCAGTCTCACCGGCAAAGTGCTCTTGAAGTTTTTTATTTGATATCACTAAGTCGTCTGGGTGAGCATATGTATACCAAGTATCTATAGTACAAGGCTCAATCTCACTGAGTTTGTAACCTATTATCTCGGCCCAGCGGTTATTAAACGTCACTTTATTCGTATCAATATACCAATCCCAAATACCCACGGCTGTTGAGTCTATCACTAACTGTAACTGTGTTTTGTGTTGCTCAAGCTCTAGCTCTTGTACTTTCAGGGCTGTAATGTCATTACGAATAGCAATATAGTTTTGCGGTTTTCCATTTTCATCTAAAAATGGTGCAATCGTCGTATCTACCCAATATATGCCACCATGCTTAGCTTTATTGCATATTTGCCCGTTCCATATATCACCACGTTTAAGCGTTTTATACATATTTTTAAAAAATGCTTTTTCGTGTTTTCCTGAATTTAAAAGGCGATGGTTTTGACCTATTAATTCGTGTTCATCGTAGCCACTAATCTCACAAAATTTCTTATTTACAAAAGTGATGGTGCCATGCAAATCAGTTACAGCAACAATAGCGTGTTCATCTAATGCACTTTTTTGCTCGGCTAATTGTTTTAATGCAATTTGAAGTGCAGAGCGTTGCTTTTGTAATATACTGTGTTGCTCTTCTTTTACGGCTACTAAATTACGTAAACCCAATGAAAGCTGGTTAAACTCAATACTGTCGTTTATTACAGGGACTTTTACCTTATCTCCTTTTGTAATACTTTCAACAATTTTAGCTAAGTTAATTAAAGGTCTAGAAAGTCGACGCCCAAACCACCACGATGACGTTAATATAAGCAGCAATGCCCCCGCATTTGTTAATAAAGCAAGCTGTTTATAAAAATTAGCACCTTGTAGTGCAACTTCTTTTGGTTTTGTTACAAGTAATTGCCATCCAGATTCATTTAAAAACTCTAGAGAATCAATATACCCGTATAAAGTCTCTTCATTTTTATTACTGTAAGAAAAAACACGTTGCGTTGGGGAGCCGTTTTGAGAGAAAAATAGTGGTTGAGAATCTTCTGAATTATTATTTTTTTGAATTTTATTATTATGCATAACATAAAATGTTATGTCTTTATTTGCAGCGTGTATTTTACTTAGATTATTTAATAAGCCGTTTAAATTTATATCTGCGAGCAATATGGCTTGTAGCTTATTTTCGGTATTTACTAACGGTAAGCCAATAATATGATACTCACGCCCTGAGACTGTCATTGACTGAAATTGGATTTTACCTGTATTTTTAATACCAGAGAGTATGTTATTAAAACGTTGATCTTTAATAATATTAAAAAAGGGTGAGGAAGGTAGTGATTTAACGAGGTTTACATCAATAAGTTCTACATTATTAACAAAGTCGTACTGCTCAACAAATTGCGCTATTAATTGTTGTTTTTTAGTCGGGCTAATATCAAACTGCGCCCTAAGCAAATATAGATCCTTAACATGCTCTGCAAACCAAATATCAGCAAATTGCTTACCTATATTATTAAGCTCGTTTAGTTCAGCGTCTGCATTTTGCTTAAGCGTACTATTTACATGTCCAAGGCTAAACCAAGTAAGTATACATAGTGGCCCTAAGGCTATAATTATAAAGGTTATAATTAACTTACTTCGAACAGACTGTCCTTTACCTGTTAATTCATCAAAGTTTAAACCTTTGTGCATGCTTAATATCCAGCAACTTATAATCATTTAATATTACTTACATTAATGCACTAAATATATAAAGACGCAAGTTTTGAGCGGTAAACTCCTTAAAAAATGGGTGTTTAGCGTTACAATATTAAATTCACACTTTTTAAAATATACGCCTTTATTACTAACTTATAATTAGATTTATTGACGCTACCACATCTGTAGCGGTTTTAAACCAGCCATGATATAAGCAATATTCAATTAATACATTTGAGGTCATTATGGCGCACGATCACTCACATAGTCATGTAGACGAAAACCAGAGCGATAAACAGCTAACCGTCGCTGTGGTTATTAATGTATTGCTAACCGTAGCCCAAGTTATTGGCGGGGTATTTTCGGGCAGTTTGTCACTTATAGCCGATGCACTTCATAATTTAAGTGATGCTGCCGCTATATTTATCGCGCTCGTTGCACGTAAAATTGGTAATAAACCTGCTGACACCACTCATCATTTTGGCTATAAACGCGCTGAAATACTTGCCACACTTTTTAATAGCAGTACATTGATATTAATTGGTGTGTATTTAATTTTTGAAGCCATTTCGAGCTATTTAAACCCTCAACCAATTAATGGTTGGATAGTTGTGTGGGTGGCAGCAATAGCATTGATTATTGATTTAGCAACCGCATATTTAACCTACCGAGCTGGCGCAAATCACAGTATAAATATAAAAGCGGCCTTTATTCATAACGTATCAGATGCAATGGCATCTATTGTTGTTATTATTGCGGGCACCTTAATTATTTTATACCAGTGGTATATCGTTGACTTAATTGCCACTGTGCTTATTTCTCTTTATGTAATTTATCATGGCATTTTACTATTAAAGCAAAGCTGCAAAATTTTAATGCAAGCAGCGCCTAGCAATATTGATATACACGCAATATCACATGCTATTAGTAATGAATTTAATATCGAATCGGTAGTTAGCATTAAGCTTTGGCAACTAGATGATAAAGAAAATTATTGTGAGCTTATTATTGGCACTCAGCACTTAATTAATTTGCCAGCAGTAAAAAGCTTTTTACATGACAATTTTAATATTGAAAATTGCATAATAGAAATCCGACCAATCGCAAATTAAAGCCCAATTTAATGCTCTTAATAACAAGCTAAACCAAATACATAACTATTTAATTGAAAACAGCTCGTATTATCATTTACAATATTGTCATTAACTCATAATGAGATACCGTTTTTGAAACTTTGGTTACGTAGAATTCATTTAGGCCTTGCCCTAATTAGCGGACTATTTTTATTAATAGTGAGCCTAACCGGTGCTGTTATGATTTATGCAAAAGACATACAGCACCTAATAGAGCCTGAGAAATGGCAAGTAACACCCCAAAAAAACTTAATGCATTACGATGAACTTATACAAAATGTACAAGCTCAAACTAAGCAAAAAATCACCTTTTTTATGCCCGAACAAGCGCCAAACGCAGCATGGCAATTTCGGTTAGCCAATAAACACTACGCCAGTGTTAACCCCTACTCAGGGAGTGTACTAAACATCTATGAATCAACCGATACGATTTATGGGTTTGCTATGGGATTACATCGTTGGCTGTTGTTTGAAAACAGTAAAGGTGAAAAAACCTTTCGAAATTGGATGTCGGTGTGTGCATTGCTACTTTTAATAAATGTATTACTGGGCTTTTATTTATGGGTAAAGCCCAAAAACAGAGTTAAACGTTTAGCTATAAAACCAAAAGCCAAATTTAGAGTGCTCATGTATCAATTACATACAGTGCTTGGTGTTTACTTTTTTATACCGCTTATGCTGATTGCCTTTACTGGTATGGCATTTAACTGGAAAACACAAACTCAATCGGTATTAGAATTTGTGACCTTAAACAAGGTAGAACAAAGACCTAAAGCACCAAAAGTAATAACCCCTTCTCAAGCTACTTTAAACTACAATGAAGCAATTAAAAATGCAGAGAACGTATTTCCAGACGGTAAATTATATAGAATTTACTTACCTAAAAAGGATAACGAAGCAATTGCACTGAGAATGCAAAACCCTGGCGAAAGTCACGCTTACAGCTGGGTTTGGACTAACCCATTTACGGGTAAAGTATTAAACTCATTTGACGCCAGTAAAACAAACTTCACAACACAAGCATGGAACTTCAAATATAAGTTTCACATTGGTGATTTTGCAGGTCCTATCGTGCAGTTTTTATGGTTATTAATAGCCCTTTCACTCGCATTTTTTATTGTAAGCGGTGTGTATTTCTGGTTAAAACGCCATAAATGGAAATAAATCTCATTAACACTTGTGCCATTAGTTGATAATAATTACCATTACGTAAATTATTATCAACTAAGACACCCCATGTTAAAAACTTCGCTTTGCCTTATTGCTGTTGCAATAAGTACTAACACGTTAGCAAATGAAA
Organism: Pseudoalteromonas sp. SG43-4; assembly: GCF_014164325.1. Taxonomy (NCBI): domain Bacteria; kingdom Pseudomonadati; phylum Pseudomonadota; class Gammaproteobacteria; order Alteromonadales; family Pseudoalteromonadaceae; genus Pseudoalteromonas; species Pseudoalteromonas sp. SG43-4. Next base: position 40,634 of record NZ_JACJFB010000010.1, on the reverse strand, counting down.
ATAATAAAAATGAATACAATTCTGATCAATTTGAGCATGTCATTGTTTCAGGCAGCCGTATATCAGAAAGCATTGACGAAGTACCAGCCTCGATCACCGTTATTAATCAGCAACAAATACAACAGCATTTAAAAGTAAGCTCAGAATTGGGAAGTTTACTCGCGCAAATGGTTCCTGGCCTTGCCCCAGATACTGGTAGTTCAAGTAATTCAGGACAAACACTACGCGGCCGTGCGCCATTAATAATGATTGATGGCGTACCGCAATCAACCCCTCTTCGTAATGGTTCTTTAGGCGTAAAAACGTTAGACGCCAGCGCAATAGCGCGCATTGAAGTCATAAAAGGCGCAACGTCTATTTATGGTAATGGTGCATCAGGTGGCATTATTAACTACATAACAAAACAAGCGCGTAGTGATGGTAAACCGGAAGGCGAAATAAGTATTTCAAGCCGCTTTAGCGCTGTTAAATTAGCAGAAAGTGGTGGCGGTAGAGTATCAGCCGCAGTAAACGGTAAGCTCGACCAACTAAGCTACCTGTTAACGGCAAGCTATGAAGAAAACGGCGTACAACGCGATGCACAGGGCGATATTTTAGGCTTGCAATATGGTTTATCAGACTCTGAAACTCAAAACTATTTTACCAAACTAACTTATGATTTTGACGACGAAAAGCAACTGCAGTTCAGCTATAACTTTTACAGCTCACAGCAAAAAACTGATTTAGGCGATGTTACTGGCGATGGCAATATAGGGGAAAAAACATACGCTATACACGTCCCATTAGCGCTTCAAAAACAAGGTAAACCGCAAGGCCCAGAAGGCAACGAAAATATAACCCTAAAATATGTTGATTACGCGTTGTTTGAAAACACACAAATGACCCTCGATCTGTATAAACAAAATATAGAAAACGTATTCTTTTTCTCAACCGCTTTAGCCAATCTTGATGAAGGTTATAGCGGTGGTCAATCGGTTATTAAATCAGACAAGCAAGGTGCAAGAGCTACATTTAATAGCCAGTTTGATTTTGAAAACCTAACAGCCACTCTAATCTACGGTATTGATGCCTTAAACGATAAAACATCGCAACCTTTAGTAGATGGCCGTGTGTGGGTGCCAGAAATGGACATGAAAAGTGTGGCTGGCTTTTTACAAACCAAATGGGTAATAAACGACGATATTATTGTAAAAGCGGGTGTAAGAAACGAAAGCATTGATTTGAGTGTAAGTGACTACCAAACGCTAAAACTTTGCAAAACCGTATCTCAATGTTCAGTACCATTAAATGTGCGTGGTGATACCATAAACTATGACGCTACAACGTATAATGCAGGCATAAAATACAATTTAACAGATGCATTCAGCCCATTTTTTAGTTATTCACAGGGCTCTGATATTTCTGATATTGGTCGCCTACTTCGCGCTGCAACTGTTGACGATATTGCACTTGTTCAAACACAAGCCTCAATAATCGACAATTACGAAATTGGTTTTACCTCACAGTTTGAAAACGTACGTTTTGAATTTGCTCTTTACAGAAGTACCTCAGAGCTTGGTACAAGTAATGAGTATAATGAAGTAACGGGTGTTTACGAACCCGTACGTGCACCACAAGAAATATGGGGTTACGAAGGGTTAGTTAATTATACTATTAACCAAGACCTTAAATTAAGCGCCACATACAGTTACGTAGAAGGTAAAAACACCGAAGCTGATGATTACCTAGGCGCAAGCCAAATTAGCCCACCCAAAGCAACGGCGAATGTAACGTGGCAAACAAATGACGAGCTATCGCTTGCAATGAGCTTTTTATATGTAGGCGACAGAAAGCGCTTTGATAAAAATGCACAGGGCCAATACTCTGGCGATCAGGGCCCTGTTAGTAGCTACAACACATTCAACTTAAGTGGCCAATACAATGTTAACGCCAGGTGGAGTGGGTATTTTGGAATAGAAAACCTATTTAATAGCGATTACTACCCTGCCCGCGCACAGGCTTACACCTACGGTGGATATAATATTAAAGGATTAGGCACAACCGCAACGCTGGGTGCTAAATACCAGTTTTAATTAGTGATAGACTCAATAAATAGGCATCAGCATGCCTATTTATTTAAAAAGATAATATGAAAAGCAGTATCTCTACTTATTGTTTATAAATACCTCTAGTAATCATTCTCAGATACTAATACAAATAAAAAACTGTCCATAAACCAAGCAGTAACGCAAACTTAAATAAGAATCAAAACCAATAGTAACGCAATGATTTTTATAGAGAAAACTTGCAATATAGGCTATATGTACTACACTGCATACAATTGAAATAGTTGAGGCGATTTATCATGAAAGGTAATCAAAAAGTAATCGATGCGTTTAATACATTGTTAGCTAACGAATTAGCAGCAATCGATCAGTATTTTATACACTCGCGCATGTATGACGACTGGGGTTTAAACAAACTATACGAGCGCCTTAACCACGAAATGGAAGAAGAAAAAGATCACGCAGACTGGCTTATTAAGCGCATCTTGTTTTTAGAAGGTGTACCAAATATGACTAAGCGCCGTGATTTACTTATCGGTAACGATGTAAAAAGCATGATGCAAAACGATTTAACACTAGAGCTTGAAGTAGTTGCGTGTGTTAAAGACGTAATCGCAATATGTGAAGAACAACAAGATTATCAATCTCGTAGCATTTTAGAAAAGCTGTTATTTGATACCGAAGAAGATCATGTTTACTGGTTAGAGCAACAACTTGGTCTAATTGATAAAATTGGTTCTGAAAATTATCATCAAGCACAAATGGCTTAGTAGGAGCATATTATGAAAGGCGATAAAGACGTTATTGCAGCGCTTAATAAAGTACTCGCTAATGAGCTTGTTGGTATTAACCAATACTTTTTACATGCACGTATGTTTAAAGATTTTGGCTTTACACAGCTTGATAAAGCAGACTACAAAGTATCAATTCAAAAAATGAAAAACGCTGATCGTTTAATTGAACGTATTTTGTTTTTAGAAGGCTTACCAAATCTTCAAGACCTAGGCCGATTACGTATTGGTGAAAACAGCGAAGAAATGATTGCTGCTAACATGAGTTTTGAACTCGATACTATTGACGAGTTACGAAGCGCCGTTAAACTGGCTGAAAGTAAAAAAGATTACATTACCCGTGAAGCCCTTGATCACATTTTAAATGAACAAGAAGAGCAAATTGATTGGTTAGAAACCCAACAATTACTTATTAAAAATACGGGTATCAAAAACTACTTACAGTCTCAACTGTAAATAGTAACAAGCATAAAAAAAGCAGCTAAAAAGCTGCTTTTTTTATATCTAAATTTTATATGTAATTAAGCAACTTGATCCGTTACATCCGCAATTTGAATAAGTCTGCGATTAAGGATCTTTTTAGTACAACCACAACACTTACCGCATTGGCTGCCTACTTTAAGCTCTTTGGTTAATTCACGCATGGTCGTTGCACCATCGTCAATTGTTTGCTCAATTTTTTTATCAGTCACACCGTGACAAAGACAAATATACATCAATACAAACCGTGTTAATTACATTCAATAGGTGCATACTAATCTAAACGACAATTGTTATCAATAGCTTCCTCACTAATAAATATAAATTATTTATTAGAATATGGTATTTGTTCTCTTAACTATATTTACCTAAAAGTAAAGTTATGGAATAATGGCCGCCTCTTAGGGGAGTAGCCCGCTCAGTAATGAGTAAACTTATCAACATAATTGCACCTCATGTGCATGGTAAGTTTGTAATGTTGTAGCAAGCGTTATCGGCGAGACCTAGGTAGACACTATCCTCATGGCGGGAGATAGTTGTTTGCCTTGGTTTAGTATTCCCGCCTGTAAGAATCAATAATGGAAGTTTTTTTAACCTCAACCGTCACTGTTACACTTGCCGAAATTGGCGATAAAACCCAGCTTTTATCACTCCTGTTAGCTGCCCGTTTTCGTAATAAAAGCGCACTTTTTCTTGGTATTTTAGCCGCAACTTTACTCAATCATGGCCTATCAGCGTGGTTTGGGCAGTGGTTAAGTAATAGTTTTTCTTCTGAATATTTACCTTGGCTTGTAAACATCAGCTTTATTATTGTTGGCCTTTGGCTATTAGTTCCAGACAAAGACGAAGATGTAAGTAATAAATACGATAGCTACGGGGCTTTTTTAGTCGCTTTTGTATTATTTTTTATTGCAGAAATTGGTGATAAAACACAAATAGCGACAGTGTTGCTAGGCGCACAATATCAGTCTGTGTTTTGGGTAACGGTAGGAACCACGTTAGGTATGCTAATTGCTAACGTGCCTGTTATATATGCTGGTAATGCATTACTAAAAAGAATATCTCTAAACACCGTACGTGCTATTGCTGCTTGTGTGTTTGTGTCATTAGGTATTTATGGCTTAGTTACAATTTAATCAATGTTAAAGCTCGAACCTATTAATTTAAGTGCGAGCTTTAATTTTTTCTGCACGTTATTTATGCATTGTTTACACAGTAACACCCCTTGGTTTGCGTAATTAAAAGGTTGGAATTAAAACCTGCAGCTAAATTAGTGACCGCAGTTTCAACAAAGCCACTTCCTTGGGCACACGCTAATCCTTCAGAGAGCGGACCGGCATAAACAAACTCACCGTTTTTATTAATAATAACGGCGGCAGGCGTTGCCGGAATAACGTGTTTAAGCTTTGGTGTTAATTCAACTTGTACAACCTTCATAGCTTTATTGGCAGCAAAAGAGCTTAACGATGAAATATGTGGTTTAGCCTGTATGGTGCACCCGCAATTTTTTTCAGTTATAAGCACTAACGACGCTTCATTAGTGTCAACCCAGTCCAATTGCTTTTTAAAGTTATTAAACCAGTGCTTTTGCAATAAAACTTTTGAGCTATCAAACGGTTTAAGTTGCTCTAACTGAAAATAAACTAACCCTGCAACAACACAAACAAGCCATATAGCTATAAGCGAAAATACAAAAGAGTTAGATTTATTTAAACTTGGCAATGCTTTGCTCTAATACATCAATACTTACATCGATTAACTGCACCTTAGCGGTTAACTGCTGCACTATTTGCGTATCTTGGTACTGATTTTGGCGCATAGTATCAGTACTGCTTGCTATTAACTCGGTATTACCTGCCTGCTCCGCTACCACTTGTGCAACTGAGTCAGAGCTTGAAGATACTGCGGCTATTTGCTCGCTCATTGCTGAAATATTTTCTTTCATTGCAGCACTAATACTTGTTAAATCAACTACAAAACTCACACACTGACTCATTGATTGCGTTGACGTTTTACTATTATTAACAAGATCTTTTAATGTAAGACTAATTTTATCTGTTGTTGCTTTACTGTGGTTAGCCAAAGATCTTACCTCATCAGCAACAACAGCAAAACCTCGACCGTGTTCGCCTGCGCGGGCAGCTTCAATAGCTGCATTTAAAGCAAGTAGGTTTGTTTGCTCAGCAATGCCTGATATTTCATTAAGAAGCCCTGAAATAACATCGCCAGCTGCCACTAAGTGATTTATTTTTTCTTCGGTATGATTAAGCAGTGTTAACAACTCTCTACTTTTAGCGTCTGTTTGAAGCACTTCTTTTAATGCATCACCTGCAGATTGTGTAATATGGTCAACTTGGCGCTTAAGCACCTCACTTTCTTCTTCTACAAGTTTAAAGCCATTGGCAACTTGAGCGCCAGAATTAGCAATATCATCGGTTTGTTGTGTGCGTTGAACCGCACCACTCGCTAACTGATCGTGTACATCAATAAGCTCTTGTGAGTTTTTTTGCAATGATTCTGATTGTGTTTGTACCTGTTTAATAACATCAGATAAGTAATCTAGTAATGTGTTAAATCCTGCTACAGCTTCGCTTTTAGTGTCATCCGCGCGAAGAGAGAGTTTAATGTTTTCAGGATCTTTCATTATTTGTTCTGTCGCATAACTTAAAGATAAGCCCGCACGACGTTCCCGTTGCAGCGTTTTTGCAATATAGCCTGCAACTAATACTTCAACTATTGCGTATCCAGCATGAATTAGCACCGTAGTAAAAGCGAGTCTATCAGGGTCAAATACGTAAAAACCCGTATTTTGAGTTTGTAAATAATAAAAAGATAAATGATGTACCGCTACAAAAATAATAGCGGTAATAAACACTCGCCACTGTACAAAAACAATTAACATGGGCATTAAAATAAATATTTCAAAATGGACTTCAATCAGCCCAAAAGTTTGTTGTATGTGCAAAAAAGAAAACATCATTATGGCGGCAGCTACCACATGGGGGATAATAGGGCTATCACCTTGTGTTTTTAAAAGCCATATAGGTAATAAACACAATGGCAAACCTATCATAAAAGCCTGCGCTAATGTGTCGAAATACAAGCCTATAGCAATAGACTCGACAAACAAAAGACTGAAAATAATTGTAAATAACCGGCCAATACTAGACATAAGAACCTTAAAATTGTTGTTTGCATTGTTGTTTTATAAAGCAGTCTGCAATATACGTATATAAACGAGTTTCAGTTTACTTAACACAATAATTAACTAACGACACATCAAAGCAATACATTTTATTTACATTACATGCATGCGGTCTACTTAATTATAGGCAGTATTTTCTTAAACGTAGGCGTAGCAGCTTTTTTTGTCCATTGAAAAATTACTATTTCAGCGCATGAAATTACAGCTCCAGCTTGACGTAGCTGCTCAATCGCCAAATTTTTATGTTGTGGGTTTCTCGAACCAACTCCGTCGTAAACAATAATAACTTCAAAGTCATTTTCTATTAAATCTAAGCATGTTTGTAAAACACACACATGTGCTTCAGTTCCCACAACAACAACTTGCTTTTTACCATGGCTTTTTAACGTATCAACAAAACCAGGCTCTGCACACGCACTAAAGTACGTTTTATGAAAATACGTGGCATTAGGTAACGTATTTTTAATTTGCTGATTAGTCTCGCCCAAACCTTTCACATATTGCTCCGTTACTAAACATGGAACGCCATGAATAATACCCGCTTGAGCTAACTGCAATGTGCTTTTTAAAATATTCGGAAAATCTTTAATTGCAGGAGCAAGCAACTCTTGTAAGTCTATAACTAATAACACGCTGTTTTTTGCATCAATATTAGAGAAAAGCACTATACTCTCCTTATAAGCATTTACTATTATCTGTATAGAGTAGCTCACTATTTAAAAATAGAACTTTTAGCGTTATGTATATTATTTGTAATTAAAAAATAAAAACTTATGCTATATTTACTATCTAGCTAAGCATCATCCTATCTTCCACTGAGAGTGTTTATAAGTGCGTTTGAGCAAATTTTTTTTTCATATCACCATTACTTTTTTACTATGCATCCAAAGCACTTTTGCATCACAAAACTATGCTCAGCAATTACAACGAATTTCTACTGACGAAGGCCTATCACAAAGTTACGTTTTGCAGACTCAAGAGGATGATATTGGTTATATTTGGATAGCAACCCAACAGGGTTTAAACCGTTTTGATGGATATAATGTAAAAACTTTTAGTGGCGGCTTTGGCCTGGATAAACACTATATTTATGCATTATTTAAAGCCGAAGACGGAAAAATCATTGTCTCAACAGATCTTTCTGGTGCCTATATAATAGATCCCCTCACTTTAAAAACCGAAAAAATCTATTCTGGTCAAATAGATAAAGAACAAAAAATGTTCTCTCCGATCTCTGCAATGACTCAGCAACAAGGTACTTTTTACTTCGCCATAGATGCCCAAATATATACATTTGATGAGACGAGTAAACGCTTCACATTTAAGCTAATCCTGCCAAATAAAGGTGACTACATTCGGTCATTAACAATATATAAAAACACTTTATATATTGGTACAAATGATGGTTTATACACTGCAAATATAGATAATTCAGAACTTGGAAAAATACCTCTTCATCCCCCTGAAAAAAATACGATAGATAATGTAAACGTCAAATTCTTAAGTGTTGATAATGAATTAGGATTACTTGTTGGTACTGTTGAAGGCATGTATCAATTAGCATTTGATAATAAAAAAAATATATCTGCAGCAAATATTACAACTTTAATCCCTGATTATAATATATGGGATTATGCCAATACTGTTTACGGGGAGTTTGTAGCAACCGAAAGTGGATTGTTCAGTTATCACCGCGAAACCAAAGAACTAGAATTCGTATTAAATTATGAAAAAAGTAAGTTTAATATTAATGAAAACTCAATAAACGATTTAATGGTTGATAAGTCCGGCGTACTTTGGCTCGCATCTAGGACCCAGGGCGTGTTTACATGGCCAATTAAAACCCGACGGTTTAAACACATTACTTTACCCGGTAACAATACTGTTCATGCCACCTACCAAGACAAAAATAATATTATTTGGTTAGGAACAGAAGATGGAATTGCACGGTACGACAAAGCAACAAATAAAAGTGATGTATATCTGAGCTCAACCGACTCAAAAGCAATATACGGGGCATCTGCCGTTTATGATATTTTTGCGTCTTCAATTGGTGATAATCAATTCCTTTGGCTTGTTACTTTCGATGGTTTTAAACTGTTTGATAAACAAACGGGTAAAATTATTGAAAATAAAGACACAGAAAAAGATGTAATTAACCAATCCAACTTATTTGGCTTTGCCCAGTTATCTGCAGACACATATGCATTTATGTCGGATGATAATTTTTATGTTTTTAATGAAACAACAGGAAAAACAAGAATTATTAAGGGGCTCAAAGAGCAAGCCGATCCTTTATTTTCTTACGCTTTTTATAAACACCTCGACACACATCCTGAAGAGTTTGTACTTGGCACATCAAAAAGCTTCCTTAGGTACAACGAAAAAACGAAAACTTTAACGACTATATTTCAGTCTTTTAATCCTAAAGAAGATATTTTTTACACTGTAGAAAACTTTTACTTAGACTCAAAACGAAACATTTTATGGTTAGCAACCACTCACGAAGGTTTGCTCGGCGTTGACCCCGTTACTTATGAAAGAAAGCACTATATAGGATTAAAAAATTCGTTTAATACTGATTCTATCTATTCACTACTTCCTGATGAAAACGGCTTTTTATGGGCAAGTACCGACAATGGTCTGTATCAAATAGACCTAGATACACTCAATGTAGTGAGTTTTTCAGTAAAAGACGGTTTGAATATAAACCAATTTACACCAATAGCGGCAGCAACACTAAGCGATGGCAGGCTTATGTTCGGCAGTAATGCTGGAGCCTTACTTTTTAATCCGTTAGACTTTAATGAAAAAGAACAACTACAAAAAAGTAATCTAGCCATTACTGATATTAGCCTCCTTACTAGGGAACTCAATTACAATCCTCATAAATACCTTAGCAAACCACTTGAATTAAATTATGAAGACATGGGATTGACGGTTAGCTTTTCTAACTTCTCTTACCCTAATATTGATAAAGCATATTATAAAGTAATCCTTTTAGGGCCTACGTCTCTAACATATGAAGATTTACAATCTAATCAAGTGTTTTTCACAAAGCTTCAACCTGGTAATTACTCACTAAAAATATCAGCACATAATCGTGATGGTATTATTACAAGCGAGCCTACAACACTTAATATCAACGTGGCGTATGCTCCTTGGAGATCGCCCATTGCTATAGCCGCCTACATTATTTTAATTCTTGGGGTGTTATTTTTTATTTTTTGGCAGTATCGCAGCCGCCGAGTAGCAATTGAACAAGCCCATAGAGCGACTATTCATTCGCAAAAGCAAACAGAACTCGCGCTTAAAAATAATAAAAGCGGCGTATGGGATTATAACTTTAAAGACGCTTCCGTAAATACGCTCAGAGGAAGTGAATTGGGCTATACAGACTTACCAGAACGCGTGCATATAGATCAATTTTTAGCGTTGATACACCCTGACGATCGACGTCGTTTTGAAAACCAATGGGAAAACTACTTCAAGTACAAAAAACAACAAAACTGGCAAGCAACTTACCGTTTACAGCATAAAAATGGCCATTGGCTCTGGTATCAAGATACAGGGCAAGTTATATACGATCCTCAAACAAATGAGCCTCTATATGTTTCTGGCATATATACCAATATCACCGAGCAACGAGCTAATGAGCAACAAGCAAAAATTTTAGGTGAAGCGTTTAGCCAAATAAACGATTGGTTACTTATACTCGATAAGCGTTTAATGCCATTTTCTGCGAACAATAGTTTTATTGAAACATTTTCAAACGAGCAAACGGCCACCAAAATTAGCCCTAAATTGTTTATTAAAGCAATTGGTAAAGATAAGTGCAGAGAGTTTGCTAGTATTTTAAAAAAATTAAAACCAACTGAAAACTGGCAAAGTGATGTTTATATAAAAACAGCAAGAAATAATGAACACCCAATACATATAAGTGCCACAGCTGTAACAAAAGACACTGCAAGTTACTATGTGATTGTTATTACAGATTTAACTGAACAAAAACGTGCTGAAAACGAACTGCGCTATTTGGCTAATTTTGACCCTCTAACACATCTACCTAATCGTAGTTTAATGTATCAAAACATTGAAAAGGCGATTAAATATGCCGATAAAAACAATACCCAATGCGCATTATTATTTATTGATTTAGATAAGTTCAAACCTGTTAATGACTCTTTTGGTCATGCAGTAGGTGACAAGCTTTTATGTAATATTACCCAAAGAGTAAGCGGCATGCTTAGCGAAGACGCTATACTTGGCCGCCAAAGTGGTGATGAATTTTTAGTGCTGATTCAAAATATAAAATCACTCCAATCTCTTCGCGATACCGTAAGAAAAATTAGTAATGAATTAGCTAATAAAGTAATTATTGAAGACTTTTCTATTAATATTTCAGCAAGTATTGGCGTAGCTCTATACCCATTCGATGCTGTAACCACAGATATACTCATCCGTAATGCCGATGTTGCAATGATGCACGCTAAGCAAGGCGGGAGAAACGACTTTAAGTTTTTTAGCGATGAAATGAATGAGCTAATAAAACAAAAGTTACTGCTTGAAAATGATTTAAAAGATGCAGTAAAGGACAACCGATTTTTTAATCACTACCAGCCTATTATCGACATAGAAGAAAAAACAATAAATGGCGTGGAGTTACTCATGCGCTGGAAAAATGAAGGCCAGTTAATATCTCCAGCTCTTTTTATTCCTGTAGCTGAGGAAACCGGTTTAATAGAACTTCTTACTGAGCAAGCCTTGCACCGTTCACTAATTGAACTTGCGCCTATACTCAGCGAAAACCCGTTGTTTTATATATCTTTAAACTTATCGCCTAAACACATTTTAAAAACAAACATAACACAGCGGTTAATGGCTATATTAGCGGACTCTCAAGTTCATCCAAGACAATTAAGGCTCGAAATAACAGAGAGTATTTTATTAGAAGATAAGCTTAAAGCAGCCAAACAGCTGCAAAACCTAAAAGCTGCTGGGTTTAAATTACTGCTTGACGATTTTGGTACAGGATACTCATCACTCACCTACTTAAGCCAATTCCCTATTAATGTTATTAAGATAGATCAAAGCTTTGTAAATAGTATTGGTATAGATAAGGGAGATGAATCAATTATTAAAACTATTTTTTCATTGGCAGAAAACTTAGATCTATACTGCATTGCAGAAGGAGTAGAAACGCGCGAACAGATGCTCTTTTTAGCCGAGGTTGGCTGCCATGTATTACAGGGTTATTACTTTGCAAAACCAATGAATGCTAAAGACTTACGTAAAAGCGATTGTTTTAGCAATATCATTGATTTGATTTGATTTGAAACATTAAAAGCGTGCTAATCATTATTACACGCTTTTATATTAATTAGATGCTATTAATGGATATGATGGCATTCATGGCTTTCAATTTGTAATACACTATTACGTACATTAAATTTTTCGGCTAATAATTGCTCTACTTTCATACGACACGCTTCATCATGTTTTTCAATCGTACAATGTTGTTTAAGGACAACGTGTGCGCCTACTACAATACCATTATATTTGCGCGTTACAGTGACATTATGGACATTATGAACATGTTCCATATCTGTAATTTTACTTTCAATATCAGTAACTTTAGGAAGTTTCGCTTTATTTAGGCGTAAACCTTTTATACAACTAATTATGACCTTAATACCGGTGAATAATACGAAAGAAGCAATTAACATACTCGATAAAATATCGATTACAACCCAGCCTGTAAAATATATAAGAATACCGGCAACAAATGTCGATACGGTAGAAATCAGATCAAAGAATGAATGTAAAAATACCGCGTACACATTAATACTCGCTTTGCGGCCTTTATATAAAACCCATGCAGCAGCCCCATGAAATAAAAAACCAATAGCAGCAATAACCGACATTAAATAACTATTGATAGCCAGCTCATTTCCTTCATGTTGGTGTATATAGCGCTCACCACCTTCATACAAAATAATTAAACTGATTGCTAGGTATAAAAACCCGTTCACTAGGCCACCAAAAAGCTCTGCTCGTTGATGGCCATCGTTATAGGTTTTGGCAAAATGAATAGCGAGACTTGATGCTATCAGTGCGATGAATAACGAGCTATTGTGAACAAACAAATGCCCCGCATCAGCAAGAACAGCAAGCGAATTAGAATAATAAGCACCTATAACCTGAATTACCATAAACGAACACGTAATTGCTAGCGCAATGAGTAACCGACGACGAGAAGCTTGGTGTGTAGTGATTTCTGTCATGAAATGCTTGAATAACCTATACTTAAAGTGCAAATAAGCCAAAGATGGCTTAGAGTAGAAATGGGTAATGATATACAGTATCAATTATAATACGTACTGCCCGCAAACGCACTAAAAACTTAGTAAATCAAAAAAAAATGTGCTAATAGTTAGTAAAGAAAAAGAATTTAATTATGGCTTGGACACATGGAGAGTTGAGTGAGTAATAACCTATCAGAAGAAGCATGGCAAAACTTGGAGTTATTGCCGTTTTGCGTATTACTTTATGATGCCAATGAAGATATATTTAAAGTTAACAGCCAGGCACAGGACTTGTTTGACTTAAAAGACCAATCACATTTTTATAAAACTGATTTTTCACACATCACTTTAACCAATCATCACAGTAAAAAAAATCTGTTGATCGAGGAGCTATTCTTTGATTATTTTACGGCAAATAACCAATGCCAGTTTATTTTATCGAAACAATCATCCAAATTGCTACTCAACGTAAAATTTGCAAATTTACCTAATTCAAACTCCATTATTATTATCGATATATTAAATAACAACGTGGATGAACAATATGATTTTGATAATATTATATCGAACATCTCAACTGACTTAATTGATATTCAAAATGACGATGTTGATAAGCATATTAACTATGCATTAAAAGCAGTCGGTACGGTTTGCAATGCCGATAGGAGTTATCTTTTTAAGTTTGCCGAAGATGGTAAAACTATTAATAACACTCACGAATGGGTCAATGATGGTATCAAAGCTTTTAAAGACGACTTACAAAACCTTTTAAAAAGCGACCTCCCGTATTTTTTTAGTTCGATGGCCCGTACCCATTTATTCAGAGTGAATGATGTATCTTTGCTCCCCATTCAAGCAATGAGCGAAAAAACGATTTTCCAGCGACAAGAAATAAAATCGGTACTTTGCATTGGTTTACGCTATGACAAAGAACTGGTTGGCTTTATTGGCTGTGATTGTGTAATTCAAAAGCAAGACTGGACAGATTTAGACCTTATTCGCCTAAGGTTAGTAGGTGAAATGCTTGCTAATGCTTTCAAAAATTTAAATTATAAGCAAGAACTTCAACAAACTCAGCAGCAACTCATTAACGCCAACCAAAAACTCAATAAACAAGTCAATACGGATGGCCTTACAAACATTGCTAATAGACGTTGTTTTGATCAGACTTTAAAATGCGAAATTAAGCGTTGTGCACGTAATAAAGAATCTATCAGTTTAATTATGTGTGATATTGATTTTTTTAAGCGTTATAACGATAACTATGGGCATCAGCTTGGCGATGAAGTGCTAAAGCGAGTGGCCAAAGCGCTACACTATATTTGTAAACGCGAAGGTGATCTAGCAGCTCGTTTCGGGGGTGAAGAATTTGCGATAGTTTTACCTGCAGTCGACACAGAACACTGTCAAAGGTTTGCTGTTCTTATTCAGGAAAAAATCGCAGAACTCGCAATTGAACATAACTTTTCAACTGTCAGTAAATACCTCACTTTAAGCATTGGGTTTTATAGTTTCATACCCAATCACAAAACAAAACCCAAAGAGGTTATAACTAACGCCGACATAGCCCTTTATAACGCAAAAGAAACAGGTAGAAATAAAATAGCTAGTTTTTAAAAACCGACTAAGGAGCCGCACTGCAGTGAGTTTTAGTGCTTTAAAGTTTGCTGTAGTGATAGTCCATACACCTGAAATTATAAACAATACAACTACTCAGTGATTTACGCGTAGTAAGTTAAGTAAGGCGTTGAAAGTGAGCAACCAATTATCGCCGGTACTGAGGTTTTAGTAACTAAAAAAGAAGTGGGTGTTATGTGGGTTACGCCTAAAAGCTAATCATCACTGAAAATTACAAGTTACAGTAAAACGGGCGGCTCAAACTGCCCGTTTTTTATACCGGAGATCTGAAATACAGCGCCTTGTTCACCAACAGTATTATTAATCGCTTCATCAAATGCCGATGTCACAAGTAGTAACTCAGCATTTTCACCACCGAAGGCGGTGCACGTCGGTTTTAATGCACAAAGCTCTATTGTTTTAATTAGCTCACCGCTTGGGGATAAACACATAACACATCCCATTCCCCAAACAGCTAGCCACAAATTACCTAATTTATCGGTTACGCAGCCATCGGGGTCAACATCAGTATTATTAAATTGATAAAAAACACGTGGCTCAGCGCAAGGCTCACCAGTTTTCTCATCCAAATCTAATACATAAATGCAACTCGTTAAAGAGTCGCAGTAATAACCGCGTAAACGGGACTTATCAAAACACAATCCATTTGGGATACTCAAACCACTTACAACGGCTTTAAGCTGGTTTTTATAATAACGGTATATTTTACCATCCCCTTTTTTAGCATTTACATCCATTGTACTTAACCAAAAGCCACCCCATGGATCAGCACGGCCGTCGTTTGAACGTCGATTTAGCTGTGTATTTTCAATACTAAGGATAAGATGGCGAGTGCTTGAATTAATATGGTATTTGTATATACCAGTACTTGTCCCTAGCAATAAGTGCTGCTCATCAATCCACGCTATTGCACTGAGCGTATCGGGCATATTCACGGTTTTTAGTTGGCTTTCGCTGTGTATATTTTTGCTTAAAAGTAATTTTTTATTTATATCGACCCAAAAAAAAGTGTTCAGCATAGGATGCCAAAGAGGACTTTCTGCAAGCTGACTCTGTGTGCTTTCAAAAATGGTTACGCTAGGATCAAACATAAGTAGTTATTCTTTATTATTAACAAAGCCTTGTAATACTAAACCTTACCAGAAAGCAGTGAGTTCCGCGATGTGTACCCTGCTTTAATTTTTTATCATCTTCAGTAATCTCTATCGCATTTTTTAGACTGAGTTGATAACATCAAATTTCATAAAAAGGATTGGCCATGAACAACAATAATAAAAACACACTCGTCGTTGAAGGCGGTGCAATGCGCGGTATATTTGCCGCTGGTGTGCTTGATGAGTTTTTAAAACAGCAATACCAGCCATTTGAACGCTATTTTGGTGTTTCAGCCGGAGCAACTAATATAGCCGCATTTTTATGCAAACAACCAATGCGAAATTATAAAGTGATTACCGACTATTCATGCCGTCCTGAATTTATTAATTTAGCGCGCTTTATTAAAGGTGGTCATTTATTTGATTTAGATTGGTTATGGCAAGAAACAATTCGCGAAATACGCCTTCATACAGAGGTATTCGAACAAACTCCACAAGAGTTTTATATTGTATCTACGGCAATCGAATCAGGCAAAGCACACTATTTAAAAGCCACCAGCGCCGATATGGTGCATCAATTAAAAGCATCATGCGCTATACCCATTGCATATCGTGACTACCCTATTATTAATGACATAGCGATGACCGATGGCGGTGTTGCTGATTCAATTCCGGTTATAAAAGCTTACGAAATGGGTGCACGCGAAATCACCGTTATTTTGTCTCAATGTTTAGGCTATCGTAAAAAACCAAGTAAGGCACCTTGGCTTACTAAAAAAATGTATAAAAACTATCCTGCATTAGTTCAAGCGACCTTAGATAGGGCTGATTTTTATAATAAGTCTATCGATTTTATTATGAATCCACCAAATGACTGCAAAATCAATATTATTGCTCCACCAGCTAATTTTAAAGTTGGCCGAACCACTAAAAAGTTTGAAGTACTTAATAGTGGTTACAATATGGGAGTTGATACTGCTAAGGCCTTTTTAGCTAAATAAATGCATTATTTACCCTAATAATTGCGGCGCTTTACCCGCAATAACTGCAGTTAGTAACCCTGCTAACATAGCTCCTACAACGGTGCATATTGCACCGCCTAAAATACCATAAACACTCATAAAGCATATCAGCGCTAAACTAAATAGCAGTGTACTTAAAAAAGCTTTAGTGGGTATTGTGAGTGTGTTTTTGCGTATATTAAGCATCATTAATAATAGACTTACCATGGCAACTATAATTAGTAGTTCGTTCATGCGGGTTGTACCTCTGCTTGTAATTTTTGTGTGTTTTTTATTTTTAAGGCACCAAAAATACACGCGATACCCACCACCATAAAACTTATATCTACTATCGCGACAAGCGAGCTATTAAGGTTAATAACATTGCTCACGCCAAATATAATATTGAGCGGCAGCACCAAAGCAAGCGAAGCGCCGCATAGCAAAAGAGTCAGCTTAAAATAGTTTTTATAACCTATAGGCAATACACTTAAGAGTAACCATGCCAACCACGTATAAAAAAACACGGGTCCAAAAAAGCTATTTTGCGCCACACCAATAACGGTATAATTAAGTACAACTTGCAAAGGAAATAACACAAAGCTTGCTAATACCAAGCCTCCACAACTACCAATAATAAAACGATTCCAGCGTGCATATGCCTGCACACTCAGCGACGGGCTACTGCCACGTGTACGCTTTGCTAGCCACATCATCATGCCCGAAATAGGTAAAAGCGCAGTACTTAAGCCAAGCAATACCCAAAGTAATTTTACAAACACCCCTGCAAAGTTCCCAAAGTGCAGCGGAAACATCAACTCAATTACTTTTATCGAAACACCTGAAATATCACCAAAACTACTCATCGACTGCACAAACTCACCATTGCCTTTATAATGCAGTAATTGAGAAGCAACAGCCTCGCCACCTAACAAACGCAAATACACCTGCGCATTCGCATCGTTATGCGCCATTATTGTGACATCCCTAATTATTGCTTCAGGGTAACGACTATGAGCATTGTCTAAAATAGTGTCTATTTTTGCAGGTTGCTTAATGTGGCTAACTACCGGCTCAGGAATAGCGGTAAACGTTTCTATTAACTTATCTTGATCGCCACCAAAGCTCACAAACGCAGCTGCTGGTAATAAAATAACGGTCGCAAGCCCTAAAAATGATCCTGTAAAACCAATTACAATATTAAATACACTGCCCCAAATACCTATGACCTTATGAGCATCGCTGACTGCAATATCTAATCCTTTATCTCGCCTAAACGTAAAGAGCTTTTTTATCAATTTACGATGAATAAACAAGCCTGTAACTGCACTTACTAAAAGTGTTAAACCTAAAAAACCAGTGAGAATTAACCCAATTGGTCGCCCTAAATGCAAATCTGCATGAAACTCACCTATGTAGGTTGGCGCATCTGTTTTTTTATTAGCGTAAAATTCTTTACTAGGCCCATAGTAAGTATTTTCCAGCGCCAATGTATTGGGATGAAATTGAAATACCCTGGCCACCTCTTGGTCATAGTTTTCATCGCCATGGTGGGATTCAAATACCAACGTTAATAAATGAAAGTTATGTCCACTTGGTAAAAACACATGAATGTTTTCGCCAAATTCACTAGGCACCTGTTTATGGTATTCGTTTACTAGTCGATTAATTTGCGCGCTGGCAACGTGTTGGCTAGATTGTAGCTCTGGATTTGCCCATATTTTTAACTCAGGTCGCGACAGCACTGCTAACGCCCCACTAAATGCAACAATAAATAGCAGTACAGCAGTAATAATTCCTACCCAGCTATGTAATAAAAATAGCTTTTTTAAAGTAATCGACTTCATCCCTGCCCCTGCGTTAACGCCCAAAAACTCAATAAACCATGTAATACACACAGTGCAAACATTACAACAAACGGTTGCCATACCTTTTGCGCCAAATACGCATAAATAAACAACGCAGTCCAAATAACAGGAAAGAGTAAAATAGGCAGTAATATTTGTTCATTCATTTGAAACGGTAAATAAGTTGTCATACCCGGAATCATTATTACCGCAGTAATTAGCGCTAGCACACATGCAATTAGGTGCCTTCGCCGTGTAGCTGTAAACGTTTTTTTATTATTCATTTTTCGCTCATTAAATTTGCCCAAACACATACAAAACATCATATGCAAATGATAACAATTGTTATTATATTGTGCATTTATCACTTAATGCAATTTATTAAACACATTAAGTCTAAAAATACTGTTGGTTTGCTTTAAGAGCTTTTATGCTACGCCTCGCAATTTAGGTACGCAGTAATGCGTCATTTCAGTTAAGCCGAGTTCGGGCTTTTTAATTTTTCAGGAAGCAGTAAACCGTGGATATAATTAACGCGATTATTTTAGGTATTATTGAAGGTATAACAGAATTTTTACCCATATCATCAACTGGGCACTTAATTGTAGCGTCAAAGTGGTTAGGCATTGAATCAACAGACACTAACCTCGCCTTCGAAGTCATTATCCAACTTGCCGCCATTTTGGCGGTACTAGCCAACTATAAAGACAAGTTTAGCCCTAAATATTTCAATTTATGGGTGAAAGTTGCCATTGCATTTATTCCTTTGGGTATTATTGGTTTTATATTTAGTGATGTAATAAAAACACTGTTTAGCGTACCAGTAGTAGGTGTTATGTTTATTGTAGGCGGTGTGATCTTTTTACTATTAGAGCGCAGTTATAAAGAGGCTCACTGCACAACTACCGATGTAACCCAAGTTACTTATAAACAAGCACTTTGGATTGGCGTAGCACAAGTATTTGCGTTAATTCCGGGGACTAGTCGTGCTGGGAGCTCTATTGTTGGTGCCATGTTGTGTGGTTTAAACCGAAAAACCAGCGCTGAATTTTCATTTTTACTTGGTTTACCTGTACTTGCAGCAGCCTCAGGGTACGACTTACTTAAACATTACCAACTGTTTAGCTTAGATGACCTAACTGCCCTTGCTGTAGGTTTTTTAACGTCTTTTATAGTTGCTTATTTTACTATTAAACTATTCATACGCTTTCTAGAAAATTTCACTTTTGTTAGTTTTGGTCTTTACCGAATCGTATTTGGTGTTATTTTACTAACTAACCTAAATTCTGGTTAAGAGATTTAAAAACACTGTAAATAATAACGATATTTAAGTCTGTCTCTCTCTAGCTAGAAATTTTTGGTGAAAACAAGGCAAATTTACGCGTCAATAGCTGGTCTATTGCAAGGAAATTCAACGCAGTTAGCACTAAAAAAGCTGCTTGAGATAGATTTATTATTCAGAACTCAGGTTAGCTATAGCCTACACATAAGAGAACATTATGAGCGAAAAAATAAACGAAGAAGCACTCCACGCCCTAAAAATAGCTTTTACTTACATGCCTAAAGCGATTGAAGTGACAAAGTATGAATATGGCGAGCGCTACCAAAGCGTACTTGATCACATTGAAGCTGTACGTGAAACACTGCTTATTAACGATGTTGACCCAGAGGAAGTAGACGGCGATATCAACCCTGAGTACACACCAAACTCAACCTACTAATATACACAATAAGCTGCGAGCAACTTACTCGCAGTTTGTGTTTAAATCAGTTGTGCTTAATTAGAGAAAGTTTATATAAAGTAATAATTAACTAAATATATTTAATTTTTTTGTTAAACTAGTGCTTTATCAAGCTATAGACTCAGTTCTAAAACCAACAGGATATTTACTATTGAATTTTCTTAGGCAATTTCACGACATAGTATCTAACCAAAGCTTAGACTTTGATGAAAAAACCCATCAGCTACTAGCATTTGGACTTAAAGTGTTTAACCTTGATTTAGCTATTATTAGTAAGGTCGAGAAAAACTGCTATACCGTGCTACATGCCATTACGCCAGATAATGCATTAGAAATAGGTACTCAATTTGATTTAGATGGCACCTATTGTGTACACACTCTTACTGCGGGTTCTGCACTTGCATTTCATAACGTCTCACAAAGCGCAATTGCTGACCATCCTTGCTATGCAAACTTTAAACTTGAGTCATATATTGGGGCACCTATTAAAATAGGTACCGATATATTTGGAACTGTAAATTTTTCTTCTGCCAATCAATCTCCAGTATTTACAGATGCCGCCTACGACTATATTGAGCTATTTGCGCAGTGGTTAGGGGCAGAACTAGCTCGCAGCATCACTAAAGAAAAATTAATAAAAAACAGCAATAGCTTATTAAAACTAGAAAGCATAGCAAATATAGGCACGTGGGAAGTTGACCTTACTAATAATAAAATTTATTGGAGTCAGCAAACTAAACAAATCCATCAAGTTGATGAAAACTATCAGCCTGAAATTGAATCTGCAGTTAACTTTTATAAAGAAGGTACAAGCAGAGACGAAATAAGTAAAGCAGTTGAGCTTGCTATACAACACGGCGAAAAGTGGCATCTAGAGCTTGAAATTATTACAGCCAAAAATCAGACCATTTGGGTATCTACATTTGGTGAAGCCGAATTTGACGGTGATACCTGTGTACGTTTGTTTGGTACCTTTCAAAATATTACCGAAGCAGTGGCTTTAAGAGAAGAGCTTAAAAATAAACAAGAACAAGCCGAGCGATTACTCGAAGATAGAAGCATGCTTTTTGCAAAAATAAGCCACGAACTTAGAACACCGCTAAATGGCATTACGGGCATGCTTACTACGTTAATAGATGAACATAACGAACAAAAGAGAACCGAAAAAATAAAAGTCGCGCTGCGTAGCGCAGATATACTCTTGAGCATAATAAACGAAGTACTCGATTTTTCTAAAATTAACCACGGTGAGTTAAAACTAGAACCCACGGATGTTTTATTAAATACAACATTTACTGATCTCATTTCTTTGTACACCCCGTTATTTAAAAACAGCAATGTAGAACTAGAAGTAAAAAATGAAATTTCTGATAGCTGCTGGGCATATTGCGATAACACACGCCTAAGTCAAATTACCTCCAACTTATTAAGTAATGCGTTAAAATTTACTGAGCGTGGTTGTGTAAAACTGCACACGTCTGTGATTAATAACAATAATAAATTAACGCTAAACATTAAAGTCGCCGATACGGGAAGAGGCATGACTAGCCAATTTCTTGAATCTTTATTCTCCCCTTTTACTCAAGAAGTAGATGCTAAAAACAGTAAAGGAGGCACAGGACTTGGCCTCGCAATAGTTAAAGAACTTGTTGAGTACATGGGTGGAACAATCAAGGTCAGTAGTAAAGTTAATCAGGGAACTACTTTTTCGCTAAGTATCCCTATAGAGCTAGGTAAAGAGCAAAAAGTAGAGCTAAATCCGCTATCAAAAATAAACATTAACGCTTCTAAGCTTTCTGTTTTAGTGGTGGATGACAACGACATAAACAGGCTAGTTCTTGATGCGTCGCTTAATAAACTCAATATAAAGCCAGACTTTGCAGTAGATGGGCAAGATGCCATATTTAAATGCGAGCAAAAGCATTACGATCTTATTTTTATGGATTGTATTATGCCTATACTCGATGGTTTTGAGGCTACAAAACAACTGCGATCAAAAAGTATCTGTCCGCACGATTCAACCTATATTGTTGCCCTTACAGCCAATACTTCATCGCAAGATAAATTAGCGTGCAAACAAGCTGGTATGGATATGTTTATTTCAAAACCGTTTAAAATGCATTCTTTAGAAGTCGCTATTGCGTCAGCGGCGCAATTACTAAAGCTTTAAAAATATTAGCTTTGCACACTTAACCGCGTGCTAAATATAGTTAGATAAGGCATTAACAATGAAAAACATAATTAGAACTATATTACTAACTGTCCTTATTGTTGCAGTATTTAAAGGCGTTTCCACTGGGCAATGGAGCTCATCAATAACAATAGTTATCGTATCAGGCGTATTGCTGTTAGTTACATTTATCAGTGCTAAGTCATCACGTGGATCATCTGCTTATACTGGCAGTGACTCAACAGCTTCCTCTAGCAGTAACTCATCACATTCTTATACAAATTGCGGCGGCGATTCTGGTGGTGGGTGCGATTAAATCGTGTGCTAATTCTCAAGCATTAAAAAAGCCGCCTTTGGAGAAGGGCGGCTTGGGTTAACAAACAGCTATGGGTGTAGCCTTGCTGTTATATCAAGAGAGTTTTTACTAATTACATTAAGCAGCGCTTTGATCAGCTTCTTCAGAGTGACGAATTAAATAATCAAATGCGCCTAAGCTTGCTGTTGCACCGCTGCCCATTGCAATAATAATTTGTTTAAACGGAGTATTGGTTGCATCCCCCGCGCCATAAATGCCTGGTAATGAAGTTGCGCCTTTAGCATCAATTAGTATTTCACCAAATTTGCTTAATTCAAGGTCGCTGTCTTTTAACCACTCGGTATTTGGTATTAAGCCTATTTGTACAAATATACCGGCAAGTTCAAGCTCTTTGCTCTCCCCCGACACTCTATCTGTGTACATTAAGCCAGTTACTTTTTTACCATCACCAAGAACTTCGGTTGTTTGTGCACTTTTTATAATAGTAATATTAGCCATGCTTTTAGCTTTACGAATAAGCACTTCATCGGCTCGTAGTGTGTCTGCAAATTCAAGTACCGTAACGCTTTGCACAATATTAGCTAAATCGATTGCCGCTTCTATACCTGAATTACCACCACCAATTACAGCAACAGGTTTGCCTTTAAATAAAGGGCCGTCGCAATGTGGGCAATATGCCACACCGTGGCCACGATACTCTTGCTCACCTGGTACGTTCATTTCGCGCCAGCGTGCACCAGTTGCAAGTACGAGCGACTTAGCTTTAAGTACTGCGCCATTTTCTAGTGTAATTTCGTAACCATTGTTATAACCAAGTGCCGCTGCACGCTGATTATGCATTACATCTACATCGTATTCTTTAACGTGCTCTTCAAGCTGGGCAACCAATTTAGGCCCTTCAGTCGCTTTAATCGAAATAAAGTTCTCTATTGCTAGTGTATCGGCAACTTGTCCACCAAATCTATCAGCAACAATGCCTGTATTTAACCCTTTTCGTGCTGAGTAAATTGCAGCCGACGCGCCCGCTGGGCCGCCACCAACTACCAGTACATCAAACTCGTCTTTTTCGCTTAGCGCTGCTGCTTGTTTAGCAGCCCCTTTGCTATCTACTTTATTAAGTATGTCAGTAAGGCTTAGTGCACCTTGGCTAAATGGTTCGCCATTTAAATATACAGCCGGAACAGCTAAAATATTTCGTTCTTCTACTTCATCTTGAAATAATGCACCGTCAATCATGGTGGCTTTAATATTACTGTTTGTCGCTGCCATAGTGTTAAGTGCTTGCACTACTTGCGGGCACGTTTGGCAACTTAAACTTATGTATACTTCAAAGTTCAGCTCTTGAGTAAGCGATTGTATTTGCTCAATGTCTTCGCTTTTAGCTTTACTTGCGTGTCCGCCAGTATGCAAAAGTGCTAACACTAAACTTGTGAATTCATGACCCATAGGTACGCCTGCAAACGTAACATGAGTTTTTTTAATAGGCGAATGTACAACCATTGACGGGCGACGTGCGCTTGTATCAGGATTGCTTATTACAGTAAATTTATCGCTTAGTGAGGCTAAATCGTTTGCTAAGCTTTCTACTTCTGCTGATTTTTTGCTGTCATCCAAGGCAATAAGCAGCTCAACAGGTTGAGTAAGCGATTCGAAATGGCTTTTTAATTGATTTTTTATGTTGTTATCTAACATGGCTTAACCCTTTTAGGAAAATTTAAACAGCAAGCCTCCCATGCCAAATAATGCATGTGCTTAAACAAGTATATTGATATAGGAGGCACCAACAAACGAATGTTCGTTGATTTAAGGGCAGTTACCTGCCCTTATAAAAGTGGGTAAACCTATATTTAGATTTTACCAACTAAATCTAGTGAAGGTGCAAGTGTGTCTTCACCTGGCTGCCAAGATGCAGGGCAAACTTCACCATCGTGAGTTGCAATGTATTGTGCAGCTTGTACTTTACGAACTAGTTCTTTAGCGCTTCGGCCAATTCCTAAATCGTGAGTTTCGATTACTTTAATTTCGCCTTCTGGGTTCATTACAAATGTACCGCGAAGTGCTAAACCTTCTTCTTCAATCATTACACCAAAGCTACGTGTAATACGCCCTGTTGGGTCGCCAATCATTGGGTAAGTAATTTTACCGATAGTGTCTGACGTGTCATGCCATGCTTTGTGAGTAAAATGAGTGTCAGTAGATACTGAGTAAACTTCTACGCCCATTTCTTGAAGTTGTGCATAGTAATCTGCAAGGTCACCTAATTCGGTAGGACATACAAATGTAAAGTCTGCTGGGTAAAAGAAGAAGATAGACCATTTACCTAGAACATCTTTTTCAGACAATTCTACAAAGTCACCGTTGTGGTAAGCGGTTGCATTGAATGGTTGTAATTTTGTATTGATTAATGAAGTGCTCATGGTATTTCCTCATCTGTGTTTATGTATTTTAAAAGTAATCAACGCTTTCGTTTTAAACGACCTTCTGCGTTGGCTTGGTTAATACAATAAGGTCAATGGGAAATTAAATAAAATTGATTGTTTAGATTAAAACAATCGGTTTTTTGGATTGAACTATGTAATCATTGTTATCGTATGCATTATGTGAATTGTAAACGCTGGCGAATTATTAAGACCGCTAATCGCAATACTGCTACAATAGCCGCGCTTCAAATAAGTTATTAAATATAAGGCACACCGTAATGGAAAAATTTGTTAACCATATACAGCTAGGTTACCTAGGCTTAATCCCGTTTTTAGGGTGTGTAGGTTGGCCTCTCATGTTTGGCAGTAATAGTCTTAACTTGGAGTTTTTTACTTTTTACAGTATCGCCATTTTAGCATTTATGGCGGGTAACTTATGGCGCGCCGGAGAGCAAACTTATAACAATGCGATAAAAGCTGTTGCGCCTGTAATACCTATACCATTTTTATCATTTTTACCTGTTGAGTGGGCACTCGCTTGGTTAGGTGCTAGTTTTTGGTTAGTACTTTTATTTGAAAAAGCCACGCCGCAATGGCAAACCTATCATAAAGATTATCAAAAAATGCGCTTTGTACTTACCTCTGTTGTGTTTGTGTGTCATATCCTTACTATTGGTATGAGTATTTACCCTAAATAACAGCTGTAAACTTAAATATTGCGTGGTAATAAGGTAATATCCGCGCACTGCTATTTGAGGACACACCATGATTGACCAACTACGCCAACAACTCGACGAACTTGGCGAAAACTACGTAGAAAAAAACGCTGCATTTAAAATCAAAGTGATCCCATTTTTTTGTGCTATTCGCATTAAAAAAGATCATAAAAGCGAAGGTCGTTTAAGCTTTTATTCAAGTCAATTACTCGAAATATTTTTAGTCGTCTTATTTTTGCTATTCGGTTTAACACTGTACGATACAGATGCAGGATTTACTCACGGCCCTATTCATATTGCCTTTGCCATTTTAATTACCTTTAATCTTATTATTAAACAAATCGCTATTGAAGGGTTAAAAACCAGACTTGCGTTTCATCGTTTACTAGCAAAAGACTCACAAACAAATAGCGATATAAATAATACTGCTACAAACATAAACGCTAAATAAAATATGTATTTAAATCCTCAATGGCGAATACTCACCGTAGGCGATGGCGATTTATCGTTTTCGAACGCTATTTACACTCATCTATCGCCAAAAGCTTTGGTTGCATCCACTTACGATGACCAAACTACTATTGAGCAAAAATACCAGCACAATGCACTTAGCAACTTAAAAGCGCATAACGTTGAGGTACTTAATAGTTTTGATGTAACAAACCATGCATGTTGGCAAGCTCTAAGTGAAAACCAGCACAGCTTTGATGTGGTTATTTTTCAGTTTCCGCTTATACCTGCATTTGTTGGCCGAGAAGCGTTTGAAAACAACACGCGCCAAACCAGTATGAACGTATTAAACCGCGCTTTACTGCACCAATTTATTAAATACGCTAACGAATACGCGCTTGATAAAAATGGGCCAATGCTTTGTTACATCACCTCAAAGGATGTAAAACCTTATCGAGAATGGAATATAGAGGGGAGTTTAAATAACGGTTTAACCGCAGATTACTTAGGCCAAATCCCATTTGATATTAGCCATTTTGAAGGTTATAAAATTCGTAATGTTGACCGCGATAAACACGTTAAAGACACAAGCGGCATAACTTACGTTTTCAGCCCAAAAAGTCTCGATAAACATACTAGCGAATTAAGCTCACGCCTTACAAAGCCTGCATACTTAACATCTAACCATTGCCCCCTATGCCGCGTTGGGCCTTATGTGGCAAGCGAGGACGAAGCCAAGCATCTAAACGCTAAAAAGCATCAGCAAATGCTACATCTTGAAAGCGATTGGCAACAATGGCTAAATGAGTTTTATCGCTAATTAATAGCCCTGCTATTGTTAATTCAATTATACGTTTTCGTGTTTAATTAAATCAGCCGCTTTTTCAGCAATCGCAATTACCGGCGCATTTGTGTTGCCGGTAATAATAGTAGGCATAATCGACGCATCAACTACGCGTAAGTTACTTACCCCGTGTACTCGTAAATTAGTATCTACCACTGCCATTGAGTCTTGCCCCATTTTACATGTCCCGACCGGGTGATATTCGGTATCTGCAGTTTGGCGTATAAACTCAATTAGCTGCTCATCATTATTTATATCAAGCGGGTAGAGCATTTTACCGCGTATGTTATCAAAAGCGTTGCTTTGCATAATAGCGAGTGTTTTTTTAAGGCCTGCAAGCATTACAGTTAAATCATCTGGGTGGCTTAAGTAATTAGGGTCAATAAGTGGTGCACTACGCGGGTTGTTATCTGCTAATGTAATCGTGCCTCGGCTTTTAGGGCGCATAATACTGCTGTGTATACTGTAACCATGCCCAGTGTGTAATTTACGACTATGATCGTCCACCAGCCCAATTACAAATTCTAGCTGCACATCGGGCGCTGGCGAGCCTTCAAATAATTTAATAAACGCGTGCGACTCTGCAAAATTACTGGTTAATCGCCCTTCTCGTTTACTAAACCAGTTAACGCATCCTTTTAAAATGCTGGCAATGCCATGCGGGCTTATACCAAATGTGCCTTTACTTGTTTTTGATTTATAAAGTGGCACTACCGTTAAGTGATCTTGTAAATTAGCGCCAACACCTTCAAGTACGTGCTGAACCTTAATGTTATGTGCACTTAACTGCTCTTTTGGGCCAATACCCGAAAGCATTAATATTTGCGGCGAATTAATAGCGCCAGCACTGAGTATTACCTCTTTTTTAGCACGTAAATTAATAGCCTCTTTATTGCGCTCTATTTGCACACCTTGCGCTATCTTATTGGTTACATTTATTTTATTAACGTGGCTATGGGTTAATACCGTTAAATTCGGGCGGTTTAAATACGGTGTTAAATATGCTTTTGCTGCACTACAACGCTCGCCATTGTGCTGAGTTACCTGCGATAAACGCGCGCCGCTTTGCTCTTTGCCATTTATATCGTCGCTTAAATTAACGCTCT
Source organism: Pseudoalteromonas sp. SG43-4 (assembly GCF_014164325.1). Taxonomy (NCBI): domain Bacteria; kingdom Pseudomonadati; phylum Pseudomonadota; class Gammaproteobacteria; order Alteromonadales; family Pseudoalteromonadaceae; genus Pseudoalteromonas; species Pseudoalteromonas sp. SG43-4. Next base: position 12,464 of record NZ_JACJFB010000010.1, on the reverse strand, counting down.
GCTCAGCACAGGCATTTAAAAAATATTGGTTTACATTGCTTGGGTTACTTAGCTCTTGTACATGTAGCGGACCTTTTGTTCCGTGCAGCTCATTATTTATAAACGCTTTATTGTTCTCAGATTTAATAAAGTACGGGAGTAAACTCTTAAAATCCCAGCCTTCATTACCAAGCTGTGCCCAATTATCGTAATCGTATTTGTTACCGCGAATATAAACCATTGCATTGGTAGAGCTTGACCCACCCAATACTTTGCCGCGCGGCACAAAACCACAGCGGTTATTAAGCTCTTTTTGTGGCACCGTATTGTAATGCCAGCTATTTATGCCATAAGGCACACTCGCTGCTATGCCAGCTGGCATTTGCACAAATGCATTTTTATCGCTGCCGCCAGCTTCAATTAAACACACACTGACATTTTTATCCTCAGACAATCGCGATGCCATAACGCAGCCGCCACTGCCTGCGCCAATCACAATGTAATCAAATGTTATATTGTTCATGGTGTACCTTCATAAAAGTTTTAAATGGCCTTAACAGTAATAGTGCATAGAAAAACCCAATAAAACTTGATATTTTTAGACATCACTTATTTGGGGTTAACCATGAGCAGCCTAATCAGAGCCACGTCATTACAAGGTATAGACACGCTAATTAGCGAATTTGGCGGCGATCCGCATGAAATAATGCAAAGCTGTAATATTAATAACGTTGACTTTAAAAATCTCGATAACCAATATTTATCTTATCGAGATTACGCTGAGCTTTTAGAGTACTGTGCTTGTAAGTTCAATTGCTCTAGTTTTGGCCTTAAGCTCGCAAGTAGACAAAATTTTGATATTTTAGGACATATTGCAATAGCTGCCAAAAGTAGTACTAATTTAGGTGATGCACTTAATTGGGTTATTAAATACCTTCACTTACACAGCCCTGCACTTAGCTTAAACTCGCACCCTTTAGAGAATGATAAAAGCTTGTTTTTATCATTCGAAATTAATTTAAAACCATTACCGCACATAAACCAAGTCATTGAGCTAACCATTGGTTTAGCATTAGCTGTTATTAAAAAGCTGAGTAATAACCGCTGTAAACCAATTAATATATTTTTGCCAAAAAAGTTAAGTACTAATACTCGTGCCTATAACACTTACTTTGGTTGTAACGTTATAGAGCATCGCAACAGCGCTGGCATTGTAATCTCAAAAAGTGATTTAACTCTTGAGCTTGATCACCCTAAACTAAATAAAGTACAAGCAGCGCTAAACTTCTTGGCAAAAAACAAAGAACACACACAACCGTTGCCCAACCAAGTTAGTGCGCTAATTAGGCCTATGCTTCCTATTTATCAATGTAGTAACCAAACTATTTCAGCTGCGCTGGGTATGCACCCGCGTACTCTGCATCGAGAACTTATCAAACATAATACGAGTTTTGTAAAACTAAAAGATGCCACTCGCCGCGCTTTAGCTGCACACTATTTAGCGCAAAACCAATTTACAATCTCAACCATATCTGAGCTTTTAGGATATCAGGAACAAGCAACACTAAGTGTTAATGTTAAACGCTGGTTTGGATGTTCTCCTCGAGCATATAGAACTAAAAAAATGTTAAACTAAATACTCTTATTATTTTTATTTAAGCTAAGGAGTGAGCATGAACTTTGTTATTGTTGGCACCAATTTTATTAGCGACACATTGTTAGCCGCTGCAAATACGTTAAACGATTTTAATTTATATGGGGTGTGCTCGCGCGCAGTATCTAGCGGCGAAGCATTTTTAGCCAAACACCCACAAAATGCACAAGCAAAAATTTTCACCTCAATCGAGCAAGTTTGCCAAGATCAAAATGTCGATGCTGTCTACATAGCCGCCCCTAATAGCTTACACAAACAATATGCCGTTATGTGTCTAGAAGCGGGTAAACATGTCCTTGGCGAAAAACCATCAGCTGCCAATTCTAAAGAGCTTGCAAGCATTATAGCTACAGCAAAAAAGCATCAGCGCCTTTACATGGAAGCCATGATGACCTCTCACTTGCCTAACTATGAACAGCTACAACAGGCAATGGTAAAAATTGGCACACCACGTAAATATATTGGCCAGTACAGTCAATACTCATCGCGTTACGATAAGTATAAAAATGGAGAACGCCCAAACACATTTTTACCCGAGTTTGCAAATGGTGCTTTAGTTGATTTAGGGATTTACCCGCTGTATTTATTAATTGCACTTTGGGGGGCACCAAAAAGCGTGAGTGCCAGTGGCGTATTGCTCGATACTGGTGTAGATGGTGCGGGCGATGTATTACTAAACTATGCAGATAAACAAGCCGTTATTAGTTACTCCAAAATATCGCAAGGCGACAACATAACCGAAATACAAGGCGAGCTTGGGCGCATACGTATAGAAGCCGTATCGCAACTTAAAAAAGTGGAATTTATTGCTAATAATGGTGATGTAGAGATTATATCCCAGCCGTTTGATGAGCACTTTATGAAATACGAAGTTGAGCATTTCATGTCATTAGTGAAGCAAAATATCCTTGAGTCACCTGTTAATACGCACATTTTAGCCAGTAACGTAATGAGCGTTCTTGATGAAGCGCGCAAACAGCTTGGGGTTGTGTACCCTAACGACTAATTAAATAAAATATGGGCGTTAACCAACGACAGCTAACGCCCAGAAGAAAGCTTAAATAGCTCTCGTACAACGACACATTTTACAAAACACTTTAAAATAGCGATCCCCATCCATGGGCAATCAAATACTTCTACAACAAACTTAACACTGACAACCCAACTCGGTTTATTACCAATATTTATTACTCAATAACCTTAAATCTAACCTAACACATAAAAACATTACCAATCAAGCTGGCCAATTACATTATTTTAAACTAAATTGGTAATACAAGAATGCAACCGTTGGTGTATAGTGGTTTTTAACCCTAACATCGCGTTAGAATTTTGACATAATAGTGAATTTTAAGGTAACCTCTGATATTAACAGTTGGTTTTGACTTATAGGCCCCAGAGGCCATTATTCCTTAAGGTAATGAAGGTAAAGTATGGGTAATCGTCGCTTATTTTGGCGCATAGTTGATAAAATTGAGTCTTTAATAAATCAAGGCGAATTTTCTGCTGGGAGTCGTTTACCACCTGAACGTGAACTTGCAGAAATGTTTGATGTAAGCCGCCCTACCATTAGAGAAGCTATTATCGCATTAGAAGTACGTGGCCGAGTTGAAGTTAAAACTGGCTCTGGTGTTTACGTAGTAGAACAAAAAAATGCATCTATAAAATCAAAAGAGATCAGTGCATTTGAACTTACTCAAGCTCGCGCATTAATTGAAGGCGAAATTGCCGCTCTAGCTGCTCAAAGCATTACAGAAGAAGAACTAGAGCAACTAAATAAAACATTAATTGCTATGGAAAAAGGCCTGTATGTTGAGCAAGCCGATCGTGAGTTCCACGAAATTATAGCTAGAGCAACGCGTAATAAAGCACTTGAATTTGCAGTGTCTAACTTGTGGGATTTACGTTTAACAAATCCACAAATTGTTGCTGACTATGGCAGTGTGTGTAAAAACAATAACGAGTGCGTTATGGATGAACACACCGCTATTTATACAGCCCTAAAGTCGCATGATGCAAATGCAGCGCGCAGTGCAATGCACAAACATTTTAACCGCTTAATTAATGCTTTATTTGACGCTGTAGAATCGCGTGCACTTGAAGAAATTAAACGCAAAAATGATGAAAAACGAGGCCTCTACTCGCTTGATGGCTTAGTTAATAAAAGTGCCCACTAAGGCCTTTTAATCAACTGATTAAAGTTAGCAAACGCCTGTTTGCTAACTTTACCTCTTACTTTATTTACCTTCCCTATTTAATATACTTTTTATTACGTTATTTTTGGTCGCAAACACTTACCTATAAATTTAAAAAAAGATACTATGCCGCCATTAATATCGGGTGGGTTTAGCTTTTATACTCCCTGCATTACATAACTAATTGATAGAGTTACTCAACTCAAGGATAAAAATGCAAGCATCTTCAAAAAGTTATTTACTGGCTATCGTGTGTGTATTGCTTGCCATGATGACCATTCAAACGGGCGCGTCGTTTGCAAAACAGCTTTTTCCAATTGTTGGCCCTGAGGGTACGACGGCCCTTAGGCTTGGTTTTTCTGCCTTTATACTTTGCTTAGTGTTTAAACCTTGGAAACACTTACCCACTACGGGTAATCGTATTCCTATAATTGTGTATGGTTTAAGTTTAGGCGGCATGAACATTTTGTTTTATTACGCTATTGAACGCATTCCACTAGGCATTGGTGTAGCACTTGAATTTACAGGCCCGCTTGCTGTTGCCTTATTTTCATCACGCCGCAAACGTGATTTATTTTGGGTTGCCTGTGCTATTGCTGGTATTTTGCTTCTGCTTCCTGATATGAGCGGGCAAGATAGCCTTGATCCATTAGGTGTAGCGCTTGCGCTTGGTGCCGGTGCATGTTGGGCAGGTTATATATTATTTGGTAAAAAAACCGGCACACAAAGCTCTGGTGGAGCCACTGTCGCATTGGGCATGACTGTTGCCGCTATAGTGCTAGTGCCTTACGGTGGCATTATGCAAAGCCCCGCGTTTACATGGGAAATTATCCCACTGGGTATTGGTATTGCTATTTTATCAAGCGCACTGCCTTACACACTTGAAATGGTTGCACTGCGTAACATGCCTTCACAAGGGTTTAGCGTAATGATGAGTTTAGAGCCTGCAATAGCTTCGCTCGCAGGGTTTATTATACTGGGTGAATTGCTTACTTTATGGCAGTGGCTCGCTATTTTGCTTGTAATTATTGCATCTGTTGGTAGCTCGTTTTCAAACGCAAAAAAACAGGCTACTTAGTTAACTACCAAACTAACCTAAACAACACAATAAAATCACCATACAACATGGTGACTTTATTGTGTTGTATCCGGTAATTTTTTAACTCACAGCCTTACTTTGCTTTTTAGTTGTAACCAAATAACCAATCAACGAAATAAGCGGCATACCCGTAGCCACCAGTGCAATACCAGTCCAACCACCCACTTCATATAATGGGCTGGCAATAAGCGAGCCTACTGCGCCACCTACAAATATGCTAGTCATATAAATAGCGTTTAAACGCGCACGGCTTTGTGGTTCTAGTGCGTACACTGCACGTTGACCCAATACCATATTGGCCTGCACAGAAAAATCAATAAACACACCGGTTAATGCCAATACTATAATGCCGTAAGGTAACTCAAATAAGCTTGGTAAAAAGCACAGTGCTGCAATGAGTTTGGCCAGTAACGATAACTGATGCGTATAGCCCTTATCAGCCAAACGCCCAACAATAGGAGCTGCTACAGCACCTGCGGCGCCCACTAGTGCAAACAATGCTATTTCTGATTGGGATAAACCATACTCACGGGCAAGCACAACCGGTACGCTCGTCCAAAATAAGCTGAACGATGCAAACATTAACGCTTGAAAAAGTGAACGTTGGCGCAGCACTGGCTGGCTTATCATTAATTGTTTCAGCGATTTTAATAACTTAAAATACGTTGTTTTATGGGTTGGTTGCCTACTTGGAATAGCAAAATAAATTACACCAGCAATAAACACCATACACCCTGCTGCAAAGTAAAATACAGCGCGCCAACCAAAGTGATCGGCTATTAAGCTCGATATAGGTCTTGCTAGCAAAATACCTAACAACAAACCCGCCATAATATTACCAAGAACTTGTCCGCGTTTTTCGTCAGACGATAAATGCGCAGCAAGTGGAATAAGCACCTGAACAGAAACCGAACTTATACCTATCATCAAACACAAAATAAGCATTACATTAGGTGAATTAGCAAGTGCCGTACCCACTAAACTCAAAAACGACACACCAAGAGTGACCAACATAAGCTTTTTATTTTCAACTAAATCAGCTAGTGGTACTAAAAAAAACAACCCCAAAGCGTAGCCTATTTGTGTAAGCGATACGATAAGGCTAGCACTGTGCGCACTTAATCCAACTTCTGGGGCAAGTAACTCAATAATAGGTTGAGCGTAATAAATATTGGCAACAATAAGACCGCAACACAAAGCAATAATAGTAACGAGTGTATTGCTAAGAGGTTGCGCTGAAACGCCTGTTTGGGTCATGTGTGTCTCTACTTTATAAAAATAATAAAACCCAACCCGCAAACGCGGGTTGGGTTTCTACAAAAAACTAAACTTTATTTTATTGGTGATGGCTGCCCATGTGGGCTTGAGCGTAAATACTGTTTAGGTGCAGTTACTGTAGCGCCAAGCTCTGCAGCTGCATGCCACGGCCAGTGCGGGTTATATAAAATGCCACGCGCAAGTGCTACGCCATCGGCTTGCTGCTCACTAATAATATCTTCGGCTTGTTGCGCCTGTGTAATTAAACCCACCGCTATAACAGGCATTTTAACCGCTTCTTTTATGGCTGTTGCAAACGGTACCTGGAAATTAGGTTTAACTGGTATTTGTTGCTCTGGGCTTAGGCCCGCCGTACTTACATGAATAAAATCACAACCTAGTTCATCAAGCGCTTTACTAAGCACTATCGATTGATCTAAATCCCAGCCACCTTCAACCCAATCGGTTGCCGAAATACGCACACCCACTGCTTTATTACTGGGGAATACCGCTCTTACCGCTTTAAACACATCAAGTAATAAGCGCATTCTGTTTTCTAGGCTGCCACCGTAGTTGTCATCTCGCTTGTTTGAAAGTGGCGACAAAAACTGGTGTAACAGGTAACCGTGCGCACCATGAAGCTCGATTAAATCAAGGCCGAGTTCATCAGCGCGTTTAGCTGCACTTACAAAATCTTTAATTAGTGAATCTATGTCAGATTGGCTCATTGCTTTTGGCACTGGGCTGTTAGCGTCGTACGCAATTGCCGAAGGTGCGAGCGTTTGCCAGCCATTTACATCATCAGGTGCAATGGCATCGCCACCGTCCCATGGTTTTTCAGTTGATGCTTTGCGTCCAGCATGCGCTAACTGAATACCAATAGGCATAGGGCTGTATTGCCTTACTGCTTTTAGGCTTTTGCCTAGTGCTTGTTGGGTTTCGTTATTCCAAAGCCCCAAATCGCCGTAGCTAATACGCCCTTCAGGGTTTACTGCTGTTGCTTCTAAAATAAGTAACCCAGCACCGCTTAAACTCAATTGGCCTAAATGAATAGTATGCCAATCGCTAGCAGCGCCATTGTTTGCTGAATACTGGCACATGGGTGCAATAATAATACGGTTATCTAACGTTACTTGCCCAAGTGATAAAGGCGAAAATAGTTGGCTCATTGTTAATCCTTAAAAACACGCACAAAAAAGTGCGGACAAAATAAAAAAGAGAATACGAAGCGGCAATCAAACACGCTCACTCAATAACTTAAACTGTCACTAATAATGGCGACTTAACATCCTTAATGGGGATCAAAATACACTTTAATAGTGCTAATAAAAGTATAAGTAATGACATTATGAAATATTAATTTTAATGTAATAATTTGTTTAACGAGCACGTCATAACACCACCTTTAAAATACGAATGACTATTTACCTTTAAACAAGGGTTTAATTTTTAATCTAACTGTACCTAATTCCACTAAGCTATTGCTTGTATTGCCTATTAACCAAATAAAAACCCCGAAAACAAGCTATATTTATTCTATAAAAGTGAATTAAAATTCAATTTAAATATTCCCAGCTACTTCACTCCCTGATAAACTGCTTAACTTAATTTACTAATGTAAAACATTTGAACTGGGGATCACTTTTTATGTTTAAACCAAGCTTGTTAACCTTGGCTATTTCGAGCGCTGTTTCTAGCGTATTTTTATTGCCTAATGCCGCACTTGCTCAAGAAGAAGTTGCAGCTAAAAACAAATCACTCGAAGTAATTGAAGTTACAGCAACAAGGCGCAGCGGCTCGGTGCAAAATGCACCGCTAAATATTACAGCCCTTGATGCTGATATAATGAAAGATCAAAATATCAGTGAGCTTGCGGATGTAGCGCGCTGGGTACCTGGTTTAACAATTACCGATCAAGGTGGGCGCTCAGGCTCGCCTATTATTGTTCGTGGTTTAAATACAAACTCGTCTGGTCCATCATCAGATGGCGGCACAGTATCTACTTACATTAACGAAATTCCTGTTTCGGTAGATATGCGCCTAGTAGATATTGAGCGTGTTGAAGTATTAATTGGGCCACAAGGCACCCTTTATGGTGCAGGCACATTAGGCGGTGCAATTCGCTACATGCTTAAACAGCCTGAGCTTGATTTTACATCTCTTGAAGTTTACGGCGACCTGTTTCAAACAAAAGAAAGTGACTCTTTAGGTGGCGAAGGCGGTTTTATATTTAACCTTCCTATTATTGAAGATAAATTAGCAGTACGCGCCAGCTTAAACGTATATGAAGACCCCGGTTTTATCGATTACGGTTATGTAGTGCGTGAATCTGGCGTATCACTGCCAGATCCAGATTGGAGCGATAGCTCAGCAGTTAATAACAACCTTAAAAATGTAAAAGACGCCAACGGCGAAACCACCACTACAGGTCGTATTTCTGTTCGCTTTAAACCAAATGAATCGTTTGAAGGTACGCTTAACTACTTTTATCAAAACCAAGACAGTGAAGGCCGCTCGATTGTTCATTACAATAGCCTTAATGCAAACAACGGTTTAAGCGACGTAATAGGTAAATACGAGTCAGCTTATCGCTTTGAAGAGCCGCGCGAGAAAAAAGATCAATTACTAAGCCTTGAACTAAAAGCCGATTTAGGTTTTGCAGAGCTAGTATCGGCAACCGGTATTTCGAGCTTTGATGCCGACGGTCAACGCGATCAAACAGACTTACTTATTCGTCTTGATTACGGCTATGAAGAATTCCCTTCGTTTTCAACGTTTACCCGTGAAATAGACGAAGAAGATACCTTCACTCAAGAAATTCGCTTAGTGTCGCAAGGCGACAGCGACTTTAACTGGATTGTGGGTGGCTTTTACAACAAAACAGAAACCGAAGCGTCAAGCCGAGAGTTTACCCCTGGGTTTGACCAATTCGCTATTGATAACTTTGGTGGCGAGCAGCTAAGACCTGACTCATTAGAATACTTAGAGCTTACAAAAAGTAAAGTCACTGAGTCTGCACTATTTGGTGAAGTTGGTTATCAAGTAACCGACAAATTAGATATTACCATTGGTGCCCGTTTTTACGAATACGATGTAGAGTCGCAAGCAGCTTTTGACTTCCCACTAGCCAATACATTGTACGGTGGTGCGGGTCCTGACGACATCACCGTTGCATACGAAAAAGATGACGCTGGCGATAACGGTAACTTATTTAAATTTAATGCTAAATATCAATTTACTGATTCAGTAATGGGTTATGTAACAGTAAGTGAAGGCTTTAGAATTGGTGGTTCAAACGGTTTAGTGTCTTGTCCTGATCCAATTGTTGAGGATCAACAAACAGGTTGTGGTAAACCTGACGAATTATTATATGAAGCCGACACCACAACAAACTACGAGCTAGGCTTTAAAAGTACATGGTTTAGAAGCCAGCTACACTTTAACGCCGCGTTATTTAACGTAGATTGGGATGATGCGCAAATCACTGGCGCTACAGATATAGGTCAATTAACGTACCTTTCAAACGCAGGCAGCGCTAATGCAAAAGGGGTAGAAATTTCGACCCGTGCCATTTTATCTGACTCGTTTTCAGTTTACGCAACTTATGCCTACACAAAAGCAGAGCTAACATCAGACGCACCATTTTTGTTTAATGCCGATGGTACCGATGGCGCAGAAGACGGCGACCGTTTACCAGGCTCACCTGAAAATCAATTTTCGATGGGTGTAAACTATCAAACAGACGTGTTTAACGACAAAACGCTTGATATTAACTACGGTTTAACTGCGCAAAGCGACGTGCTTTCAAGAGTAGGGCTTCGTGATAACGGCGAAACACTACCAGGTTACAGCTTAAGTAATATATCAGCTAAATTAACAGCTGATGCATGGTCAACTACCCTATATGTTGATAACCTATTCAACAAATACGCGGTTACATCCGTTCGTCGTTCAGATGCCGATATAACATCAGCAAATGGTGCCGACATACAACGTAACTACGGCCATTACATTAATCGCCCGCTTACGGTAGGTGTTAAATTTAACTACAAATTTGAAATATAATTTATAGTAATTTTTAAACAATGTTTTAAGGCTCAAATTTATTTGAGCCTTTTTATTTTCTTTCACAAAATAATTACCAAAAACCATGCAGCCAAATTTAAAGCAACTTCATCAAAGCGCAATACACTCCCTAAACCAAGGTAAAATAGAGCAAGCACACAAAGCCCTAGTGGAGTTAGTTACACTCAAACCAGACTTTGCTGATGGGTATTTTTTGCTGGCCATGGTTAATTTAACTGTTGGGCAAATACACAAAGCAATAAAGCTCATCGAAAAAGCCCTCACCCTTAGCAAAAGTATTGAATATACCGCGCAACTTGCTAAATGTTACGCACTTACTGGCGAATTACAAAAAGCAAAAAACACCGCACTATCGGTGCCATTAAAGCAAATAACTAAAGCACTTGATGCCGACACACTCGGCGTTGCACTTACTCAAGCAGGTATTCACGAGCAAGCACTTAACTACTTTGAGCGCGCTATTACACTGTCTACAGCAGCTAACAAAGCTCAACCACCGTTTTATTATAACTACGGTGTAAGTGCTAAGTTTTTAGGGCTATTTGATAAAGCCCAACACGCTTTTGAAAATGCCATAGCGCTTAACCAGCTGCACCATCAAAGTCATTTTGCATTAAGTGATTTAACTAAAGTAAGTACACAAAACAATCATATTGAACGCTTAAAAAACGTGTTTGAGCAAGTAACACACCCCGATGCAAAACTGCATATTGGCCATGCTTTAGCTAAAGAGTATCAAGATATTGGTGAGTTTTCAGACGCTTTTACCGCGTTAGAGCAAGGTAAAGTAGCAAAACGTGCTGTACAGCCGTTTGATCATAAAAGCTCAACTGAGTTATTTGAACATATTAAACTCTTAAGTGAACAGCACACACAAGCGCGAGTACAAGGTAACCCAACGGCAGAGCCTATTTTTGTATTAGGCATGCCCCGCTCTGGCACCACATTGGTTGAGCGTATTTTATCGAGCCACAGCGACGTGCAATCAGCCGGTGAATTACAAGACTTTGGCCTAAGTGTTAAAAAGCTAAGCCAAACGCAAACACCGCATGTACTCGACACTCAAACACTCAGTAAAGCCTACGAGCTTGATTTTAATCAGCTTGGGTCAACCTATTTAAACGCAACACGCGTAATAACAGGCAGCCATAAGCACTTTATTGATAAGCTCCCGTTTAACTTTTTTTATATCGACTTAATAACCAAAGCACTACCAAACGCTAAGATTATTTGCATGCTGCGCAACCCTATGGACACGTGTATTGGTAACTATCGCCAGTTATTTACCATTAATAACCCCTACTACGCGTACTCGCTCGATTTACTCGACACTGCAAAATTTTACAGCCGTTTTTACAAGCTAATGCAGCACTTCAGCATGCAACACAACAATATAAAATTAGTAAAATACGAAGAGTTAGTCGCACAGCCCGAGCAACAAATAAAAGAGTTAGTCAGCTTTTGTAACTTAGAGTGGCAAGAACAATGTATAGATTTTCACTTAAATACCGCTCCGGTTTCTACCGCAAGCAAGGTGCAAGTACGCCAACCACTCAACAATAAAGCAATTGGCCGTTGGAAAGCATTTAAGCCCCATACTAATGAGGCTGAGACCTACTTAAAACAACAAGATATTATAGGATGAAATATCACTTCTATTTTATATAAATTCGCTTAATTAATTTATAGTCAGGTAATTACTTTTTAAAATAAATATAAGCACTGTGACGATCAAACTTACACAGTTGCCAATGCTTACTGACAAATATTGATAGAAAAGGAATAATATAAATGGAATAAAATTCAGCTAATGTTCCCTTGAAGGGGCCACATAGTGAGTGGTATAGTTACTAAAGGATAAAAATTAAAGGATTAAAATGTTAATATTTAAAGAACTAAACTTAGTAAATATAACAAGTGACTATGGTGTCAATTCCTAATTTCAAACCATTTTAGGATCCCACATGACACCATCCCTCACCATAGAATTTATGATTACTATAAGCTTTCTTATACAGGCAATAATAGCAACTTTTTTAGGTTTCCCTGCCGCGACTAGCCGATGATATATAGCTTTAAATTTAGGGTTACATTGGATAGCTGACATCATTGCCATATACATTGCGGTTCTAATTTTTGGCCGTCCACCTCGTATCATCCGTTTACCCTGATAAGCACCACTTTCTCGATTAAA